>NZ_DBHLAR010000002.1:0-230230 GCF_057314075.1 Aggregatibacter sp. | reverse complement strand
AGCTGGTTAGAATACCTGCCTGTCACGCAGGGGGTCGCGGGTTCGAGTCCCGTCCGTTCCGCCACTTCTTTGAAGTTCATCAGTTACATTATTCCTCTCGTACTCATCTTTAAAAGTACATTCTCTTCGTCATATAAAGAATAAAATGATGCCAGAAATTTATTTTTTATTGTTCCTCACTACTTTTTGTCATGTGTAACGAGTTTCTATATCGCATAAGTAATGAACACTTTTTCACTAAACTACCTTTCTTAATTCTAGCAAATGCCGAAGCAACTATTCAAAACATAAAAATAAAGGCGCTTTCCCCAAGCGCCTCTTTTCTCTTCTAACTATCTTCCTTCTTTCGGAAATACCACAGTCAAAAACATTTTAAAATTTTCCAATGCGTATAGCGCATGAGGAATGTCCGCCGGAAGAACAATACTTTCGCCGGCATTGACATCATAATCAGTGGTGTCAATCGTAATTCGGGCTTTGCCTTCCAGTATAGTAACTAAGGCATCGCCACGTGATTTATGCGCACTGATTTCTTCGCCTTTTGGTAAACAAAACATGGTCAATCCCACCGCCGGATTTTGCGAGAAGGTTTTACTGATGACCTGTCCGTCCTGATATGTCAATAGATCATTAAGTTTTAGTACTGTGGCTTTTTCAATGTTTTTTAACATAGCATTTCTCCTTTTCAAGTTTCTAACAATAAAATCTACACATCACATACAGGTAAATTATTTCATTAACAACATAAATATATCATCAAAAATGACCGCACTTTTAGCCTATTTTCACCTCATCCAGTAAGGAAAAAGGACGATTCTGTTTACGTAATTCTTCTACTTCGTCCAATAGACGCATAATCAAACTTAGCGCAGGTACACTGGCATCAAAATCATGCCGCAAACGGCAAGCCCGACGCACGCGGGCCATTTGGAAACCACTGAAAATCGCCTGCTCGGGTCGCCCATCCACTGAAATCACGCCTTCTTCAATCAGTTCCAGTAACCACTGACGATCATCAGAACAGACTTTCAACATTTCATTAAAGCTCAATTTGATATCAATATCTTGATTCATCATTTCAATTCCTTGTTCTATTTTAGGCCTGTTTGCTGGCGAAATGTGTGGCAATTTGCTCCCATGCGGCACGGTCGGCGTCATCCTCAACCGGTGGCACCAAAATGCGAATATTCAAATATAAATCGCCCGGTTCTTTAGCCGGAATGCCTTTACCTTTCAAACGAATGCTTTTGCCATTTTGGCTGTTAGCCGGCAAGTTGAGTTGCAGACGTCCGCCAAGGGTTACAATCTGAATTTTGCCACCCAATGCCGCCAGCCATGGGAATACATCGATAGTTTGACAAACGTCTTTTTTATTTTTCACATAAAGATCGGGGCGTTCATGGAAGCGAATTTTCAAATATAAATCACCGTTTTCTCCTCCATTAATGCCCGGCAAACCTTGGCGAGCCAAACGGATTTGTTGTCCTTCCGTAATACCTTTCGGAATTTTTACGTTTAATGTTTTGTTTTGTTGAGTAATTCTGCCATATTCATCAATAGTCGGCACATTTAGAGTCACAGAACGCTCAGTGCCGTCATAAGCGGCGGCAATATCAATACTGAGCTCAGCATGCTGATCTTCGCCTTTCATTGGCCCTGTTTGGCGAGTATGTGATTGTTGTCCTCGACGCCCAAAGGCAGAGAATAAATCTTCGAAATGAAAATCTCCTTGTCCGAATGGCTCATCATCACCGGAATGGAATTCATAATGACGGAAACCATTGGTGTCGCCGTAAGCCCCCTCAAATGGGTTGTCTCGCGTTTGGCTTGTACCGTCAAATGGATTAGCCAACATTTCATCATATTCTGTCCGTTTTTGTGTGTCTTTCAGTGTTTCATAAGCTTCATTCACTTCGGCAGTTTTCTGCACCGCATCAGGTTCTTTGCTCACATCCGGGTGATATTTGCGCACCAATTTGCGATACGCTTTTTTTATTGTGTCGAGATCGGCGTTTTTATCTACGCCCAATATCTCGTAATAATTTCTTTTTGCCATAGTTATCCTTATTTCTTTAATTTTTAAATCATATTATTCGGTTTAATTTTTCGCTAAATTCTGAGCAGCTTAGGGTAACTTGATGAATCGTGAAGATGAACAGTACAAATTTTCGTCTATTTTAATATAATACCAACGCAAAAATTTTAAAGTGATTTTTAGAAATAAATTATTTCGTCCAACCCTTGTCATTTCTCATCACAGCCAAAATCCGCTATAATGCCAGCCATTTTTCAAGTGCCGATATCAATATTCCCGTGGCACATTCATTTATAAGAGGTTTTTATGACAACTCCCGTAGTTGCCTTGGTGGGTCGTCCAAACGTGGGCAAATCCACCTTATTCAATCGCCTAACCCGTACCCGTGATGCTTTAGTCGCCGACTTTCCAGGTCTAACCCGAGATCGTAAATATGGCCAAGCGCATCTTGCCGGACACGATTTCATCGTCATTGACACCGGTGGTATCGACGGCACGGAAGAAGGCGTAGAAGAAAAAATGGCAGAGCAATCATTACTTGCCATTGAAGAAGCAGACATCGTTTTATTCTTAGTGGATGCCCGTGCCGGCTTAACATCAGCGGATATCGGCATTGCAAACTATTTACGCCAACGCCAAAACAAAACCACCGTGGTGGTTGCCAACAAAGTGGACGGCATTGATGCTGATTCCCACTGTGCAGAGTTCTATCAATTAGGCTTAGGTGAAATTGCGCAAATTGCCGCCTCTCAAGGGCGTGGGATCACAAGCTTGATGGAACACGTGCTTGCCCCATTCGCAGAGCAAATGGCAGAAACGACAGAAGAAAGTGCGGTCGAAAACGCCGATGTTTCTTCCGAGGTCGCTGAATTTGACGAATGGGACGAAGATTTCGATTTTTCAAACGAAGAAGACACCGCACTTTTAGATGAAGAACTAGCACAAGAACAAACACCGGATAACCAAAACATTAAAATCGCCATTGTGGGGCGTCCAAACGTAGGGAAATCTACATTGACTAACCGCATTTTGGGCGAAGATCGCGTCGTGGTTTACGACATGCCGGGCACCACCCGCGACAGTATTTACATTCCAATGGAACGCGATGGACAAAATTACACGTTAATCGACACGGCGGGGGTACGCAAACGCGGTAAAGTGCATTTAGCGGTAGAAAAATTCTCCGTGATCAAAACGCTACAAGCTATTCAAGACGCCAACGTAGTGCTATTGGTTATTGACGCCCGTGAGAACATCTCCGATCAAGACTTGTCCCTCCTCGGCTTTATTTTAAACGCCGGACGTTCTTTGGTGATTGTGGTCAATAAATGGGATGGACTGGACACCGATGTCAAAGATCGCGTGAAATCCGAGCTCGATCGTCGTTTAGATTTTATTGATTTTGCCCGCGTGCACTTTATTTCTGCTTTGCACGGCAGTGGCGTTGGCAATTTATTTGATTCCGTCAAAGAAGCCTACGACTGTGCGACGCAGAAAATGACGACATCCATGCTGACTCGTATTCTGCAAATCGCGGTGGACGAACATCAACCGCCGATGATTAGCGGTCGCCGCGTGAAACTGAAATATGCCCACCCGGGTGGCTACAATCCGCCAATCATTGTGATTCATGGTAACCAAGTGGATAAACTACCGGATTCTTACAAACGTTATTTATCCAACCATTTCCGCCGTAGCCTCAAAATTATCGGCTCGCCGATTCGTCTGCAATTCCAAGAAGGCAACAATCCGTTTGCCGGCAGACGCAATAAACTCACGCCGAACCAATTACGTAAACGTAAACGTTTGATGAAGTTTATTAAGAAAGCAAAACGATAAACAAAAAGTGCGGTGAAAAATCACCGCACTTTTTTATCTTCTATTTATAGAATACGCCGGTAATGGATAGCCGTTGTGCGGCATAACCTTTGTAGTCACCTCTTTCGTCATATTCAATAGTTAAATAATCAAAAAAGACCACTACGTCACCTAGCACCACATAAGGTTTGGCGTCTTTTGTTAAGATGGCCAACTCATTTTTAGTGTATTTTTTGTGAATATCCAAATTGTGTCGGGCAAACAAATCACGCAAATAGGCATCAAGATTCCATGTAACGTATTCTCCACCCTCTTTTCGTTGTATTTTTAACAAAAAATCCGGCGGGTTATTGTTGCGCAAGAAATCTCCGCATTTGACATAAGCACCATTTAATTTGCCGTGCGAATCTAAAACCGCTTCCAATCCAATCTGACAATCCTCTTCTTTTGAATTAAGCTCACTAATGGTAAATCGACGATCTGCTACTTCACCGTTAAGCCACAGGAAACGGTTGTAATTCTGAATGTCCATAAACTGCTCTTGTTTATTTTCAATCTCAAAATAAGACACTAATTCCTCTTGATAACCATTTGATTCAGGCAACCATTCATAAAGCGATTTTTCTTTCGGAATACCATAATGTTGTTTGAATTCCTCAACCCATTGTTCATCTGCTCGTAACAACACTGCATAAGTTCTATTGCGAAATTCATCAGACAATTTAGCATCATTTCCTCGAGTCGCTGTCCATTGTTTAATGTGCTCTTCAGTTAATTTGCCATTGCTATCTAATAATTGTTGAGTTTTTACAAAATTATCAAAACGAGCCAATTGATCTTCGTAAGCGATTTGGTTTGCGTCAATCACAAAAGCATTACTTAATAACGCTAGCAACAGCACGCCGGCAAGAAGACGATATTGTCTGATTTTCGGCACGAGCAAAATGAAGTTCCATAATACAAGAATCATAGCCCCCATGAGTAAATACACGCGATCTTGGGTCAAGCCATAATACTGAATGCGAATAGACATGGCATACCACAACATCACCAACGGCAATAAATTGAGCCACGGCAACAGACGATAAAACTTCTGCCATTTTTCGTTATCCAACAGGATTTGCAAGGTATAAAGCACAATGCCAATCATCAAATAAGGAAATGCCACATTGGCGATCATGCCTTCCGGCATTTTACCTTGGATCAAAATCGACACTGCATAAGCGTAAATAATCAGAGTATAAATCACCAACGCAGGGGATAAAATCCAGTTTAGCAGAATCTTGCTTAATTCATTAAAACGCCCGCTAAAGAGATTTTCTCGTTGCGACAAACTTAAATATGCCAGTGGGAAAATCCACCACCACGTCACTAACCAAATCCGAGAATACATCGACAAGGCATACATATCCACATGGAATAATGCTTGAATGGCTGCTGCCAATCCGTTGCCTATTCCACCGATGATCAGCGCAAACAATGTGGCAATCACAGCATTGAGCATATTATTGAGCAAGATACTCATAAAAGTGCGGTTGTTTTTTGCCACGTTTTTACACAAGAAAATTACTAATACGGCAAGGTTTAAAATACCGAAACGCGCACTTTGTGTGAAATCGTTAAGATCAACCAATGTCGCCAACACTCCAAACGCGATAGGAATAAAAATACTCAAACGATAATATTTATTTCCATGGGTCAAATTAACCAACATAAACGCCATTGGCGCCCATAGCAAAAAGTCGGCATAACGCTCCATCATCGCCATGGGTTCAGGGGCAAAAATCGGGATTGCACCACAAATTGCCACCAATAAAAGCTCAACCGGGTGTCGAACCAAGGCTTGTTTCGCAAGTTGAACAAATTGCAAGAGCCATTTTTTCATAAAATTTCCTTCTTTTTATTAGAGATTATTTCCGCTATTGGCTTTTCCATAGCGAATTAGAGATTATTTCCGCTATTGGCTTTTCCATAGCGAAAATGAATATAAATAAACAGCAGTAGCCCCATCGCTGCAAAGGCCGCCCCGGAAAAACCGATATTGGCTAAACCAAAATGTTGCATTACTTGATTACCAAACAACGCGCCTCCTCCTATACCAACATTGTATAGCCCCGAATAAATGGCCATGGCTACATCCGTCGCATCCGGTGCCAGTTGTAGTACTCGCACCTGCAAACTCAGTCCAATGCCCGAAATACCAACACCCCATACGAATGCCAGTAAATACATGGAAAATTCGCTATGACTGAATGGTAATAACAAAATCAAAGAAAATACTAAAATAGCCATAGACGCCAACAAGAATTTGGCCGGCGCAAAACGGTGAAAGCGGTTAAAGAGAAGGCTTGCGGTTACCCCTGACAACCCAAAAATCAATAAAATTGCGGTGGCCACACCATCACTCATTCCTCCAACGCGAATGATGAAGGGCTCAATATAACTATAAGCGGTAAAATGCGCTGAGATAATAAGTATAGTTAATGCATAGAATCCCACTAATAACGGGCGCTTAAATAAAGAAGGCACGCTACTTAGTGAACCGGCGTTGCGACTAGCCAAGTGCGGTAGGAATCGATAAAGCAATAAGAGGATACAAAACGCAAGAAAAGCAATAATGCCAAAGGCTTCTCGCCAACCTAAAAACTGTCCGATAACCCGACCAAGAGGTAAACCAAGCACCATTGCTAACGCACTGCCCATTGCCAATAATCCAATCGCCTGTGCTTTTTTATCTTTCGGCGCAACGCGCACGGCAAGTGAAGCGGTAATGGACCAAAAGATCGCATGCGTAAAAGCAATGCCGATGCGAGAGAGCAATAACACCCAAAAGTCCCACGCCAACACAGAAAGCACATGGCTTGCCACAAAAACAATAAATAATTTAATGAGTAAACTGCGTCGCTCCAGTTTTGCCGTCATGAGCATAAAAGGCAACGACATGAGCGACACAATCCAAGCATAGAGCGTGATCATCAAGCCGGCTTGTTCCACCGGAATGTGAAAACTGTCGGCAATATCTGACAATAAGGCAACCGGCAAGAACTCTGTGGTATTAAAGACAAATCCAGCAAATGCCAGCAAAATGACACGAAAAAATTTCAGACGCCGAACGATTTGTAAAGAGTACATAGAGAAAAACTACTTTAATTTGAGTTTAATCAGTTCTTTGATTTTCTTGCGAAAATCTTTATTGATTTGCAATTCGTACCGAGGCGAATAACAGTTATCAAAAAAATGAATTGGCAAGGAAAGATCTGCATATTTTTCGTTTGCCAAACGGAGATTCAAATGAATGTCGCATTGCATTGCATTTAAATCTACTTGGCCAGAACCCTGCCCTAAAAGGGTAGAGGTTTTTAGCGTTATTCTATCAATCTTTAATTGGCTTTCGTTTAACGTAAAACTTGTTACCAATTTTTCATAAGGGGTTTTAATTTTGTCTTTTTGCTTGAGTTCTGCCTCATTCCAATTGATCGGCAAATATTGCCCTACAAGCGCCAATAGATTCACACCGGATAACTCCCCCTCATGTGCACTGAAATAGAATTTACCAGCTTTTATTTGCGACTGAACGAACTCGGCGGTAATGTCAAAATCCGTGTTGCCGGTGAGCGTATTTGGGAAATTAAATAATGCCAATAAGCGTTCGATAGGATAATTTTTACCTCTAAAGCTGACCGCACTTTGGCCTGGATAGCTTGCATAATCTAGGTGTGCGATACAAACGAAATCGCAATCCGAAATAATATCGGCAATAACATATTTAGTGTATTTGGATAAATCGACTTCTGCACGGAGAGTACCTAGCGGTTGTTGGTTTAGCTCAGCGTCTTCAAACACCACTGCAAAGTCGTTTTCTGCAAACCGTGAAATTTCCCCTTTATTGAAACGAAAATGGAAGCGTTGTAGATCGCCATATAATGGCTTATCCCATTCAAGCATCAAAGACTGAGGCCCATTAAACAACACACGATCTTGTTGAAAATTATCCAGATTGAAATCGGAGAAATGCATGTGTATATCAGCAGAATTGAGTGCATTATCGGAAAAACGAATATGTTGAATATCTAACTGTGTAAGTTGCAGATTTCCGGAAATTAAAGCAGAAAAATTAAATTTTCCTTTTAATTTCTCAATAGAAATTTGGTTATGTTTACCCCCCTCAAAAGAGACATAGGGCTGTGGGAAAAAACCAATACTAAAATGTTGAAATACAGTTTCATATTGTGCCAACTTGGCACTTACCGCACTTTCTAGTTTATTAAGTTGAACATAAAAAAAAGCAAAGATCGCTAACATCACGACCAATGTCATCAAGGCGATCTTTTTCATTTATTTATCCTTGTCAATGCGACTGGCAACCGCGTTTTGTTGATTTTTGTATTTGGCATCTTTACGGCGATTATACGGGCGTGCCGCTATGCCACTTAACACTTCAAAACTCAAGGCACCAATCACCATATTTGGACGCAACGCCAATGGCAACTTGCCGGAATTATAAAACTCCAACACAATTTTGCCTTCCCAACCCGGATCGATACGGTGTGCCGTTACGTGCACCATGAGACCCAAACGCGCCAAAGAAGATCGTCCGTCTAGCCAACCGATAATATTCGCCGGCAGTTTGACTGATTCTAAAGTAGTGGCAAGGGCAAGCATGCCGGGATGCAAAAAGAAAGCTTCGTCATCAGCAATAATAATTTCATCACTCATGACTGACTCCAACTGCGCAGAGACTTCCTCTTTCGGCCCACTTAAATCAATGTAAGGGGCGGAATGTTCACGAAACACACGAAAAGAATTCCCCAAACGAACATCAATCGTCGCACCATTAATTTTATCGTTAGACGGGCGCGGATTCAGCGAAATTAAGCCTTCATCCAGATAACGTTCAATGTCAGTATCACATAATCTCATTTCAGGCCCCTATTTTTGGCTTAATAATTGCATAATTTGCGCTTTTAACATATTGATGGCAATGCGGTTTTTTCCCCCGCGTGGGATCACAATGTCAGCGTGTTGTTTAGAGGGTTCGATAAATTGCAGGAACATCGGACGCACCGTGGCACGATATTGATCAATAACAGATTGAAGGGTGCGCCCACGTTCTTCCATATCACGCTGTAAACGGCGAATAAAGCAAATATCTAACGGTGTATCCACAAACACGGAAATATCAGCTAACTGGCGCACACGCTCATCGGTAAGCAACAAGATCCCCTCTAAAATCACAATACGTTTTGGCGTAAAGTGAGTCACTTCATCGGTTCGGGTATGCTCTACATAACTATACACAGGAATATCGACGGCGTTACCGGCTTTCAAGGCTTTTAAATGGGCAATAAGCAAATCGCGGTCCATAGAGTTTGGGTGGTCATAATTGGTTTTAACCCGTTCAGACATCTCTAAGTGGCTTTGATCTTTGTAGTAACTATCTTCTGCAATAATACCGATTTCTTCACACCCTAGTTCATGACAAAGTTCTTTATGTACAGTAGAGGCAATAGAACTTTTCCCTGAAGCCGAAGCGCCGGCGATAGCGATAATAATACAAGATGGTGTTTGATGCTCTGACATACCGTTTCCCTTTCCCTCATTGAGTAAATAACTTGGCGAAATTATAAAGAAAAAAGCGTTTTTTTGACATAAATAGATCTGTTTACAAACAATTTTTCTACAATTAATTTTTTACGCAACAGATTCACTCATAAAATTCTTCATTTTGTGAGACTTCTCACATTAATTGATAGTTATTTTATGTAACATGCAAACCTCAAAAGCACTTGCTTGAGCATATTCATATTACATTTTCATTTTATGGACAATAAAGAGGTACAACATGAAGCTAAAATCACTTTCTCTTGCAATTTCAACCGCACTTTTAGCCGGTGGATTACTCGCATCACAAGCTGCAACGGCACAAGGACGTTTAGTCGTGTATTGTAGTGCGACGAACATTTTATGTGAAACCACCACCAAAGCGTTTGGTGAAAAATATGATGTCAAAACCTCCTTTATTCGTAACGGATCAGGCAGTACTTTTGCTAAAGTAGAAGCGGAAAAAAATAATCCGCAAGCCGACGTGTGGTTCGGCGGTACATTCGACCCACAAGCGCAAGCGGCTGAATTAGGCTTAATCGAACCTTACAAATCTAAACATATTGATGAAATCGTAGAACGTTTCCGCGATCCGGCAAAAACCAAAGGTCACTATGTTTCTGCTATTTACATGGGGATCTTAGGTTTCGGCGTGAACACAGAACGCCTGGAAAAATTAGGCATTAAAGAAGTGCCAAAATGCTGGAAAGACTTAACGGATCCACGTTTGAAAGGGGAAGTACAAATTGCTGACCCACAAAGTGCCGGTACAGCCTATACTGCGCTTGCCACATTCGTACAACTTTGGGGTGAAGACAAAGCCTTTGATTTCTTAAAAGCGTTACATCCAAACGTTTCCCAATACACCAAATCCGGCGTCACCCCATCCCGTAACGCGGCTCGCGGTGAAGCAGTCGTGGGTATCGGTTTCTTACACGATTACGCCCTTGAAAAACGTAATGGCGCACCATTGGAACTTGTGGTGCCATGTGAAGGTACAGGCTATGAATTAGGTGGCGTGAGCATCTTAAAAGGCGCGCGTAATCTCGATAATGCAAAATTATTCGTAGATTGGGCGTTGTCTAAAGAAGGCCAAGAATTGGCATGGAAACAAGGTGAATCCTTACAAATCTTAACCAACACAACAGCAGAACAATCGCCAACGGCGTTTGATCCAAATAAATTGAATCTCATCAATTATGACTTTGAAAAATACGGTGCTGCCGAACAACGCAAAGCCTTAATTGAAAAATGGGTTCAAGACGTTAAATTAGCGAAATAAGCACGCTAAAGTGCGGTCGAAAATTCATGTCTTTTTCTCACCGCACTTTTCTTATATGGATGGCTCGTGTCCTGACGACACGAGTCCATCACCATCATTAGGACGCACATCAACAAACGTGCGTTACCTCGACATCAAAAACACAGGAGTGTTGAAATGAAACTCTCAAAAATTGCGGTAGCACTTTCAAGTGTGGTACTCGGAGGGATGTTATTCAGCAGCAATGCGGAAGCGAAAGGTCGCTTGGTGATTTATTGCAGTGCGCAAAACACCATGTGCGAGCAAGAAGCCATGGCATTCGAGAAAAAGTATGATGTAAAAACCAGTTTTATTCGTGGCGGCACAGGCACTATCTTAGCCAAAATCGATGCGGAAAAAGATAACCCGCAAGGCGATGTTTGGTATGGTGGCACCATGGATCCGCATTCCCAAGCGGGTGAAATGGGCTTGTTAGAGCCTTATAAATCACCAAATCTGCCACAAATTGTAGAGCAGTTCCGTGATCCGGCTAAAATGAAAGGTAACTATTCCTCCGCCATTTATCTTGGTGTATTAGGTTTTGGCGTAAACCCAGAACGCTTGAAAAAACTCAATTTGCCAACCCCGAAATGCTGGAAAGATTTAGCCGATCCAATGTATCGCAATGAAATTCAAGCAGCGGATCCGCAAAGCTCAGGAACCGGCTATACGCAATTAGCCACCTATATCCAACTTTGGGGTGAAGATGAAGCCTTCAACTACTTGAAAGCGTTAAACAAAAACGTGTCGCAATATACCAAATCCGGTAATACAGCCACCCGTAACACGGCGCGTGGTGAAACCGCAATCGGTATCGGCTTTTTACACGAATATTCCTTAGAAAAAGCCAAAGGTGCACCGGTTGAATTAGTGGTACCTTGCGAAGGTACAGGCTATGAAATTGGTGGAGTCAGCGTAATTAAAGGCGCACGCAATCTTGAAAATGCGAAACTTTTCGTAGATTGGGCGCTATCGAAAGAAGCGCAAGAATTAACATGGCAAAAAGGCGAAGCCTATTCCATTTTAACCAATACCACAGCGCAACAATCCCCTTATGCGTTGGATTTTAAATCGATTAACCTGATTAACTATGATTTTGACAAATACGGTGCCACTGACTTGCGTAAACGTTTAATCACGAAATGGGTTGATGATGTTAAACTAGCCAAATAAATTGTTGTTAAATAAAGAAGCAATGTCTATTGCATTGCTTCTCTATTTCTTCTTATGCGAGGTTGTATGAACGCAAATAAACTACCAATCACACATTCTGCGAATTTTTGGATAATTTTGTCCATTGTTGCATTTCTTGTTCTCCCTTCCCACGCCTTAGATTACGGCTTGTTTGACAGCACCGCCGATGAATTCTTTGATGCCATGGGTTGGTCGTCTTTTAACATTACCGCTTTTTGGTTCTTGCCGGTGATTTTATACGGTTTATTACCGTGGCTGAAATTATCCCCTAATACACAAGCCAAAGCGGAACTTTACTTATTAGTACTGGCTACATTATTTACCTTTATCAGCGCCAGCGTGCTGAAAATCAGCATGGGCTATTCGGTGATCGTTTTACTCATCGCTTTCACCGCACTTGCTACGCTCTCTTTGGCGAAGTTAAAGATTATGCAAGGCGACAAATTTATTATTGCCTCCTTGCTGTGCATTGTGTTGCTGATTTTCTTCTTTATCGTTTATCCGACATTGGCAATTTTTGTCTCCATGTTCTACGATGGAGAGACCTTTGCACCACAACAAGTGATGCGTATTTTGACACAAAGCTACATTGTGCGCGTTATCAGTAACTCCTTGTTCCTATCCGGCTTCGTGGGCATTGTTTCTACGGTGTTCGGCTTAGCATTTGCTCTTTACACTACACGAATTGCGCGCCGTACCGCATTTATCGGTAAAATCTTCTCTATTTTGCCGATTGTTACACCACCGTTTGTCGTTGGGTTAGGGGTTACCTTAATGTTGGGTCGCTCCGGTTATGTGACCGAATTTTTATCTACCTATTTCGGTTTCACCAACCACAACTGGTTATACGGTTTTAACGGTATCGCCATTGCACAGATTTTGGCATTTGCGCCAATTTCCTTCATGATTTTAGACGGCGCATTAAAATCTGTGCATCCATCTATTGAAGAAGCGTCTTATACTTTACGTGCCAACCGTTACCAAACTTTCTATAACATCATTTTCCCGTTACTGCGCCCAGCCTTGGCGAACTCGTTCCTCATCGTATTCATCCAATCGCTCGCAGACTTTAGTAACCCGTTGGTGTTGGGCGGTAGCTTCGATGTGATTGCAACGCAAATTTACTTCTACATTGCCGGTTCACAATTAGATTACGCCTCCGCCAGTACCCTTGGCTCCATGTTGTTAATCTTCTCCTTGGCGATTTTTATCATTCAATATTTATGGATTGGCAACCGCTCTTATGTGACTGTTTCCGGTAAATCTTATCGCGGCGATGTACAAGAACTCCCTACTGGCTTGAAATACACGATTATTTTCATGCTCGGCGCTTGGGTTATCTTCAATCTTGCTTTATACGGCAGTATTTTCTACGGAAGCTTCACCGTCAACTGGGGTGTGGACTATACCTTAACCTTGAAGAACTACGCCATGTTGTTCGGTCAAGGATTAAGTGACGGTGCGTGGCCTTCCTTAATTAATACCTTAATTTACGCCGGTATCGCGGCACCACTTACTGCCATTTTTGGTTTATTAATTGCCTATATTGTGGTGCGTAAAGACTTCCAAGGGAAAAAATCCCTTGAGTTCTTAACCATGCTTTGTTTTGCCGTACCGGGCACCGTGGCGGGGGTCTCTTACATTCTTGCCTTTAACAATGCGCCGATGTACATCACCGGTACCAGTATTATCGTGGTAATTTCCATGGTGATGCGTGACTTGCCAATCGGTATGCGTGCGGCGATTGCAGGCTTGGGACAACTCGATAAATCCCTAGACGAAGCCTCCCTTTCTCTGAAAGGTAGCTCATGGAAAACCCTGTGGTATATCGTGTTGCCATTATTAAAACCGGCCTTGCTTTCTGCCCTTGTCACCAGTTTCGTGCGTGCCATGACGACAGTGAGTGCAATCATCTTCTTGGTGACTGCGGATACCCGTGTAGCAACCGCATACATCCTAAACCGTGTCGAAGACGGTGAGTATGGGATTGCCATTGCATATGGCTCTATCTTAATCGTGGTGATGATGGCGATTATTTTATTCTTCGACTGGATTGTCGGTGACACCCGCATTTCCCGTTCCAAAGCGAAAAAAATGAATTAAGTTGTAGGTAAAAAATATGAGTAATGATTTCTTAGTATTAAAAAATGTCACAAAAGCCTTTGGCAAATCTGTGGTGATTGATAATTTGGATTTAACCATTAAACGTGGCACGATGGTGACGTTACTTGGGCCATCCGGTTGCGGTAAAACAACTATTTTGCGTTTGGTTGCCGGGCTTGAGAATCCAACTTCCGGACAAATTTTCATTGACGGTGAAGACGTAACCAAATCGTCCATTCAAAACCGCGATATTTGTATCGTGTTCCAATCCTATGCGTTGTTCCCTCACATGAGTATCGGTGATAATGTCGGCTACGGCTTACGCATGCAAAACGTGAGCAAGGAAGAGCGTAAACAACGCGTTAAAGAAGCCTTGGAATTGGTGGATTTGGCCGGATTTGAAGATCGTTATGTGGATCAAATCTCCGGTGGTCAACAACAACGTGTGGCGCTTGCTCGTGCGCTTGTTCTCAAGCCGAAAGTGTTACTGTTCGATGAGCCCTTAAGCAACCTCGATGCTAACTTACGTCGCGCAATGCGGGAAAAAATCCGTGAATTACAACAAAGCCTTGGCATCACGTCTCTATACGTGACCCACGACCAAACAGAAGCCTTTGCGGTATCCGACGAAGTTATCGTGATGAATAAAGGGAAAATCATGCAAAAAGCACCGGCAAAAGATCTGTATCAACGCCCGAACTCGTTATTCCTGGCTAACTTCATGGGCGAATCCAGTATTTTCCCGGCGAAATTGCAAGGGGATAGCGTTAACATTCATGGCTATGAGCTTACCTTAAATAATGCCGCTCAATTCAATTTACCGGACGGTGATTGTTTAGCAGGCGTTCGCCCGGAAGCCGTTTATCTCCATGAAACCGGCACAGAAGCGCAACGTTGCACCATTAAAAGTGCGGTGTATATGGGTAACCATTGGGAAGTGGTGGCGGTATGGCATGGTCAAGATTTGTTGATTAACTGCCGCCCGGAACAGTTCAACCCGGCATCGAAAGAAGCCTATGTGCATCTTTCCGAACAGGGGGTTTTCCTGTTAAAAAACCAATAAAAATCAAAAATAATTAAAATATTAACCGCACTTTATATTCAAGAGAGTAAAGTGCGGTTATCATTTATGATATTTTTAACGCTGGCGTTCCGTATCGCCATCGAAACAACCTTAACCTAAGCTTGAGAATCACATGAGTAAAAAAAGAAAAGTTACTTTAACCCTTGCTGCCATCCTTGTTGCACTGGGTGGGGGCGCGCAGTTTTATACCAATCAGCAAGTAGATCGGGTTTTGCAAAAATTCCCTTATTCTCTAGATAATCAACTCAGCCTCAATGTGACGGAAAGTGCCAAGAACTTTTTTAGTCGCGATCTTACCTTTAGTTTAGAAAATAATGATGGCCAAAAAACCAATATTATT
This sequence comes from Aggregatibacter sp., assembly GCF_057314075.1. Classification (NCBI taxonomy): domain Bacteria; kingdom Pseudomonadati; phylum Pseudomonadota; class Gammaproteobacteria; order Pasteurellales; family Pasteurellaceae; genus Aggregatibacter; species Aggregatibacter sp. Next base: position 214,755 of record NZ_DBHLAR010000002.1, on the reverse strand, counting down.
TCTACCAAACTGACGGCGTTGCCTTTTTTTATTACAGCGGAATCCACACTTTCCGAACAATTGGTGCGTCAATTAAACAAAGATCTCAATATCACCATTGATAAAAATACCATTAACAGCAAATTTTCACCGGTAGGTGATTATCTACAATCAAACATACTCACCGACTTCCGTGATTTTACGAATAAAGCGCAAGCTCTTTCAATTACATTAGATTTTAATGCGGGTTCAAAAAACGTAGCGCTTAATGCCAACTTAAGCGGCTTTAACTATGATAAAAACAGCAAATTAGAACAAATTCATGCCCAGATTAAACTTGTGCCCGTTGGCGAAAACCAATACGACATTTCAACACTTGAACTCGATGCTAAACATGCCGAATGGGATTTGTTAAATGGAGAAAACACCAAAATCCAACTGAAAAACGCCCGTTATCAATTTGGTGTGAAAAAATCGGCTGATACAGATTTGCGCGATCTTTCCACGCAATTGAGTAGCGACACCTTACGCATTGCCAACAAAGAACGTACGACAGAAGAAAGCCAAACCGTGATTAACGGCATGATGCTCAATCTACAACAGCAAGGTGTAACAAGTGCGGTGGATTTTGCCAATGAATTTAAGAAACAGCTAAACGGTGAGCAAAACATTAAACATGTAGCCAATTTTCTAGCCGCCGTCCTCACGCAAAACCACACATTTAACGGAGCTCTTTCCGTTAAATCCGTGGATGCGCCTAAAAATCAAAAGCCTTACTTTAATTTAAATGAGGCAAAACTCAATTTAACGATGGCAAATGCAGATCTCACCAAAGCCAATCTGACGTTGCAATTAAATGCTGCCGGTATCAAACAGACGCCGGAAGATCAAAGCAAACAATGGGAAGCCAAAGGGGCTCAAATCGTCTATCGACTTGATGGCTATAACTTGGAAAACAAATTGGCATTTATTCCGCTCTATTTAGATGCCCTTTCCATCAAAAACGCCCCCAAAGAAGATAACAAGACCTTATTAAAGCTGAAGAAACAATGGGCAAACGCAATGGCTGGAGACAGCAATGCAGAAATCTCACTACAAGCATTTAATCATCAACATGTCTCTTTGGAAACATTAGCGTTAAAACATCAAGGCTCAGAGAAAGACAACCAATATCGTGGAAATTCCACGATTTCACTAAAAAAACTGACGTTGCCTGAAGCACAAGTGCAAATGGAAGATCTTGCGTTCAATCTACCGCTCACCGTAACTAATATTGCTCAATTTGCAGAAAATCAGTTTTGTTTCGGATTGACTGCACCATTGTGTTCAGCTTATTTCACACAGGAAACTACACAAAAACTCCTTGAAAATCAATGGAAAGCCCTAGACTTAACCAGTGACAACACAACCCTCACTTTCAATTTAAATACCTATCCAACCACAAAAGCCTATCCGGTGAGTATCCATCTTAAAGGCACGTTAAAAACAACTAAAGATAAACAGTCCATCGCAGACATGTTCATCGAAAATATGCAAAGCACAACCAATATTGTTCTAAGCAAAGGCCTCGCGGAGACTTCTGATGAAGAAAGTTTAAAAATCAAAAAAGCCTCCCCATTTTGGCAAGCCTTGTTGACTGAGCTCAAACCGGAAGAGCGACTATTTCCGATATTTATCGAAGAAGGCGATAACTACGTTCTGACACTAGAAAGGGACAATAACCGTTTTCTAATTAACGGAAAAACCGTAGAAGAACTTCTGAAGCAACATGAACTAATGATGGATTCTTCTCAACCGGAAAGTAAAGACTAAATACCATCACAAGAAAGTGGGCTACAGGCCCACTTTTTTATTCACATTCCGCTAAAAAACATTTTATTTTTCCACCGCACTTCTCCTTTACAAAAAGCAAAATCCGCCTAAAATACCCGTCTTTACGATTTGCCTTGCGCAAATTCCTGACTTGAAATCAGACCATAAGAGAAATTTATGACAACCCCATTTAAACCTGAATTACTCTCCCCTGCCGGCTCCTTAAAAAATATGCGTTATGCCTTTGCTTATGGCGCAGACGCCGTGTATGCCGGCCAACCCCGTTACAGTTTACGCGTACGCAATAATGAATTTAATCACGCTAATTTAAAAATCGGCATTGATGAAGCCCATGCGCTCGGCAAAAAGTTCTATGTCGTGGTGAACATTGCACCGCACAATTCCAAACTCAAAACCTTTATTAAAGATTTACAACCGGTTATCGACATGGGGCCGGATGCGCTGATCATGTCCGATCCCGGTTTGATTATGCTGGTACGCGAACACTTCCCTGACATTGATATTCACCTTTCCGTGCAAGCCAATGCGGTGAACTGGGCAACTGTGAAATTCTGGAAGCAAATGGGGTTGACCCGCGTGATTTTATCTCGCGAACTGTCTCTTGATGAAATCGCCGAAATCCGTCAACAAGTACCGGATATTGAACTCGAAATTTTCGTACACGGCGCACTTTGCATGGCGTATTCCGGCCGTTGTCTTCTTTCCGGCTATATCAACAAACGCGATCCAAACCAAGGCACCTGCACGAATGCCTGCCGCTGGGAATACAAAATGGAAGAAGGCAAAGTGGATGACGTAGGCAATATCGTGCCGAAATTCGACCCGAGCCAACAGATTGAGGTGAAAAATGTCGCGCCGACCTTGGGCGAAGGCGCGGTCACCGATAAAGTTTTCCTTTACACCGAAGCGCAAAATCCTAACGAGCAAATGACCGCCTTTGAAGATGAACATGGCACTTATTTCATGAACTCGAAAGATTTACGTGCCGTACAACATGTGGAAAAACTCACCGCACTTGGGGTACATTCCTTAAAAATCGAAGGTCGTACCAAATCCTTCTATTACTGCGCCCGTACAGCCCAAGTGTATCGCAAAGCCATTGACGATGCGGCCGCCGGCAAACCGTTTGATGAAAGCTTAATGGATACCTTAGAGTCCCTTGCCCACCGTGGTTATACCGAAGGTTTCCTACGTCGCCACACCCACGATGAATACCAAAATTATGACTACGGCTACTCCATTTCCGATCGTCAACAATTTGTCGGCGAATTCACCGGTAAACGTAATGAACTTGGCATGGCAGAAGTGGCAGTGAAGAATAAATTCTTGCTCGGCGATGAAGTGGAAATGATGACGCCACAAGGCAACATCGTGTTTAAAATCAACAAAATGCTCAACCGCAAAAATGTCGAGGTAGATGCTGCCTTGGGTGACGGGCATTTTGTCTTCTTAGACGTGCCGCAAGACATTCATTTGGACTATGCGTTGCTCATGCGAAATTTGGTTGATACCAACACGCGCAATCCGCACGAAAAGAAAAGTTAATTTATTGTTAAATAAATGTTGCATTATTAATTTGGAAGCATATAATGCAACTCGTACCCTAAAAAAAATATGACTCCAAATACTTTTAGCCCTTATCCCCTTGAAAGGGCTTTTTTTTGCCTTGAGAAAAATAAAACATAGATTAAAGGATGAATTAGTCCGTACAAATACTTTCTTCTACATATTCGCCAAAAGAAATTAGCGTGATTTCTTTTATTTCCTTGAGATTCTCCCCAATTCGCACTAGACTACCGCCCTCTTTTTCAAACCAGATATTCCATTATGCGTGTTGCTGATTTTTATTTTGATTTACCAGATGAGTTGATTGCCCGTTATCCCAAAACAGAACGAACTGCCAGCCGTTTATTGCAGTTGAATGGCGAAAACGGGGACATTTTCCACCGCACTTTTGCCGATGTGTTGGAATTGATTCATCCGGGCGATTTGATGATCTTCAATAATACCCGTGTTATTCCTGCGCGGATGTTCGGGCGCAAAATCAGTGGCGGAAAAATAGAAGTCTTGGTAGAACGCGTATTAAGCGAATCCCGTTTTCTTGCCCATGTTCGCGCCTCTAAAGCGCCGAAAGAAGGGGCTGAACTAATTTTAGGTGAAGATAAATTAGGCGAAGGCAACGGTGTAAAAGCCTTGATGGTTGGTCGCCAAGGCAGTTTATTTGAAATTGAAATCGCTGAAAAACAGACCGCACTTTTTGACGTTTTACAACAAATCGGGCATATGCCTTTGCCACCTTATATTGATCGTCCTGACGAAGAAGCGGATCAAGAGCGTTATCAAACCGTCTATAACAAAGTGCCGGGGGCGGTTGCCGCACCGACCGCCGGTTTACATTTTGATGATGAACTTCTAGCCAAACTCAAAGAGAAAGGCGTCAATTTCGCCTTTGTAACCTTGCATGTGGGCGCGGGAACGTTCCAACCGGTACGTGTTGAAAACATTGAAGATCATGTTATGCACGCAGAATACGTGGAAGTGTCTCAAGAGGTTTGCGATGCCATTCTAACCACTAAGAAAGCCGGTAAACGCGTGATTGCCGTGGGAACGACCTCCGTGCGATCCATTGAAAGTGCAGCATTAGCGGCGGAAGAAAAACAACGTGATGTGTTAATTGAGCCGTATTTTTCCGATACATCTATTTTCATTTATCCGGGCAAAAAATTCCGCGTGGTGGATTGTTTAATTACTAACTTCCATTTGCCGGAAAGCACATTGATTATGTTGGTTTCTGCTTTCGCAGGGTTTAGCCATACCATGGATGCGTATAAAAGTGCGGTAGAAAATCGCTATCGTTTTTTCAGTTATGGCGACGCCATGTTTATCAGCAAAAATCCGAATGTGAAGGGAATGGAATAGAAATTGACTTATTTAGGTTCTCCACCTAAAATCCTGCAACTCAAGCCTGTTACTCAGGCTTTTTTATTGACTAAAAACCTTCGAACTGTTTATTCGTTGAGGAAATTAAATGAAGTATGAATTAGATAAAACCAGTGGCAACGCCCGTCGTGGTCGCTTGGTATTTGAACGCCCACAAGGCACTTTTACCGTTGAAACTCCGGCGTTTATGCCGGTAGGCACTTATGGCACGGTAAAAGGCATGACACCGGAAGAAGTACGTGCGACCGGTGCAGAAATTCTCCTCGGTAACACGTTCCATTTATGGCTTCGTCCGGGGCAAGAAGTGATACGTAAACACGGCGATTTGCACGATTTTATGCAATGGCATCGCCCGATCCTTACCGATTCCGGTGGCTTCCAAGTGTTCAGTTTGGGCAAATTACGCAAAATTACCGAAGAAGGCGTGAAATTCCAAAACCCAATCAACGGCGAACGTATTTTCTTATCACCAGAAAAATCCATGGAAATCCAATATGATTTGGGTTCTGACATTGTGATGATTTTCGATGAATGTACGCCTTATCCGGCAACGTTTGACTACGCCAAAAAATCCATGGAAATGTCTTTACGTTGGGCACAACGCAGCCGCAACCGCTTTGATGAATTGGGCAACAAAAATGCCTTATTCGGCATTATCCAAGGCGGTACCTTTGAAGAATTACGCAAAGTGTCTCTGGAAGGCTTGGTGAACATCGGCTTCGACGGCTATGCCGTGGGTGGCTTGGCCGTAGGTGAACCGAAAGAAGATATGCACCGCATTTTAGAATACATTTGCCCGCAAATCCCTGCCGACAAACCACGCTATTTAATGGGCGTGGGCAAACCTGAAGACTTAGTGGAAGGCGTACGCCGCGGCATCGATATGTTCGACTGTGTCATGCCAACCCGTAATGCACGTAACGGTCATTTATTCGTCACCGACGGCATCGTGAAAATCCGCAACGCCAAATACAAAGACGATACCAGCCCGTTAGATCCGCACTGTGATTGCTACACCTGTAAGCATTACACTAAAGCCTATTTATATCATTTGGATAAATGCGGCGAAATCCTCGGGGCGCGCCTAAACACCATCCACAACTTGCGTTATTACCAGCGTTTAATGGCGGAAATCCGCCAAGCCATTGAAGACGATCGCTTCGATGATTTCGTGGTGGAATTTTATGCGAGAATCGGCAAGCCTGTTCCGCCGTTACAACTTGCAGAAACAGAAAAATAATCAGCTAAAAATCATCCGTAAAAAGTGCGGTGAAAAATTTACGTGTTTTTTCCACCGCACTTTCATCTCTCACAGGAGGCCCTATGCAAATCCTTGAACCTCAGAAATTCGCCAGTTGGAATGAACCCATTGAAATGCTGTATGCCTGCCATGGCAAAGTGAAACGTTTTTGTCGGCAATTGACGATTTTGCCTGATTATTTGGCAAAAAACGGTTGTAATCAGGCGGTGAAAAATGACGTTCAGCAAATTCTCAATTATTTCAATCAGTCAGCCCCGCTGCACCATGATGATGAAGAAAAAGATTTTTTCCCACTTTTGGTGAAATATGTGCCGGAAGCGCAAAAAGACATTGATGAATTAGAAAGACAGCACGTGACCTTGCATGATAACTGGGCAAAATTATCTGAACAGTTGCAAGCCTTGTTGACGGGCGATCGAGAAAATGTTGATGTGGCGTTGATCAACAATGTGGTCTCAGGTTACGACAAACATATCGCGTTGGAAGAGCCGTTATTTGAGCTGGGTAAACAACATTTGTCGGAATCGGAATTACGCGAAATCGGTGAGATCATGAGTGCTCGTCGTCGCGTACAAGCTTAAGCCATCGTTGATTTAAACTATGGAATATCAACTTGATACGCGTGAGTATCGTTGTCCTCTGCCGTTATTGATGACGAAAAATGCCGTCAAAACATTAGCCCCAAATGATGTATTGACGGTGTGGCTTGCTGCGGAAAGTGACATCGAAGATTTTCGTTTATTTTGCGAAGCACAGCAGTTGTCTTTTACCGTAATAAGTCAATCACAACGTACCATTAAAATCACCAAAATAAACAAGTAACCTCTCTATTTTCAGTCTTCAAAAGTGCGGTCGTTTTTGCCGTGATTTTTGCAATATCGTTTTCACATTTAAGCGAATTTATGGTATTTTAGCTACCGATTTTAATCAGTTTACGGACGCTCCACAGCGTCTTCTCTTTTCATTAACTAAAAGGAAATTTGAATGGAAGCTCAACAAGGCAGCCCAATGTCAATGTTATTTATTTTTATCATCTTCGGATTGATTTTCTATTTCATGATTTATCGTCCGCAAGCGAAAAGAAATAAAGAACACAAAAAATTAATGTCCGAATTAACCAAAGGCACCGAAGTATTAACTGCCGGCGGTATCATCGGTAAAATCACCAAAGTAGTTGAAAACAGCGACAGCATCGTTATCGCCTTAAACGACAGCACTGAAGTGACGATCAACCGCAACTACATCGCAGCGGTATTACCGAAAGGCACAATTAAAACCCTTTAATCTTACATTCCTCAAGGGAACAGGAAATCTATGTTAAATCGTTACCCTTTATGGAAGAATCTAATGGTGATCTTTTTGGTCGCCATTGGTATTTTATACGCTCTTCCAAATCTTTACGGTGAAGATCCTGCCGTACAAATCTCAGGAACTCGTGGCCAGGAAGCTAATTCCAGCGTGCTAAGCGAAGTTCAAACTGTCCTAAAAGAAAATAATCTGGCAACTAAATCCATCGTGTTAGAAAACGGCTCTATTCTTGTACGTTTTAACAATACCGATAACCAATTACTCGCCAAAGATAAAATCACTGAAAAATTAGGCAATAACTACTCTATCGCATTAAACCTTGCACCGGCAACACCAAAATGGCTAAGCAGTATTGGCGGCAATCCAATGAAATGGGGCTTGGATTTGCGTGGTGGGGTACGCTTCCTGATGGAAGTGGATATGAACTCTGCGCTCACCAAACGTCAAGAGCAATTACAAGATTCCTTACGTACCGAATTGCGCAAAGAGAAGTATCAATACAGCGCCATTAAGTCAGCAGAGAACTTCTCCACGATAGTCACGTTGGCGAATCCGGAACAGTTATATGATGTACAGCGTTATTTACGCAAACAGCATCCAACCCTAGACATTCGCGCGATTTCTGATAACACCCTGTCTTTAGCCTTATCTGATGCGGCATTAAATGAAGCCCGCGAAAGCGCGATTGAACAAAACTTAAGTATTTTGCGTAAACGTGTCACCGAACTAGGTGTAGCTGAAGCGGTAATTCAACGCCAAGGCGCAGAACGTATCGTGGTTGAATTGCCGGGGGTACAAGATACTGCCCGCGCAAAAGAAATTCTTGGTGCGACAGCGACTCTTGAATTCCGTTTAGTCAATGGTAATGCAAACTTAGAGGCAGCCGCTCGCGGCATGGTAACTTCTGATTCTGAAGTAAAATATGACAGAAACAATCGCCCTATCGTACTCTATAAACGTGCCGTATTAGGTGGTGAACACATTACCAACGCAAGTTCAGGCGTGGATCAAAATACCTCCAGACCGCAAGTGAGCGTCACCTTGGATAGCGAAGGTGGTGAAATCATGTCACAAACCACTCGAGCAAACATCCAAAAACCGATGGCAACGTTGTACGTAGAATATAAAGACAGCGGCAAAAAAGATGAAAATGGCAAAACCATTTTACAAAAACATGAAGAAGTCATTAACGTCGCCACCATTCAAGGTCGTTTCGGTAGTCAATTCCAAATTACCGGCATTGATTCTCCGGCAGAAGCACAAAATCTTGCGGTGTTGCTTCGTTCCGGTGCGTTAATTGCGCCGATTCAAATCGTGGAAGAACGCACAATTGGTCCGTCTCTTGGCGCACAAAACGTCGAACAAGGTTTGCAAGCAAGTTTCTGGGGCTTAATGATCGTTGTTGCCTTTATGGTCATTTACTACCGTAAATTCGGTCTTATCGCCAATGTCGCCTTAATTGCCAACATCGTTTTATTGGTCGGTTTAATGTCCTTATTACCGGGTGCCACGCTTACCATGCCGGGGATTGCCGGTATCGTGCTGGCTGTTGGGATGTCCGTGGATGCGAACGTGTTGATTTTTGAGCGGATTAAAGAAGAAATTCGCAATGGCCGTCCAATTCAACAAGCCATTAACGAAGGTTATAACGGTGCATTCAGTTCTATCTTTGATGCGAACTTAACCACCATTTTGACTGCGGTAGCACTCTACGCCGTGGGGACGGGGCCAATTAAAGGCTTCGCAATCACCTTATCTTTGGGGATTGCTATCTCAATGTTTACCGCAATCACCGGAACACGTGCAATCGTGAATTTCTTATACGGCGGCAAACGAATTGATAAATTATCAATTTAACGGTGAGGAAATATATTGTGAATTTAGAAAATAGAAGTCAGCCAATTAAAGAAATTCAAGGCATTAAACTCCCTTTCCGTTTAGTGGAATTCATGAAATTCCGTCTATGGGGCTACCTTGCTTCCGTTGTGATTATCGCGGTTTCGTTATTCTTTGTGTTTACCAAAGGTTTCAACTGGGGCTTAGATTTCACCGGTGGCGTGGTGGTAGATACCCACTTCTCCCAACCGGCAGATTTGGAGAAAATCCGTTCTACGTTGGTACAAAACGGCATTGAGAGTCCACTCGTGCAAACCACCGGTGGTGTGCGTGATGTGATGATTCGCCTACCGGCAACCGATGATGCACAAATCGGCGATCACGTCAAAAAAATGCTGAATACCTTGGATAGTGATATTCAAATTCGTTCCATTGAGTTTGTTGGGCCGAACGTCGGGGAAGAATTAACCCAAGGAGCTATTTACGCCACATTAGCCACCCTCATTATGCTATTGCTTTATGTGGGCATGCGTTTTGAATGGCGCTTAGCCACCGGCGGTGTGCTTTCTTTGGCGCACGACGTAATTGTTACCCTAGGGGCATTTTCTTACTTACAAATCGAAATGGATTTAACCTTTATTGCGGCGATCCTTTCCGTGGTAGGTTATTCGTTAAACGACAGTATCGTGGTGTTCGACCGTGTGCGTGAAAACTTCCGTAAAATCAGACGGATTTCCGCCATCGACATCATCGATATTTCCTTAACTCAAACCCTATCCCGTACCATTATGACATCGGTCACCACGTTGATTGTCGTTATCGCCCTCTTCATCTTCGGCGGTCCGACAATTCATAGCTTCTCGCTAGCCTTGCTCATCGGGATCGGATTCGGTACCTATTCTTCCATCTTCATTGCGATTGCTATCGCCTATGACTTAGGTTTAACCCGTGAACATATGGTTCAACCGAAAGTGAATAAAGATGATATTGAAGAGTTACCATAAAAATCACTAAAACAAAAAAGGTCGTTTTCTAACGACCTTTTTTATTTTCCATACTTATCGCATTTCTCCAATACATCAGAAAAATCTTTGATTTTTCGACCGCACTTTAAGCAATAAAAAAGCGGCGAAATTCGCCGCTTAAAGAGAAAAGCCTGAATAATTAGGCGTAAACCGGAAGGCGTTTACAGATTGCCAATACTTTTTCTTTTGTCGCCGCAATCACTTGTTCTTCATTGTCTTTACCGAGTGCATCTAACACATCACACATCCAGCCGGCAAGTTCACGACAATCTTGCTCGTTAAAACCACGACGGGTCACGGAAGGGGTTCCCACACGGATACCGGAAGTCACAAAGGGTTTTTGTGGGTCATTCGGTACAGAGTTTTTATTCACGGTAATGTTTGCTTTACCAAGTGCCGCATCCGCCGCTTTACCGGTTAAACCTTGTTGAACTAAATCCACTAAGAACAAGTGATTTTCGGTACTGTTTGAAACCACTTTATAACCGCGTTGTTTAAACACCTCCACCATGGCTTTTGCATTTTTCAATACATTTTGTTGGTAGATTTTGTATTCCGGCTCTAACGCTTCTTTGAAACATACCGCTTTTGCCGCAATGATATGAACTAATGGACCACCTTGACCTGCAGGGAAAACAGCAGATTGAAGTTTTTTATACATCTCTTCATCGCCGCTGGCAGATAAAATTAAACCACCACGTGGGCCACCTAAGGTTTTATGCGTTGTCGTGGTAACAACATGGGCATACGGAAGTGGATTCGGATAGACGCCCGCCGCAATTAAACCGGCAACGTGTGCCATATCCACGAATAAATAAGCGCCCACTTCATCTGCGATCTCACGCATTTTTTTCCAATCAACTACTTGAGAATAAGCAGAGAAACCGCCCACGATCATTTTTGGTTTCACTTCATGCGCTTGTTTACGCAACGCATCGTAGTCAATCAAACCATCATCAGTAATGCCATATTGTTCTGCATGATAGATTTTACCGGAGAAGCTCACGGAAGCACCGTGGGTTAAGTGACCACCATGTGCCAAGCTCATGCCTAAAATGGTGTCGCCCGGATTCAATAATGCCATATAAACGGCCGCATTCGCTTGTGAACCGGAGTGCGGTTGCACGTTCACATAATCTGCGCCAAATAATTCTTTCGCGCGATCAATCGCCAACTGTTCCACAATGTCAGCGTACTCACAACCACCATAATAGCGTTTGCCGGGATAGCCTTCCGCATATTTATTGGTGAATTGAGAACCTTGCGCTTGCATTACGCGCGGGCTGGCATAGTTTTCAGAAGCGATTAATTCAATATGTTCTTCTTGACGACGATTCTCATCTTGAATGGCTTGCCATAAAACCGGATCGTAATCAGCGATGTTCATGCTCTTTTTAAACATTGTGTTTTCCTCTTTGTTTGAATTATTTGTGTATAGTTTATCTGTTTCCAAGTAAAAACTTAATCAAAAATTTCGATCATATTTTTCATTATTACAATGAAAAACATTCATTTATCTAAATCGGGCTTTTTTCTTTCACTAATGTCTCAATTAGTTTAACTTCTTTTGTTTTCTCGCCAGCACCAAGTTTACGGCATTGGCTGGTTTCTTTCGTATAAGTATTAAAACTAGTCATCCTTGTTGGACTTTTCATTTTAATCTTCATGTCTAGATGATCACCACAGTTGCTACAAGGTGAAACAAATTCCTTATCTAATTCTTTAAATTCTGGAGATTGTTCAATAATTTTCGTAACTAGTGGTGAATGGGCGGTTTTAAATAGACGATCGGTAAAATCATAACTTAACTTACCATCACTCACCTGCCATTTAGCTTTTGCTTGCAATAAATAGCGCATCCAACCTTCTTTTGTATCAATCTGTGAAATGCCGCGTAGAAGCACAGTTTGATCCGGTCGATAAGTGACGTAATCAAAATGCTCAACAGGTAAAGGGGATTTGGCTGCAGGTTTTACATGACAAATCCAATCGCCGACTAAGGCTTGTTCTTGTTCAGTTTGCTGATGAGCTACCGTACACCCTGAGAATAATACAGCAACAAGACCACCCAATATTAATTTTCTCATGAGATGCTCCTTTTATTGACAGTAGAGATAACATTCATCAATACAAAGTAGGGAAAATTTTTTTAATCCGGAATATGTAAAAGGCGGCAGTTACATAAATCATCACTCTCAAATTCGGATATTTCACCTGCAATCTTATTCGGAATGGGGAATAAACGCACAGTTAGCGGTTTATTTAAGCGAAATGCCATCGTTCCCGTATCACGCATAATAGCGGTGATGCTTTCAGCCTTAGCATTTCCCGCCACAGGAACCGTATCTAAACCGATACCACATACGGCGCTATAAGTTAGTAAAGCGCGAATATCAAAATAGTGTTTTTGTGTCCCTTCGGCTAAACCTAAATCTTCTGTCACCGCCAACATTAATCCAGAAAATCCAACCAATGGTACACGCTGGATTGATTTAAAGACTTTTGTCAGTAAAGCAGAAACCTCTACTGAACCAGCCGCACCAAAATAGGGCAATCCCATTAATTCATACACTTTTGTCATGGATGAACAATTTTTTGATGGTGCTGCCGAACTATCAATACCTGCAAATTCAAATTCACCTGATAATTTGACCGCACTTAACATCTCTAATACTTGATCTACATGATATTGCAGCGCTTGCGACATTGCTCGATAACAATCCGCATAAAATTTATTATGAGGCGATTTTGGTACAGATTTTAATACTTCGACTAATAAATCGGGTGTTTCTAAACCAATGACAAAACTATTTGGTAAATGACTTAGATGATAACCGGCGGGGAAATAAGGAATAAATGGCTTGCAATTAAAATTCACAGTAAAGTTAAAATTACCTTCGCCACGTGGAGTGATATTTGCAATTCGTTGTACTGCATAAACAGATTGTTCAATAAGTTCATTATCTAACACGCCATTTTCATCTAATGGTACATTAACACAGGCATTACACAAGTCACCATAAGCTGCGATTAACTCTGGCAATAACGCAATTTCCTCTTTATTTCTCGCCGCGCCTATCGCAAATCGAAGGCGAATTCCACTTTCATTAAATTTATTCAGTAACTCCGTTAAATACTGCAAATCTGCTTTTGCCGTCTGCAAATTGGTTAAATCCAAATATTCACCAAAGGGATTGGTAATCACTCGAATCGATTGCAAGGTATAACCTACTTTCTGCACAGCTGGCAATAACAAATCCACATCACGTTTGACTGAATAAAGGGCGTCTTCCCATTGAGCTTTATTTTTATGTAACGTTAGAAAAAAACTTATGGTACGAAGACGACATAATTCTTTATTTTTATAATCCATTCGATCCCTTAACATGAAATGTAGTTATTTTTGCTGCTCACGAGCCACGGCGCGGTAGCCGATATCACGGCGATAAAAACGACCGTTCCATTGAATTTGTTCAGCCAGTTTCAGCGCTTTTTGTTGTGCCTCAAATACGCTTTCACCTAATGCCGTAGCACAAAGCACGCGGCCGCCATTGGTGACTAACTTGCCCGCTTTCACTTCTACGCCCGCCAAGAAAACTTTCTCATTTTCGACCTCACTTTGAGGCAAACCGCTGATTTCATCGCCTTTACGATAATCCCCCGGATAGCCTTCTGCGGCTAAGACGATACCCAAAGAAGCCTTCGGATTCCATTGGGATTTCACTTCGTCCAATTTGCCATCACAGGCTTTAAGACAAAGCTCCACCAAATCCGATTCCAAACGTAACATAATCGGTTGGGTTTCTGGATCACCGAAACGGCAGTTAAATTCGATCACTTTCGGCTGGCCATTTGGCATGATCATCAAACCGGCATACAAGAAACCGGTGTAAACATTGCCCTCTGCCGCCATGCCGTTGACCGTTGGATAGATCACTTCACGCATTACCCGCGCATGAATTTCAGGTGTCACCACTGGCGCAGGGGAATAGGCCCCCATGCCGCCAGTGTTCAAGCCGGTGTCTTTTTCGCCCACACGTTTGTGGTCTTGACTGGTCGCCATAGCCTCGACATTTTTGCCGTCCACCATGACGATAAAACTCGCTTCTTCGCCATCTAAAAATTCTTCAATGACCACCCGACTGCCGGCTTCACCAAAGGCATTGCCGGAAAGCATATCGCGCACTGCCTCTTCCGCTTCTTGCAACGTCATCGCCACAATCACGCCTTTGCCTGCCGCCAAACCATCCGCTTTAACGACAATGGGCGCGCCTTTTTCACGCAAGTAAGCCAATGCCGGTTCGACTTCGGTGAAGTTTTGATATTCCGCGGTTGGGATTTTATGACGGGCTAAGAAATCTTTAGTAAAGGCTTTGGAACCTTCCAATTGCGCCGCGGCTTGCGTTGGTCCGAAAATGTTTAAATCAGCTGCACGAAATGCATCCACCACGCCAATCACAAGTGGTGCTTCTGGCCCTACAATCGTTAAACCAATGTGGTTATCTTGGGCAAATTTAACCAACGCAGGAATATCCGTTGCAGCGATATTCACGTTTTCAACCTTTTGTTCTAACGCCGTCCCTGCATTGCCCGGTGCAACGAAAATTTTATCCGCTAATGGAGATTGCGCCGCTTTCCAAGCCAGAGCGTGTTCACGACCGCCATTTCCGATGATGAGGATGTTCATGTTGTAGTCCTTGTGTCTTTTTGAATTTAATCCCCTCTTTAGCAAAGAGGGGTAGGGGAGATTTGGCAGAAGTTATTTTAACCTCATAGTACATTTAGTATCGTTGAAATCTCCCCCTCGCCCCCTCTTTACGAAAGAGGGGGAATAAGTAAGTCGCTCATTGAGCGAAGTTGCTGCATAAATTAATGTCTAAAATGCCGCATTCCGGTCAATACCATCACCATATTATGCTCATCTGCCGCGTCAATCACTTCCTGATCACGCATTGAACCGCCCGGATGAATGACACATTGAATGCCCACTTTCGCCGCCGCATCAATGCCATCACGGAATGGGAAGAACGCATCGGATGCCATCACACAACCGGCTACTTCCAAGCCTTCATCTTGCGCTTTAATACCGGCGATTTTGGCCGAATACACGCGGCTCATTTGGCCCGCACCAATACCAATAGTTTGGTTATCTTTGGCATAAACAATGGCATTCGATTTCACAAATTTCGCCACTTTCCAGCAGAATAATAAATCTTTCAATTCTTGTTCGGTCGGTTGACGTTTGCTGACCACTTTTAAATCATCCAAGCCCACCATGCCTAAATCCGCATCTTGCACTAACAAGCCACCGTTCACGCGTTTGAAATCTAAACGTTGGGTACGGGCTTGCCATTCTCCACATTCAAGCAAACGGACATTTTTCTTACGTTTCACCACTTCAACGGCTTCTGTAGACACTTTCGGTGCGATAATCACTTCCACAAATTGACGTTCGACAATTTCATTTGCGGTTTTTTCGTCTAATTCACGGTTAAACGCAATGATGCCACCAAAGGCTGAAGTTGGGTCTGTTTGATAGGCGCGATTGTAGGCCTCTAAAATGTCTTTGCCTAAAGCCACCCCACACGGATTGGCGTGTTTCACAATCACGCAGGCCGGCTCATCAAATTCTTTCACGCATTCTAGCGCAGCATCGGTATCGGCAATATTATTGTAAGATAAGGCTTTACCTTGTAGTTGGTTTGCCGTCGCCACACTCGCTTCTTTTACATTGATATCCACATAAAACGCGGCATTTTGATGAGCATTTTCGCCGTAACGCATGGTTTGTTTACGCACGAAATTCAAATTTAAAGTCCGTGGAAATTGACCGCACTTCGCCTCCGCATCTTCTTCAGCAGCAACATGATAAGGTTTCACCAACTGACCGAAATAGTTCGCGATCATGGAATCGTATTGGGCAGTGTGTTCAAATGCTTTGATAGCAAGATCAAAACGGGTTTCTAGGGTTAAGCTGTTTTGATGTTGATCCATTTCGGCAAGAATGGCATCAAAATCCTGATTGTTCACAACAATCGCCACATCTTTATGGTTTTTCGCCGCAGAACGCACCATGGTTGGGCCGCCGATATCAATATTTTCCACGGCATCTTCTAACATGCAATTTGGTTTTGCCACGGTTGCGGCGAAAGGATATAAATTCACCACCACCATATCAATGCCTTCAATGCCGTGTTGCTGCATGATCGCATCATCCGTACCACGACGACCTAAAATCCCACCGTGCACTTTTGGGTGTAAGGTTTTCACGCGACCGTCCATCATTTCCGGAAAACCGGTGTAATCGGACACTTCGGTTACCGGCAAGCCGTTTTGTTCTAACAGTTTTGCCGTACCGCCGGTAGAAAGCAGCTTAACACCGCGTTTTACGAGGCCTTGGGCGAATTCCACAATACCGGATTTATCGGACACGCTAAGCAATGCTTGGCGAATGGGACGAGTTGATTGCATGAATAATTTCCTTTGATTTATGAAGTAAAATTTAAGGTGGCGTATTATAGCGCAAACGTTTGCGTTTATGTAGAAATGCTCGAAAAATTTGTAAAAAAGTGCGGTCGTTTTTGACGACGTTTTTATATTTGTGCAAAAGAAAAAGCACGAATTTACTTTCACAAATTCGTGCTTTCTCAAGGTTGGCAAACTATGCTTTGGCTTGTTCGCGTTTCACTAAAACAGTGGAAAGGCTGAACGCCACAATAAAGGAAATCGCCATGCCAATGCTGTACATAGCGAGGCTGTCAGGCTTAATCGACGGAATACCTAAGAAACCTGCCGCACCAAGGGCAATGGCTTTTACGTTAAAGAAGGCAATGAAGGCACTTGCCAGACCGGAGCCAATCATCGCCGCGATAAAGGCTTGGCGATAACGCAAGTTCACCCCGAACATAGCCGGCTCGGTAATACCAAGCAACGCAGAAATGCCGGAAGGAATGGCCAAGCCGCGAACTTTCGGATCTTTTAAGGCAAATGCCACGCCCAAACAGGCGGCGCCCTGCGCAATGTTAGACATTGCCGCAATTGGGAAAATAAAGGTACCGCCGGTGCGTGCCATTTCCGCCAATAATTGGGTTTCCACCGCAATGAAGGTTTGGTGCATACCGGTAATCACGATGGGTGCGTAGAAGGTACCGAAAATCGCACCGCCGATGAAACCTAAGGTGTCATATAACCAGGTCAACCCTGCGGCGATTAATGAACCGGCTTCACGTCCGATTGGACCGATGAGGGTAAACGCCAAGAAGCCTGCGATAAATAAGGAAAATAACGGTGTAATAAGGTTATCCAAATAAGACGGGACAAATTTACGAAACGTTTTTTCTAACGTTGCCAACACCCAAGCGGAAATTAAGGTTGGGATCACAGTGCCTTGATAACCTACACGTTCAATTTCCAAACCAAACACATTCCAATATTGGATCTTGCCTTCTGCCAACGTTAAAGCATAGTTCCAACCATCAGCCAGTGCCGGGTGAACCAATAACATCCCTAATGCGGCCCCAAGGAATGGGTTACCGCCAAACTTACGGGTGGCGGAGAAACCAAGCAATACCGGCAAAAATACAAACGGTGCGTTCGCAATGGTATTAATAAAATCCACTAAATCTTTGAGTTCGGGATGCATGTCAATGACGCTGAGTTCATCCACAAAGAACCCCTTGGCGGTGAGCATGCTGTAAATACCCATCAATAAACCGCCTGCCACAATGGCCGGAATGATCGGTACGAAGATATCCGCTAAACCTTTTACCAAACGTTGCAACAAACTTTGATTACCGCCTGCCGCTTCTGCCACTTCCGCTTTACTCACATCGCCAATGCCCAGCAATTTAGTTAATTCAGCGTGGACTTTATTCACGGTACCGGAACCAAAAATAATTTGATATTGCCCGGCAACAGCAAACTGCCCTTTTACACCCTCAATATTATCGATGCCTTCCTTGTCCACTTTACTTTCATCATTTAGCACAATACGCAAACGGGTAGCACAGTGAGCCGCTGTGACAATATTTTCTTTGCCGCCAAGTTTTTCAATCACTTGTTGGGCGATTTTAGGAAAGTTCATAGTCGTCTCCTGAAGTAGTAAATAATAGGTAGAATTCTAGCTAAAAGGTTTTTGTCAGACTAGCGAAATTTAACGTACTATTCACTCATCCGCGTACTGAATACACCTTAAACTTATTATTTTTTGCCAATACCTCATGACCGTCGAAATATTGATCCAACCAGTCGGCATAAGGCAAAAAGGCATTCGCCACAATACGCAATTCACCACCGGTTTTAAGATGCCATTTTGCTTGTTCAATCAATTCCTTAACGGCGGTATAAGCGGTATCAATGCCATCATGAAACGGCGGGTTGGAAATGATCAGGTCAAATTTTCCTTCCACATGAGAAAACACATCGCTTGCCAACACCATGCCTTGCAACTGATTTTCTCGCAACGTTCGCTGTGCCGATTCAAGCGCCATGGCGTGAATATCCGTCATCACAAGCTTGGTTTTCGGATGATGTTTTTGAATGTAGCTGCCAATCACGCCGGCGCCGCAACCGATATCCAGCACATCGCCCGACACGTTTTTTAACGTGGTCAACAATAATGCGGTGCCGCCATCCAGTTCAGCGGCGCTGAAGACGCCCGGTAACGCATACACGGTGACATCGGCAAGTTGTGGGTGTTGGTAGGATTTCCAGAAGGAATTCAGCTCAAAGTGCGGTGGATTTTTTAACTGAAAATGATAAAGACTACAACGACGGGCAGAGTCGATTTTGTGAATATCGCCGAAGTCCGCAAGTATATTTTCGGCAGAACGCACACCGCTACGATTTTCGCCGACAATGAGTATTTCTTGCCCCACCGGGCTTTTGGCAAGTATTTGCATTAATTGGAAATGGCATTCCTGTTTGTTCTTCGTCCAATAAAACAGGATCAAATCGGCTTGGCATTGAAATTCAAGGGAAAAATCCACCGCTCTTTGTTGCTTTTGATTTTCTCGGTTGGCGTAATCAAAATACCAACTCCAAGCACGAGCGTTAAAACCTTGGCGTCGTAAATCGGAAAGAAACTCATCGTTCACCGCGCCGGTAAGCAATAATGATTTCCCCGTTAAAAAATCTAAATGCCTTTCCAACACTTCACTTTCTGTACAAATCACGCTATTAATCCTCTGCCTTATTGGTTAAAATGGGCGCCCATTATACTGGATTGAATTGATTTTAGATATGCAAGAAACGCGCCACCCCCACTCCCGTCGAGATGTATTACTGCAACAAATGGGCATTAGCCAATGGCAGTTAGTACGCCCGGAAGCGTTGAAAGGCGCAATGAATATCACTGTCGCCGAGCCTATTCGTTTGATTATCATCAGTCAGCAAAATCTATTGCAACAACCTGTTGTGCAGGATGTGTTACGCAGCCTGACACTGAACAGCGAGCAAGTCTTAAACATCACCTTTGAACAGCTTGCTTATTTGCAAGTTAACCATAAAGTCAGTTATTGGTTGCTTTCTCAAAACGCCTCGGAAAATGACCGCACTTTATCTCTCCCACAACCGTTAAATGTGTGGCAGTCTGGTGATCTTGAAGAATTTAAACAACATCCGCAGGCAAAACGCCAACTTTGGCAAACCATTCAGCAATCCCCTTCCATCAATGCCGAATAACAAGGATCTGTCGTGATAAGCATTTCGCCCATTGAAGCACAAGATTTTGACGCACTTTATGCCATTGAGCAGGCGGCTCACGCCGTGCCTTGGAGTTTAGGTACGCTGAAAAATAACCAAGGCGAGCGTTATCTCAATTTAAAGATCGCCGAAGGCCATCAGATTTACGGATTTGCCATTTGTCAGACGGTGTTAGATGAAGCCACCCTGTTTAATATTGCTATCGATCCGAAAAAACAAGGCTTGGGACTCGGACGACAGCTCTTAAACGAGCTCATCACCCAACTCAGACAAAAAGGCATTTTGACATTGTGGCTAGAAGTACGTGAATCCAATAAAAAAGCCCAAGCGCTTTATGATTCGCTGGGCTTTAATCAAGTGGATATCCGTAAAAACTATTACCCGACGCCTGATGGAAAACGGGAAAATGCCGTGGTCATGGCGGTCTATTTATAAGGTTATTTTTCCGTTTTAATCGCTTGCAACATCGGCACAAACCACGCTTTCACCTGCTGATTTATCCAATTCAAATCTAATTCCTGCGTTTGTACCAACACACGTTGCCAATATAAATCGCCACAGGAATGATCATCACCTTCAGCAATTTTTATTAACTGTGCTAAACACTTATCAACATCTACTTCATCTTCGTTAGCAATCTGTTTTCGGTATGCCTCAATGCCCTGTGTTGGAATCAACTGTAATTGTGCCTGCCCTGCTAAATAGCTTTCGACATAAATTTGCAGTTGCGCAAGGGCATCCTGCTGAGACACCACTTGAAAAATCTCGCGTTTGTCCTTGCCTTGGAAAAGGGATTCCGTCGGCTGTGGCTGCGTTGCACACAACAATAAATGATACAGCCACGCTTCAATACGATCTTTGTCTTTGACGGTGGCCATGCGCCAAGTCACACGCTGTAACGGGTCACCATATAAATGGGAGATATTGCCTGATAAGGTGATATTACCGAATGCTGTCGGCAAGGTCATTTGTACAAAACGGTTTTGTGGCGTTTGTTCCACATAATCGGCAATATATTGTTTAAATTCTCCCACTTCATCCAATAATTTATTGGCGTAGAGTGTCGAAAATTCACCTCTTGGCAATACGCCTTTCACCTTCAAATGATCAAAAAACGCGTCGATTTGGTGTTCATCGACATCGACCAAGTCCGCATGAATCAGATATTTCTCTAAGCCATTATTTAAAACGAAATTTTCACTGTCAGCGATACTTTCTTCCTGCTCGGAAAAATTCACACCGAGACGGCGCTCAAAGAAAAATTTCACCGGATTTTTCACAAATGCCACCAAACGAGAAAATTCAATCTCCGTTTCTTGTTCGAAATCATCCTGCGCTATCGTCGGTTGAATAAAATCCGGCAATGCTTGATTGGATTGTGAATTCACCAAAGGCAACCATTGTTGTGCAAAAGAAGGGCTAAAAGTGCGGTCGTTTTTTTCAAAGTTTTTTCGACTGAATGCCGTCATGCCGTGTTGTTGCACCAGCAATGCCCGCCAATCCCTGGCTTCATTCGGCAGATTTTCCACGATGTAATCCAACAACTGGCTCACCAATACGGAGGGCTCACGCTCTTGATTATCCGAAATGGAACGTCCGATGTAGCTGATATACAGATATTCTTGCGCAGACAGCAAAGCCTCAAGGAACAAGTAACGATCATCATCACGGCGCGCACGATCGCCTTTAATACGGTGATACTGCATTAAGTCAAAACTATTTGGCGGCTGTTGACGTGGGTATTCACCGTCATTCATACCGAGCAGGCAGACCACTTTAAACGGAATAGAACGCATCGGCAGCAACGTGCAGAAATTCACTTTACCGGCTAAAAAACGGTAGTGATTCGGGTTTTCTTCTAACGCACCACTCATGACATCTGCCACAACATCAACCGCCAAGCGCTCGTCAAAATGCACGTCCTGTAACTGTTCTACAAATTGCTGAATCACGTCTTTAATATAAAATAAGGTTTCTTCGGTTTCCGTTGTTACGGCAAAGAAACGATCCGTTAAGGTCAACAAATGTTGTTGCCATTGCGCCACGGAATAGCGCTGTTGCAATGTTTGGAACCAATCTGATAATGCGGCGATAAACTCAGCCAGTTGCCCTGCCAGCTGACCTTTTAAGCCGAAACTGCTGTCCAATCCAAGGCTGTCTTGCCAAATACCATTTTCTTCCCGTAAGGCATACCCCAATAACATACGTTCCAAACCGGCTTGCCAGGAATTGTAGTTGCTTTGCACCTCACAATGAGGTTGTGCACGTTGTTTTTCTAAACCAAAACGTACGCCGGCATTTTTCACCCAATCGCGAATTTGTGCCAAATCCTGCAATTCAATATTAAAGCGTTGGCGTATTGCCGGCACATCTAACAGCGCCAACACATCTTCTGCACTAAAAATGCTTTCTTTGAGCTGCAATAAAGAGAGGAAACCGGCAATAATCACATCATTTTCCGATAATTTGTTATCCGAAATCGAAAATGGAATGGCAGTTTGCGGCGTAGCATGTTGCCCGAAAACCGCGCGAATATAAGGCGTGTATTTATCAATATCCGCCACCATCACGATGATGTCTTTTGGGGTTAAATGGGGATTTTCTTGTAATAAATGCAGCAGATAATCCTGCAAGACTTCCACTTCCCGCATCGTGCTGTGGCAAGAATGGAAGGTTAGAGTGCGGTCATTTTCTTGATAGTTTAACGGCTCACTGCCACTCGGCATAAGGTGCAAAATCTGATGTTGAATTTGACTCAATAAATTCCGCGGTTCAATCTCCGCATAGGCAGAAATCTCATTCGGTTCCAACTGCGTTAATAAATAAGAAAAATCGCGTCCCAATTTTCCCCATGAAGCTAACAAAGGATTGCCGACCTGCAATTTTTCCTGTGCGTAAGTCACCTCCCATTGGTGCTCTAGCTGCGCCATTTGGTCTGCGGACAACAAAGGTTTATTAACCTGGTTGAAATAATCAGTACGAGTGCGTAGTGCTAATTTTTCAACAAATGTTGGATCGACAATGTCCCCCCAATATTCCTGACAAGGATTATTGAAGAACAAATGCACATCACAATATGTGCTAATGGCTTGAAAAAGTTCTAAATACGCTTTTGGCAACGCCGGAATGCCAAAAATGAAAAGGCGTTCTGGCAAAAAGAGCGGTCGATTTTCACGGAGTTTTTCTAACAATAATTGGTGTAAATGCGCTCGGTGTTGCACCCAATCTAATCCGGTTTCTGCTTTTACCGCCTGCACTAACGCCCGCCATAGGCTCGCCTGCCATGCGATATTTTGTTCAATCTGTGCCGATAAACGATCGTGATTAAGATTTAATTGGGTTTCAAGTTGATGACGAATCTCCGCATCACGATGCGTCTCCCAAGCAGCGATCCAGTCTGGGCGGTAAACCAAATATTGGTCAAATAAATCGGCGATTTTCCCGGCAAGTTGATAGAGTTTAAATTGCTCCGATTGCACAGAATGCGCCAGATAATGGCGTAAAGGATGGAAAGCCTCTTGCTCTAAATATTGAGGAATTAAGCACATCAAGCGCCACATCATGGCGTTTTTATTAAATTGATTGCTTTGCGCCACATCGGGCAAGTTTTCAGCATAAAGCTGCCAAATAAAACTGGCGGGCATCGGAAACGCAAAATTTGCTGCAATGCCTTTTTGCTCTGCGATTTGTAACTGTAACCATTGTGCCATGCCCGGACTTTGTACCAGCACCGTTTCCGGCTGTAATGGATTGCTCAGCGGTTGACGTTGAATTAATTCAACGAGAATGTCCTTTTGCACTTCAAGTTGATTCGAATGATAAACAGTAAACACGCCGCCTCCGGAAATGCGCTCAAATATAACTTGCGCTATTATAAACGAATTTCACCCCGAGGATATTTCACCGTAACCTGATTTTGCGTGCACGTAATATGAAAATGAATGTGGTTTTGGTGAATGCTGCTTTCGCAAGAGAGACCAAGAAACTGGCGTTGTCGTTGATTTTCGGCAAGTTGGATGGCTTGAAAACGTTGATAAATTTCCACCGCACTTTTGCGTTGCACATTTCCCCATTGGTTAAACGTGAGGAAAAGCCCGCTGAATACAGATAAGGTCACCAACAAGGACAGCAAGCTCATGCCTTTCTGATTAATTTTTGGGAACGACAAAATCATACCAACTCTTCTCTGCTAAACGCCAACGACTGTATTGTTGCACGATCTGAGTAACCGTACTTTTGGAATAAGTCACTTTAATATTTTCATCTAACGTCAATCGCCCCTTGGTAATAATCGAACCACTAATTTTACCTTGTCCTCGAATGTGTAAATCGCCTTCGGCGACAATCACCGCATTCACGTTTTTGTTAATCTCCCATTCGGTTTCTTCCGCCGTGAACCAATACAATGCCGCAGGCGATGATGAGCCTAACATGAGCGGAGGCGACGACAATTGTGAACGAAAAAGCGCAAGCCCTTCTTCGGAAATAAACTGATCAAACAATTTTTCATGTTGGTTTCGCACCGGTTGTTTTTGAAATAACTTATCCCGTTGACACCACGCATAATGGCTTAAGCCATCGGCAAATGGATTGTTCTCCAGCCGAAATGTCAAGAGAAAGGTATCGCCGTTTTCATTTAACGGAACTTGCTGACATTTCTCTTTTTTTGTCGCTTGGCTTAGCGTTTGCAATTTTATTTGCTGAGTCACATATACGTGTCGCTGAGCTGCAATAGAAGAATAAAGGCGGAATAAGTCATCGTTAAAAAGTAGCGTTAAAAGTAAAAATGAACTCAGCAAAATCAACAAACTCAACGTCATCATGCCTCGATGGAGTTTTCTCATTCTTTAGCTCCATTTAATAAAGGCACAACGAGAGAGGTTTCATATTTAATCTTTTTATTCGTTTTAAAATGCCCTGCTAAACGTATTTCAACGCCCTGTTTTTCTGCTAACCAATCAAAGCTCAAATGGGAAATTTCATATACCTTATCGTCTAATAAATCCACCCAACCGCCATGATTACAAGCGGACTGCTGGGTATAGCGTTGACATTCCTCTCGATTGCAATTTTGTTTTACTGTGTTTTTGTAAGTTAAACGTGTTTCCAACATTTTTTGATGAAGTCGGTAACCAAATAATTCCCGTTCAATTTCCTTTGTAGCATTACGTTTATTTGAGATACAAGCACCCTCTTGATAACCAGTACCAATACACCCATTCGAATCCAAATCATAAAAAAACAGCACACAGCTGTTATTTCTCTCGCTATTCATTTGAGTGATAACAACCGATGAGGGAATATTTCCCAGTTCAAATAACGCCAAATTATTTTTCGTCAATTTATCATTTACCGCACGAAAGCCGCTTCTTGCCAAATCTTTGCCTATTAATTGGATTACACGTTGTAACTCAGTTTGTAATTGCAAACGAAGTAACATTTCACGGTTCTGTTGCTGATGCTGGCTATAAAACTGCATAATAACAAGCAGTAAAAAACTTGAAAGCGCCACTGAAATCATAAGCGCAACAAGCGTTTGCCCACGAGAATACACTACGTCATAAAAAAACTTATTCTTCATCATTCACACATGCACTCAACGACTGGTTATCTTTTAATTTCAGACTACCCACATTAAAAAACGAAAATAAAGTACGCTGAGAATTCGCTTGTAGGACAAAACAAGCAGTAGAAGCCGTATTACGAATACCGCTTAAACGTGTAAGTTCTAGAGGATAATAACGTTTGCTAATCAACATTGTGTCCGCAGCCGGATAATAAAAATGTGCAGAAACATACTGAGGACAACCTTGAGGAGCTAAACAGTCACATAGGTGATGATTTTTAATCTGCGCCGTTAAACACCAACGTTTACCTGGCAGATCACGGCTTGCCATGATAAACCAGATATCGGAGGAGTTTTCTACACGAGCTTGAATTTGACGTAAAAACGCATAAAGTTTTTGCTGCTCTTTTTGCAAGACGTTCTGCTGTGAATGCTGCTGCCATGCGGGTAAAGCAAGCATCAACAATAGACTAAGAATGAAAAGCGCGATTAACATTTCCAGCAAAGTAAACCCTTTTTGCATAAACGTTCCTTTTTTTGAGCCGCACTTTAAGGGAATAAGAAAGGCTAAAACACGCAGATAGAGAAATTTTGCGAAGAAGATCGCAAAGTAAAATTAATTTGGAAGAAAATTGACAAAAAAACACGTCGCGTTTACGACACTCGCGCAAAACATGTCACATTTAAAATTTACCTAGATATTCTTAATTATATGATATATAAGAAATTTTATTGGTGGGTCGTATAGGATTCGAACCTATGACCAATGGATTAAGAGTCCACTGCTCTACCAGACTAAGCTAACGACCCATATTTGGGAAATACAGCTTTAAATTGGTGGGTCGTGAAGGATTCGAACCTTCGACCAACGGATTAAAAGTCCGCTGCTCTACCGACTGAGCTAACGACCCTTGAGAAAGGGGTATTTTTGAGTGGTGGGTCGTGAAGGATTCGAACCTTCGACCAACGGATTAAAAGTCCGCTGCTCTACCGACTGAGCTAACGACCCAACAACGGTGGGTTATAATACTGGTTTTATTTCAATAATCAATAAAAAATTTTATTTTTTTATTTATTCGCTTGAATATGCATCAAAATAAAAATAATAAAATATGTATGCATCTAATTAAGAAGCACACAGTAAAACAAAAAATAAAAAACCGGGCTAATACCCGGTTTTTTATTTGAAATAGCAAAAATTAGTATGCTAATACAGCACGACGGTTTTTCGCGTAAGCTGCTTCGTCATGACCTAATACTGCTGGTTTTTCTTCACCGTAAGAAACAGTAGAGATTTGACCTGCTTGTACACCTTTAGCAGTTAAGAAACTTTGTACTGCGTGAGCACGACGTTCACCTAATGCCATGTTGTATTCTGGAGTACCGCGTTCATCAGTATTACCTTCAATACGTACATTAGTTGCTGGAGTTGCATTTAAGTATGCAGCGTGAGCATCTAAGATTTGAGCATATTCACCTTCAACATTGTATTTGTCGAAACCGAAATATACAGTGTTGTAGCGTTGTTGTAAGTCTTGAACAGAGTAACCACCAAAAGTTTGGCCGTTTGCGCTTTCATTTTTTGATGATCCACAAGCAGCTAATACAGCTACTGAACCAGCAACTAACAATGCTTTAGTAAATTTATTCATTGATTTCTCCTTGTTTATTTAGTTAAGTATGGTGACCAAGCTGGAAATTTAACTTGTCCATCATTCCCTGGTAAACGTGCCTTAAAGCGTCCGTCTGTGGACACTAATTGTAGCACCTTTCCCAGACCTTGGGTAGAGCTATAAATAATCATAATACCATTTGGTGAAATACTCGGACTTTCATCTAAGAAAGTTGAACTTAGTACCTCAGAACCACCTGAAACCAAATCTTGTTTCACAATGTTATTACTTCCATCGATCATTACTAACGTACTACCATCTGAGCTGATTTGACCACTACCACGTCCACCAACAAGAGATGCTCCGCCACCGGATGCACTCATGCGATAAACTTGCGGAGAGCCGCCTCTATCGGATGTGAACACGATTGACTGCCCATCAGGCGACCAAGAAGGTTCCGTGTTATTACCTGAACCACTGGTTAACTGAGAAATCTGTCCACTACCCAAATTTATTACATAAATATTCAATACGCCATCTTTTGAAGAGGCAAATGCTAATCTTGAGCCATCTGGCGAGAAAGCAGGAGCACCGTTATGCCCTGGGAATGAAGCGATTACTTTACGTGCCATTGAGCTAAGATCTTGCAGAATAATTTGCGCTTTTTTATTTTCAAAAGAAACATACGCTAATTTTTTGCCATCAGGAGACCATGCCGGAGACATAAAAGGCTGAGAGCTCTTATTAATAATAAATTGGTTAAAACCATCATAGTCGGCTACGCGGACCTCATAAGGTTGTGAGCCACCATTTTTTTGCACGACATAAGCAATACGAGTCCGAAATGCACCACGAATCCCTGTTAGTTTCTCAAAGGTTTCATCACTCACAGTATGTGCACCATAACGAACCCATTTTTGAGTCACCGTATATTGGTTTTGAGACAAAATCGAACCCGCACTTCCCATGGTATCGACTAATTGGTAAGCAATATCAAAACCACCATTAGACGGAGTTACTTGTCCAACAATTACTGCCTCAATACCCAATGCAGACCATGCACTAGGGTTAACTTCTGCAGCTGTAGTCGGCTGCTGAGGCATTTTACTGACAGAAAGTGGATTAAATTTTCCGCTATTACGTAAATCTGATGCAATGATATCTGCAATATCTGCCGGCGCACTACCTGGTCCATTCCACTTAAACGGAACAACGGCAATTGGTCGCGCAGAATCCATAACTTCATCAATAACGATGCGAACTTCTGCACGTGCTACTGAAGTCAATCCCAATAGCATAATAAATAAGCTAAATACTCGAATAACTCTTTTCATTTTTTCTCCTATTGTTCAAAGTGCGGTAAAAAACTACCGCACTTTTCTCGGGTCAAACCCAAGAGTAAAGCTCTTAAACATTTCATACTCTTCCGGAGTTGGTGCTCTACGCATTTTTTTAGCTTGCTCAATCGCATTTAATGCAGCTGCACACAAATCATTAGGCCCGGATTTTTTCTCATACGATAAAATGGTTCCATCACTGGCAAGCTCCATTTTAATATCGCAAACTTTACCTATAAAGCGTGTATCTCCACGGAAATAAGGTTTTATCGAAGAGTAAACGACACCTGCATATGCAGAACCGGTTTTACCTCCATCCCCAGCTCCCATTGATGCACCAGAGCCTTGGCTACCTTGTTTATTCGCATTTCCACCTTTGATTGCACTTCCACCACCAAGATCACCACCATTAAAGAAATCATCTAATGCATTTTGATCAGCCTTACGCTTCGCTGCGTCTGCTTTTGCCTTAGCATCAGCTTTCGCTTTGGCTTCGGCTTTTGCTTTTGCATCTGCTTCTGCCTTAGCTTTTGCTTTAGCATCCGCTTCAGCTTTTGCTTTAGCTTCGGCATCCGCTTTTGCCTTTGCTTCAGCCTCAGCTTTAGCTTTCGCCTCGGCTTTTGCTTTTTCTGCTGCTGCGGCTTTTGCTTTCGCTTCTTCTTCCGCTTGTTTAGCTGCGGCAGCTAAGCGCTTAGCTTCTGCATCAGCTTTCAATTTAGCTGCTTCTGCTTCTTGTTTGGCTTTTGCTTCTTCTGCTTCTTTTTGTTTCTCTAATGCCTCTAAACGGGCTTTTTCCTCTTGCTGTTTCTTTTGCTCAGCAAGTTGTTTTTGTTTTTCTTGCTCTTTTTTCTTCTCTAGCTCTTGTTGACGTTGCTGTTCTTCTTGTTTTTTATCTTCTAATTCTTGTTTCTTTTGTTTATCAGCTTGGCCTTTTTTTTGCTGCTGAATCCGCCCCCACTCTTGAGCGGCAGAACCGGTATCAACCATAACAGCGCCTATGACTTCGCCATCATCGCCTTCACCACCACCCATAATATCAATATTGTGGTATAAGGAACTAAGGATAAGCAAACCAAACAAAATCAAGTGCATTATGACTGAAATCACAACTGCATCAACATCACCTTTTTGTCGCTTTTTCTGCACAATGGTTACCTATCTCATTAAATTGGATTTGTCATTAGCCCAACTGACTTAATTCCGGCGAGATGAAGCAAATTAAGTGCTTTAATCACTTCTTCATAAGGTACGTCTTTCGCGCCACCAACTAAGAACATTGTATTGTTATCTTTATCAAACTCTTGCTTAGATAACTGGGTAACCATATCTTCAGTTAAATTTTCTGTACGATTTCCTCCAATTGAAATCGCGTATTGCCCAACACCGGAAACTTCTAGAATAACCGGTGTTCTGTCTTCTGCAGAAACGTTTTGGCTTTGCACGGCATCCGGCAATTCAACCTCCACGCTCTGGCTAATGATTGGCGCAGTAGCCATAAAAATCAAAACCAATACTAAAAGCACATCCAAAAACGGAACAATATTGATTTCAGATTTAATATCGCGGCGCTGACGACGATAAGACATATCAACCTTCTAAACGTATAATCGAAAAAACATCTAAAATAATGACCGCACTTTTAACACAAAGTACAGCTAAAAATATGATTAATTAACTATGGTGATTTTTACCGAAAACCTGGCGATGCAAGATTGTCGTAAATTCATCAATAAAATTACCATAATTTTGTTCAAGTTTATTCACGCGTAAACTTAAACGGTTATAAGCCATTACAGCTGGAATTGCTGCAAATAAGCCGATTGCTGTTGCAATTAATGCCTCTGCAATCCCCGGTGCAACCATTTGTAATGTAGCTTGTTTTGCTCCACTCAAGGACATGAAAGCGTGCATGATTCCCCAAACCGTACCAAAAAGACCTATATATGGGCTAATGGATGCTACGGTTGCCAAGAATGGAACGCGAGTTTCAATATCTTCAATTTCGCGATTCATAGATAAATTCATTGCACGAGTACTACCTTTAATAATCGCCTCCGGTGCATCTGGGTTTGCTTGTTTCAAACGAGTAAACTCTTTAAAACCAACATAAAAAATCTGTTCACTACCGGTTAAACCATCACGACGATTAGATAACCCTTCATATAATTTATTTAAATCCTCACCGGACCAAAAACGGTCTTCAAATGCCATAGACTCTTTTAATGCCTTCGTTAATACTCGGCTACGTTGAATAATAATCGCCCAAGAAATAATAGAAAAGCTCACTAAAATAAGAATTACTAATTGAACTACAATACTGGCTTTTAAAAAGAGATCTAAAAAGTTTAATTCTGAGGTCATTGTATACTCCGAAAACAACTCACTAATAATTAATTGACTAGTGTTGCCTTGATTTGCGATGGAATTGCCATCGGTTTCATTTTACCAAGATCAACATAGGCTACCTTTACGGTAGCCCGACACAACGTTAATTCATTCCGTTTAATAATTTGAGAGAAAATAATGGACGCACCTTTTATTTCTGTAACAAGCGTTTCTATTTGCAGCAAGTCATCTAATTTCGCAGGGAAACAGTAATCAATATTCATTGATTTAACGACAAAAGCCCCTTTATTTTCTGCTAACAATTCTTGTTGGGAAAAATTAAATGTTCTTAAATATTCTGTCCTTGCCCGCTCAAAAAAATGTAAATAGCGTGCATGATAAACCACACCACCTGCATCTGTATCTTCGTAATAAACACGAGCAGAATAATAAAAAACGTTCTGTTCCAACTTTTCTTCCCCATTTAATGAAATTTAGAAAGCAGGAGGTCGGTTATTTTAGAGTGCTGCAAAATGATTAGCAAGCTTGAAATTGCACTTATTAAAAATTAACTCTTTGATTTTAAGTTAATAGATTATGCAACAAACTTATGATTGCTGCGAGATAACCAATCCATGGCATGAAAAGCATACGCCATAGCGTTGCTCTGATCTCAAAGCCCAAACCATGAATCCATAAAATCCCAACGCTCCAGATCAAAATAAAAACATAATAAAATTCGACCGCTCTTAATTGCGTTGAAAATTGGTTAATGTTAAAAAAGAAAAACGCCGTTAAAATCAGCGCTAAAATAAATGAAAGGGTTCGCAATGAACCCTTATTTACTAATTGATACAATGAATTAATCATTCAATTACTCGTCAAATTGACCTGAACGCTCTTTGTTCATTGTAATTTTTGCACTTACGCCTATCGCGAATAAAACACCGATGACCCAAACTGCATATAACATATTATTCTCCTTAGTATAAGGTGTTTTTATTGTCTTCAACAAAGCTTTCATCTAAACGACCAAACATTTTGTAGTATGACCAAATAGTGTAAAGCAATGAGATACTCACGAAGACTAATGCGAGATAGAACATTAACGTTAAGGTTAATTCACTTGAAGTCGCATCCCACATTAACAAGCTTTGTGCCGGGTGAGTACTTGAAGGCATCACAAATGGGAACATGGATACTGCTGCAGTAATAATCACACCCGCCATGGTTAATACAGAGAAGAAGAAGGCAAAACCACAACGATTTGCTTTAGATGCAATCACATTCAATAATGCCCCCACAACAGCCAATGCTGGGAATGCCCATAAAGCAGGAGTCTCATTGAAGTTCTTAAACCATGCACCAACTTCAACAGCCACTTCTTTGCCGGAGGCTGGAGAAGATGGGGCAAAGTGATCCAATACGCTGGTTACAATATAACCTTCTTTAAAAGAAAGCCATACGCCCGCAAGAACAAAGGTAATTAATGTCACTAATGCGCCAATTTGGGTAATGGCTCTTGCACGATTGCGCAACTCTGCCGTTGTTTTCATTTGTAACCAGTTTGCGCCGTGTGTCGCTAACATGGCAAGACTTAGCACGCCGCAAAGTAGTGCAAATGGGTTTAATAACGCAAAGAATGAACCTGTATAGGTCACTTGTGAAAGCTCATTTAATTCAAATGGCACACCTTGCAATAAATTACCAAATGCTACACCGAAAACTAATGCTGGTACAAAACCGCCGGCAAACAAACCCCAATCCCATACTGCACGCCATGTTGGGTTATCAATTTTTGCACGATATTCAAAGCCAATTGGACGGAAAAATAATGCCGCCAACACTAAGAATAAGGCAATATAGAAACCGGAGAAGGCTACAGAATACACAATCGGCCATGCCGCAAAGATTGCTCCACCGGCAGTTAATAACCAGACTTGGTTACCATCCCAGTGAGGAGCAATGGAGTTGATCATAATACGCTTTTCAACTTCTTTTTTACCGGCAACCGGTAAAAGTGCGGTCACGCCCATATCAAAACCATCGGTAACAGAAAAACCGATGAGTAATACAATGACTAGCACCCACCAAATAATACGTAGAAATTCATAATCAATCATAATTCGTCTCCTGCTTATTTAGATGATTGCTCAAAGTAGTATTTACCGGTTTTTAATGCGCTCGGACCTAAACGGGCGTATTTAAACATTAAGTACATTTCAACAATAATAAAGAAGAAATAAAGCACACAAATTAACCCGATAGAGAACCAGAGATCACTCACACTTAAATTGGATGCCGACACACCAACAGGCAATACTTCATAAATCGCCCAAGGTTGACGGCCGTACTCAGCTAGGAACCAACCAAATTCAATGGCTAAGAATGGCAATGGTAATCCCCATAACAATGCTTTAAGGAGTAATGGTGATGCAGTGACTCGACTACGTAAATTTTGCACAAATGCACCAAACGTTAATAAGATAATTAAACCACCGGCGGCTAACATTCCACGGAACGCCCAGAAGTTCGGACCGACATTAGGAATGGTATCACGTGCTGCTTGTTTAATTTGATCTTCCGTTGCATCCACAACTTTATCGGTATAACGTTTTAACAACAATCCAAAACCAAGATCGCCTTTCACTTCATTAAATTGCGCTTTGGTTTCTGGGTTAACCTGACCTGTTGCTTTTTTCTGTGCTTTTAACTGAGTAAACAAATCATAGGCCATAATACCATTGCGAACGCGCGTTTCATTTTTAGCTTGAAGCTCTTTTAGACCGGTAATTTCTTTATCTAAAGAACGTGTAGCAATTAAGCCACCAAGGTATGGAATTTCAATCGCAAAATCATTACGCATTTCTGCGGTATTCGGAAGAGCAACAGGATGGAATGGCGCTGGCGCAGCATGCGTTTCAAATTCAGCTTCCATCGCCGCTAATTTTACAGGTTGCGCCTTACCAATATCATAACCGGATTCATCGCCCATCACTAACACGGCAATTGAGGCAATAAATCCCCAGGTCGCAGCAATAGAGAAAGAACGCTTAGCAAAGCCAAGATCACGACCTTTCAACAAATAGTAAGAACTGATTCCCAACACAAAAAACGCACCGGCAACATAACCTCCAGATAAGGTATGCAAGAATTTACTTTGTGCAACCGGATTCAACCATAAATCTAAGAAACTGGTCATTTCCATACGAACGGTTTCAAAATTAAATTCTGAACCTGTCGGTGATTGCATCCAACCGTTTGCCACCAAAATCCACATCGCAGAAAGGTTTGAACCGAAAGCGACACAATAAGTTGCCAATAGGTGTTTCCCTTTTGTTAGGCGATCCCAACCAAAGAAAAATAAACCCACAAATGTGGATTCTAAGAAGAATGCAAGCAATGCTTCGATCGCCAACGGCGCACCAAAAATATCACCTACATAGTGAGAATAGTAAGACCAGTTCGTACCAAATTGGAATTCCATAATGATACCGGTCGTTACCCCTAGGGCAAAGTTAATCCCAAATAACTTACCCCAAAATTTTGTCATATCTTTATACACTTCTTTACCTGTTACGACATAGGTTGTTTCCATGATGACAAGCACGAAAGACAATCCTAGTGTCAGTGGTACAAAAATGAAGTGATACAGCGCGGTTAAAGCAAACTGTAATCTTGAGAGTTCAACAACGTCTAACATCTCATCTCCTTGTAAAGTCTACAAGTTTTTAAATTCTATGATTACTTCGTAATCACCCCACAAACTCAAAATATCTTTTGAATTTTTCATATAAGATTATCTTTATAATCACCACTAGTTAAAGTTTTTTAAGTCGATTATTACACAGACAACCTAAATGTGAGCCACATTCTACTACTAAAAATAGGGATAAAGAATAGTAGAAATGTTGCCCAGATCACATTTTTTGAACTCAATCAAAAACAACTAAAAATAAGTATTTTGAGTAAAATTGATCTACATCAAATTATATGTTTTCTAAACAAACTTGCAATATTTATCAGATTAAAATTCGCCAGATCACAAATTTAGAAAGAAATTCTGGACTTTTAAGCAACATTTTGATAATTTCCTTGGCAATTTATTAATATTACTTTTTACTTGAATGGTTCAAGGGTATTTCAAATGGCAACAAAAACAACACGAATTTTGACCGCACTTTGCATGGCTAGCGCCGTAATGAGTTTTTCAAATGTAGGAAATGCCGCTGAAAATAGTGCGAAGAAATCATCAGAAATGCCACAGCAATGCAAGGATTTATTCAACGAAACTGAAAACCTGATTGTTGAAGCAGAAAAACAACCCGGCACCCATACTCAAGTAAACAAGATTCGAAGCAAACTCAATCAGAGCAAACAGCAAATTCTTGAAATGGAATTGGCTACACAAATCAAAAGTTGCGATGTGGCATTAGCGAAACTCAACAGCATGAAACAACAGCAACAATAATCACAAGATAAAAATAAAAGGCTTATTGAAAATCAATAAGCCTTTTATTTTTTTAGTCTTCTCGGGAAATTTTTTCAATGCCAAAATGGCGATAAGTTGTTGAGGTTGCTATTCTTCCTCGCGGTGTTCGTTGTAAGAATCCCTGCTGAATTAAATAAGGCTCCAACACATCTTCAATAGTATCCCGCTCCTCACCAATGGCTGCCGCTAAATTGTCTAATCCCACTGGACCACCATCAAAACGCTCTAAAACAGCTGTCAGCAACTTCCTGTCCAAATAATCAAAACCGGCATCGTCAATATCCAACATAGACAGTGCCGCTTTCGCAATGGCTTCGGTAATCACACCGTTATTACGCACATCGGCATAATCTCGCACTCGACGTAATAAGCGATTCGCAATCCGCGGCGTTCCGCGAGAACGGCGAGCAATCTCATAGGCTGCCGAATCATCAATTTTAAGCTGCAAACAGACCGCACTTCTTGACACAATGGACGTTAAATCCGGCACGGAATAAAATTCCAAGCGTTGTACAATGCCAAAACGATCGCGCAATGGCGAAGTTAAAGAACCGGCTCGAGTTGTAGCACCGATAAGCGTAAAAGGCGGTAAATCCAATTTAATGGAACGGGCCGCCGGGCCTTCACCAATCATGATGTCCAACTGATAATCTTCCATTGCCGGATACAATACTTCTTCAATGGCAGGGGAAAGGCGATGAATTTCATCAATAAACAACACATCATGAGGCTCAAGATTTGTCAGCATGGCGGCTAAATCACCCGCCTTTTCCAAAACCGGACCGGATGTCGTGCGAATATTTACGCCCATCTCGTTGGCGACAATATTAGCCAGTGTGGTTTTTCCCAATCCCGGCGGGCCAAAAATCAACAAATGATCCAAGGCATCCTGACGTAATTGTGCCGCTTTGATGAAAATTTCCATTTGTTCGCAAACTTGTGGTTGCCCCACATAATCCGCCAGCAATTTGGGACGAATGGCACGATCAATGACATCTTCGTCTAATTTTGCCGTAGCACTGATAATTCTGTCTGCTTCAATCATCTTGTCTGTCTCAAATTACAACGCGGCTTTTAAAGCTTCACGAATTAACTGTTCACTGGAAAGTTCCGGTTTAGAGACTTTTTTCACCATTTTCTCCGCATCAACCGGCTTATAACCCAAGGCGATCAATGCCGCCACAGCCTCATTAGAAGGTTCAGCGGTTGCAACGGCTTCTATGCTAAAGCTTGGCAAATGATCCGCTTGCATAAAGAAATCGTTATTTTTCACGCCGTTAAACTTGCCTTTGAGTTCAACTAAGAGTCTTTCTGCGGTTTTCTTGCCGACGCCGGGAATCTTCACTAATTTTGACAATTCTTCACGTTCAATGGCATACGCAAACTCATCCACCGACATGGCAGATAAAATTGCCAACGCCAATTTAGGCCCAACGCCATTGGTTTTAATCAATTCACGAAATAAAGTGCGGTCGGTTTTTTGGGCAAATCCAAAGAGCAAATGAGCATCTTCACGCACGACCAAATGGGTAAATAAGCTAGTTTGTTTCCCCACTTCCGGAAGATGATAAAAACTTGTCATCGGCAACAACAGTTCATAGCCGACACCTTGCACATCCAACAAAATTTCCGGCGGCTGTTTTTCCATTAAAATACCGGTGAGATGACCAATCATAGCAATCCTAGTTATCTGTAAGAAATTGTGCGTAGCATAAAATAAAACTGGATAAATATCCAGTTAAATTTTTAAACGGAAACGGCCTCGACTATATCGAGTACGTAAAAGTGCGGTCAATTTTTCCTGCGTTTCGTTTTGCCCCGCAGCATCTGCCACATGGAAAGAGTGCTGTATGGAATGAGCATGAGTAATCGCAATCGCTAAAGCATCCGCCGCATCCGCTTGTGGCTTATCGGAAAGTTTCAGAATTCGGGTAACCATCTCTTGTACCTGAACCTTATCCGCCGAACCAATACCAACCACCGTTTGTTTAATTAGGCGCGCCGCATATTCAAACACCGGCAAATCATGATTCACTGCCGCAACAATCGCCGTGCCACGTGCCTGCCCAAGTTTCAGGGCTGAATCCGCATTTTTTGCCATAAACACTTGTTCAATCGCAAACATATCCGGTTGAAATTGCGTGATGATTTCCGACACACCGGCATAAATACGTTTTAAACGGGTTGGTAAATCATCCACTTGAGTGCGAATGGCGCCACTGCCAAGGTATTCCAATTGTCGCCCGGTTTGTCGGATAACGCCATAACCGGTCACGCGCGAACCGGGGTCAATGCCTAAAATAATTGTCATAATCGGGTATAAAACAAACGGCTAGAAGACCTAGCCGTTTTTATTTGAAGTGAAAGTTTATTGATTTGCTTTTGCTGTAGCTTTCGCGTTCACATCACAGTTTTTCACGATGATTTTGTCGGATTTTTTGCCTTTTTGTAAAAGATTTACCGGCACGACAGAATCAAATTTATCCAAGGTTAAACCGCTATCCACATTCCACACATAGTTGCCGGAAGTAAATGCGGTAAAATCTTTTTGGGCGGTATCGCGAGCAAAATCTTTTGCAATCACTTTATTGCCTACCATCACCATTGCCCCTGTCGGTTCTTGACCTTCGAATTGATACACGGCAGTCACGGTTTTCTTGTTGCAAGAATACACGACGGTTTTATCCGTAATCGTTGGCATGGCGCCGGCAGCTTTGGATTCGACATTGGCTGTTGCATTAGAACACGCCGCCAAAATGGCAACGGTAGCCATTGCAGAGAATACTTTAACAAATTTCATAAATGCTCCTTATAGCATTGCAGCGACTTCATCGCTGATTTCACCGTTGTGATAAACGTTTTGTACGTCATCACAGTCTTCCAACATATCAATTAAACGCAATAGTTTCGGTGCAGTTTCCGCATCCAAATCTACGGTTGTTGATGGAATCATTGTCACTTCTGCTTCTTGCACTTTAAAGCCTGCCGCTTCAATGCCATCGCGTACGGAACCTAATTCTTCCCACGCAGTATAAATTTCAAAAGAGCCATCATCTTGTGGTTGAACATCATCGGCACCGGCTTCAATCGCCGCTTCCATTAATGCATCTTCATCTGCTTGATTAACAATAATCAAGCCCTTTTTACTAAATAAATAACCAACAGAACCTTCTGTACCTAAGTTACCGCCACATTTGGTAAAACTTGGGCGAACTTGGGAAATGGTACGGTTGGCGTTATCGCTCAAACATTCCACCATGACGGCCGTGCCACCCGGGCCGTAACCTTCATAGATTTTGGTTTCCATATTGGTGTCATCGCCACCACCAACGCCACGCTCAATGGCACGGTTAATGGTATCACGGGTCATGTTGTTGCTGAGCGCTTTATCCACTGCCGCACGTAAACGTGGGTTCGATCCCACATCACCGCCACCGATTTTTGCAGCGGTTACCAATTCTCGAATTAATTTAGTAAAGATTTTGCCACGTTGCGCATCTTGCGCCGCTTTACGGTGTTTAATATTTGCCCACTTACTATGGCCTGCCATGTTGTTTTCCTTCTATTTTGTCAAATCAAATAAATATTTTCTTATCGCTTCCGCGTTATTAGGGGATTTCGTCATTTGAATCGCTTGTGCCGGCGAAACCCATTGAAAAGCGAGATGTTCGGTTAATTCAGGGGTAAATTCCTGATCCACTGCCAACAAAAACCAGTGCTCTCGGCAGTGGGTAACATTCGGTGCGTATTTATAGCGGAAATGCGGAAAAATTTCAAACGTTACGCTTTCATGACAATCCCAAAGTGCAGTGCTTTTTGACGGCGTTTTTAACCGCACTTCTTCCCAAACTTCACGCACTGCCGCGTCATACGGTATTTCATTTTCTTCAAG
The DNA here is from genome assembly GCF_057314075.1 of Aggregatibacter sp. Lineage (NCBI taxonomy): Bacteria > Pseudomonadati > Pseudomonadota > Gammaproteobacteria > Pasteurellales > Pasteurellaceae > Aggregatibacter > Aggregatibacter sp. Next base: position 175,646 of record NZ_DBHLAR010000002.1, on the reverse strand, counting down.
GGAACCGGTGACCGATTGCCAGAAATCCGCATCGTCTCGCCGTTGTAGCATGAGTACTCTGCCACTCTCTTTGGCATAAATGACAACAAGGACAGATTGGTTGTTTTTGTATTTCAATTGGATATCCACGCAAATAAAAAGTTCGCTATGTATTTTCACGCAAAACAACGTAAAAAAGAACCGCACTTTAAAGAAGTCCTTAAAGTGCGGTCATTTTTAGAAAAATTTTTAGCCTAACCAGCCGGCTTGCTGTGCAATAAAGAGTGCGGCAAACGCGGTTAAGTAGAATAAGCCGATAAAGGATAACCACAATAATCCGCCTTTCACGCTGTGTTTCGCTTTCATGGTTAAGGATAAGTTCAACCATGCAAACACCGGCGCAGAAACAAAGGATGCGATCATCGCGAATTTCAACATCGGGCCAACGGCGTTATTAAAGTAGAAAATAATGGCTAAACCGGAGGCGGCCGCAAGCACCATGGCAATGTTTAAGGTTTTTACGGTGCTTTCGTGTTTACCAAGTAATAAACGCAAGGATTCAACATTAGTACGGGAATAACCGTCGATAACGGTGATGGTTGTACCAAACATACACATGAAGGCAATCACTGCGATCAATAAGCGCGCCCATTCACCGATGGTGCTGGCATACATATTGATTAATTGCGCGATATACTTACCGCCCACCATTTCTACGGTTTCAGGCGAACCGAATTGTACTAATGCGCCAAGTGCTAAGAACACAACGGCTAAAATCGCTGTGCCAATGTAACCCACGTTAAAGTCAAACAAACCGTCTTGATAAGACACTTTGGTCAAGCGACGTTTTGCCACCACCCACATGGAGTTAATCGCAGAAATTTCAATCGGCGCCGGCATCCAGCCCATTAACGCCACCAAAAATGCCAATTTGCTTAATTCCCACGGGGAAGGCGCAACGAAATCTGCCGGTGCAACACCTTGCATACCGTTACGCATGAATGCAATCACGACAGCACTGACTGTTGTCACAGTTAAGGCGATCATGATAATTTTGGACAAGCTGTCTAATAAGCGATATTTCCCTAACAGTAAAATGCCGGTTGTCACACCGATCACCAATAAACTGAGGACCGGCATTGGCAATGGAATAGGGATCACGAAAGTTAAAATGGCTGCGGTTAACAAACCTACCGCGGCGGTGTTAATCACGGTGGCAAAAATATTTAATGCAAGGAATAGCCACAAATAAAATTTACCTTTTTGGCGGTAACCTTCCAACAAGGTATTGCCGGTATCTAAGGTATATTGCACGCCGAAACGGAAGAAAGGATATTTGAATAAATTCGCAAGAATTACGATGCTCACTAATTCCCAACCATAAATCGCACCCGCTTGGGTGGACGCGATAATATGCGAACCGCCAACGGCAGCAGATGCCATAACGATGCCTGGGCCCAACGCAGCAAATTTAGTCGCCCACGTGGATTTTTCTACTGAATTTGAAACTTCACTCATAAAATTCTCTCTTATAAATTAAGCATAAATGCGGGAAAGGACTCATTTATAATAGAATTTCACAACTCAGTAAAGAAAATAAAATTCTACCCAAAGGGAAATAAAAGAATAAAATTTTGATTTATTGAAAATTTCAGTTAATAACTTCAAAACCAAGAGGCAAGGCAAGTTATCACACCAAAAAAGCAATTTATTTTAGTAGATAAAATTTTTTATCTAAAAAAGAAAGTGCGGTCAAAATTGACCGCACTCTATTATTCAAATTTCAAATTTACTCAGCTTTTACAACCTGAATACTCAACTCAGCTAATGCCTGTAGATTCGCAATACTTGGCGCTTCGGTCATTAAGCACGCCGCTGCCGTCGTTTTCGGAAACGCAATCACATCACGGATATTTTCAGTGCCGGTTAAAAGCATGGTTAAACGATCTAAACCGAACGCCAAACCTGCGTGTGGCGGTGTGCCGAATTTCAATGCATCCAACAAGAAGCCAAATTTTTCGCGTTGCTCTTGTTCGTTGATGCCAAGAATACGGAATACCGTTTGTTGCATTTTCGGATCGAAAATACGTACAGAACCGCCGCCGACTTCGTAGCCGTTGATGACCATATCGTAAGCATTCGCCACCGCAGTTGTTGGATCCGCTTCCAATTGTTCCGGTGTGAAATCACGCGGCGATGTGAATGGGTGGTGCATTGCCGCCAAATTGCCTTCATCATCACGTTCAAACATTGGGAAATCAATGACCCAAAGCGGTTGCCATTCGTCTAAACGGGTTAAACCGAGATCACGACCCAGTTTCAAACGTAATGCGCCCATGGCATCTGTGGTGGTTTGCCATTTGTCTGCGCCGAAGAACAAGATATCGCCGTTTTGTGCTTTTACACGTTCTGATAACGCTTTCCATACGTCTTCATTTAAGAATTTCGCAATCGGGCTTTGAACGCCTTCAAGTCCCGCATTGATATTATTCACTTTCGCCCAAGCTAAACCTTTCGCACCGTAGATACCAACAAATTGAGTGTATTCATCAATTTGTTTACGCGTAATTTCGCTGCCATTTGGTACGCGAATGACCGCCACACGACCGTTCGGATCATTGGCGGGACCTTGGAACACTTTGAAATCCACCGCTTTAACGATGTCTGCAACGTCCACTAGTTCCAGTGGGTTACGCAAATCCGGTTTGTCGGAGCCAAAACGATTCATCGCTTCGTGCCAAGTCATCACAGGGAATTTGCCTAAATCCACACCAATGATGTTTTGCCATAAACCGTGCACCATGCGTTCCATAATCTCACGCACTTCAGGCGCTGTCAGGAAAGAGGTTTCCACATCGATTTGGGTAAATTCCGGTTGACGATCCGCACGCAAATCTTCGTCACGGAAACATTTCACGATTTGATAATAACGATCAAAACCGGACATCATGAGCAACTGTTTGAAAAGCTGTGGTGATTGTGGCAATGCATAGAATTTGCCTTTATGCACACGGCTTGGCACTAAATAGTCGCGCGCACCTTCCGGTGTAGCTTTGGTTAGCATTGGGGTTTCAATGTCTAAGAAACCGTTGTCATCCATGAAACGACGTACAAAACTGGTGATTTTCGCACGGGTTTTCAAACGTTGCGCCATTTCCGGACGACGTAAATCCAAATAACGGTATTTTAAGCGTTGTTCTTCCGTGTTGTTTTGGTTGAAGTCTAACGGCAACACATCGGAGGCATTGTAAATTTTCAATGCTTTTGCCAACACTTCCACTTCACCGGTCGCCATGTTTTTATTGATTTGGTTGTCCGGACGAGCAATCACTTCACCTTTGATTTGAATACAAAATTCGTTACGCAAACCGGCAGCCGCGGTCAAGGCATCTTGGTATTTCGGGTCAAAACACACTTGCACGATGCCATCACGATCGCGCATATCAATAAAGATCAACCCACCTAAATCGCGGCGGCGATGAACCCAACCGCTTAATGTTACTTCCTGACCGATATTTGCGCGGTTTAACGCACCGCAATAATGTGAACGCATCATTTTTTATTCCTTATTATATTCTGGATCATTAAAGAGAAATTAACCGTGCGATTATACGGAAATTGCCTGGGCTTTTGAATTGGAAAGCGAAATTTATTTGCGCCGTTAAAAACTTTCTCTAAAATAACCGCACTTTTTATTTCAAATTATTGCATCGCAAAAAATATGAAAGATACCCTATTCTCTGCGCCCATTGAAAAATTGGGCGATTTTACGTTTGACGAAAGCGTCGCGGAAGTCTTTCCCGACATGATCCAACGCTCTGTGCCGGGCTATTCCAATATTATTACCGCCATCGGTATGCTTGCCGAACGTTTTGTTACGGCAAATAGCCATGTCTATGATTTAGGTTGTTCCCGTGGCGCGGCAACCCTTTCCGCTCGTCGTCATATCAACCAACCTAATGTGAAAATTATCGGGGTGGACAATTCCCAACCGATGGTAGAACGTTGCCGTCAACATATCGCCGCCTACCACAGCGACATTCCGGTCGAGATTCTCTGTGACGACATTCGCCACATTGAGATCAAAAACGCATCCATGGTGATTTTGAATTTCACCCTGCAATTTCTGCCACCACAAGATCGCGTGGCGTTGTTAGAAAAAATTCATCAAGGATTAAATCCAAACGGCGTATTGGTGATGTCAGAAAAATTCCGTTTTGAAGACGAGCAAACCAACAACTTACTGATTGATCTCCACCATCAATTTAAACGCGCCAACGGTTACAGCGAATTAGAAGTGAGCCAAAAACGCACCGCACTTGAAAATGTGATGCGCACAGACAGCATTGAAACCCATAAAGCGCGATTAAAAAATGTCGGCTTTTCGCATGTGGAGCTTTGGTTTCAATGCTTTAACTTCGGTTCCATGATTGCGATGAAATAAGCGCAAGCTAAAAATAAAAAAGTGCAGTGGACGTAAAACGTTTGAAAAACCCACCGCACTTTTTTCTTATCTATCAACGATCTTATTCCCATTTTTATAAAGGGTTTAAATCCTGATCCAGCAGGCGGGCAAGCAATAAAACACCGTTTTTAAAACGATATTCGGCGTACTCTGCCTGCGCATAATATCGCTCTTTTCCCTCCGCAAAGAAATATTCCTGACTTGGTAATTTAGGTGACCAATATTTATAGCGAACTGGTAAATAAACATTTGGGGTGCAATGTTTAAAATCTGTTGGTGTCTCTGATTGCGCCTCACAGAATGTCGCAACATGATTTTTATCAAGATGAACAAGGATATACGCTTTTTTCCCTGAAGGACTTAATTCATCTATACCTGTGGTTTCATTAGATTCATTCGATTCAGGTGAAAACTGACTTTGCTGCAATTCAGATAAAATAGCATAATCCAATACCATATAATCGCCTTGCATTAATGAACGAGGATCCGCGGGAACAATTTTTAAGACAACAGGTTTACCTGTAGCCAACACATCTTCAAATTGTTGCACTTTATAGTTCACAGCCCCCAATAACGCAATCACAAATACGCCGACAAGCCCAATCGGAGCTTTAAAAATAGGATAGTTTTCAACTGCACTTTGCGAAGGGGTTTTATAACGTGCATGCAAGAATAAAGCGATAATCGCAAAAATAATAGCAAAACTTACTAACAACACTCCTTTATAGAGCAATGGAATGCTCAATTGGTAATAAAATCCGCTTAAATGAATAATAAAAATAATGATCAAAAGTCCGAAAAAAGCGCGACTATCCGTCCAATAAACGAGCAATAATAACGCTGTTAAATATAAAATAGCTGGTGCCCCAACAAAACCTAATACAAACAAGGTTAATGCGAAGAGAATTAACAAAACTTCCGTATATTTAACCTTGCTGTACTTATTCATCAATGCATAGACAACTAATGGTAATGCACAGATAAGTAAATATAAGATATGGCTAACATCAAACCGGAAGTGTGACCAAAATTCTCCACTTAAAATTTGCAATACATTATCAAGGCTCACTATGTCTGATGTCATAACATCACTTAAAACATCTGTATCAATAATATCGTAATCTACCAAAGGAAACGTCATATACGATGGTGCAGAGCTCCATAGAGAGAATAACACCATCCCCCAGGCAATGGGCTTTAAATAAATTCGTTCTGATTGATGAGGCCCCATGATCCAATAAAAGAGTACAATCGAACTCAGTAGCTGGATTTTATTAAACCATGTGTTATTCAAGCTATAACTATGGAAATAGATATCATAGGAAATTTGCCAATAAACGAGAAGTTGGATAACCAGTAGAAGCCTTACTAAAGAATTTGGCATCAATTTGTAGCTAACGATAATAATGACTGTAAAAATCAGTGTAGAGATAAAGATACCGAGATTTGAATCTTCGCTAAATTCATATCCTAATAAAAGAAAAGGATTATCAAATTTAACAAACAAATAGAATCCTAAAAAACTGTTTGCGATCAGAAAAAATAAACCCGTAAAAATTGTAGTGTATTCATTTTTATCTTTATTTAAGGTAAGCAACCAAGCTATACCAAATAAAAGAACGCCAATAATGAATGCACTAGACTCCTCTAAACCTAAAGAAAAGAATAACCAAACGCCTATCGTCGCTACCGCTATCAATAAGGCTATCACCCATAATATTGAAATCGCCCAATGGGATTTCTTATTATTTGGATATTCTCGCTTATAAAGTTTTAACAAAAAATTAATTGCCATTATAGTAAAAATAAAGCCTACTAATCCTAAAATTACCCCCTCATCGAAACCACGAATCAAAAAATAAGCCAAAAAGTAATAAGCACCAAGTAATGCTATGACTGAAATAATTAAATTAATAAAATCAAATCGATATTTTTGATATACATAAAATGCAATCAAGGCAGGAATAGCAATTTGCAAAAAACCGAGTGATGAACGACCAAGTTCAACCCAAGCATAAGCATAAAAGTACACATCATAAATTGTTGTTAAACCAAATAAACTGGCAAAAGTCAGTACTAAAAATACTTTAGGTAAAATGCGCCAATATTGATCATGAAAAGTTTTACTAAATAATTCTGATATCACGAGTAACCCTGCATTCACAAGCAAGGCATAACACATTGAATTATTTGAGTTTTGCTCATTAAACAAATAAAACGCAATGTTGGCAGTGGCGGCAAATAATAATGCAGAAGCCACATTTGGAAACAATAATAAAAATGGAAGTTGGCAAAGTGTCCAAACAGCAAATAGCTGCCATGCATCAGCCCCCGTTTGATAGGTTTGTCCAACTAAGGCAAACAAACCGCCAATCAAGACAGAAGCAACAAAAAAAAGGCTATATGTCTTCCACTTCAATTTTTCTTTGGCTTGTCGATGGCTCTCTCGAATAAAGCAATAAATACCCAAGGCCACCGTGACTAAAAGCAGTGTTTGTAACCCATAAATCTTCGTTAAATCAGAAAGATAATCCCAGTTTGCAGCAATGAATGTGACGACACCACTACTAAGAAAACCAACCGTTAACAAGAGAAACAATAAATTAAGATAACGTTCCCAAGATAAGTTGAATAACCCTGTTCGATTCATATTTTCGTTTCCTTTCAATCAGCAGTGAAAAGTTAAGGAATTTTAGTCAATTTTTATGAGAAAAAGCAAAAGTGCGGTGAGATTTTGCGGTATTTTCCTTCTCACGTTTATTATTTCTTCATACCAATAGTGATTCCGGTTTACGTCTCTTTTAACAAAAACCATACATATTCTTATTCATAAAATACCATTAGAAATAATTTTCTATCAAGAATAATTATCATTTGCATAAATTAAGCGAATACGTTAAATTGCCACGCTGTAAATTTCATCTTTCATCAACCTTTAGAGGAGCATTTATGCGTAAACATTTTTCATTGCTTCCCCTCGCAATGTTAGTTACCACTGCAGTTTATGCGGAAAATTTAGAGATCATTAACGTGGTGTCTGAAAATACCGGTGCCAAAAGTAAAACCAATGTGATTACAACAGAATCAATTAATCGCAGCACGGAAACCGAACTAAAAGGTTTATTAAAAGACGAACCGGCGATTAACTTTGGCGGTGGTCGCGGCACATCACAATGGTTCACCATTCGCGGGATGGGACAAGATCAAGTGGATGTGAAAGTAGATGATGCTTATACCGACGCCCAACTTTTCCACCACCAAGGCCGTTTCATGTTTGACCCGGCACTATTCAAGAAAGTGAGCGTGCAAAAAGGGACCGGCTCAGCCAGTGCCGGCATTGGTGCAACCAGCGGTGCTATCGTGGCAGAAACCGTGAGCGCAAAAGATTTGCTAAAAGACGGTCAAGACATTGGTTTTAAGGTAAATGCAGGTGTGAGCTCAAACAAGGGCTGGAGTAAAGGAGTAACCGTTTATTCACGCGCCCAAGCGATGGATGTATTACTTTCCGGTAATTGGGTAAATGAAAGCGACTATAAAGGCGGCCATAATTTCCGTAATTTGGAAGGTGGTACAAAAGTTCAAAACAGTGCATTACATCAACGTGGTTTACTCGCCAAAGTTGGGGTTGATATTACTGAAGATCAACGTATCGAATTAAGCCATCGTCAAGAGCGTCATTACGGCGTTCGCGCACTTCGTGAAGAGTTTGACTTTTCGCAAGATTGGTTAACCGCCAGTGCGCAAAACGGCAATCCACCGACTCTAACAAGAGAACAGCGTGCAAACGGCTATACATTAAGCCAAGAAGGAAATATTTGGTATGTTTTAGATCGTGATGGAAAAAAAATTATAAATACTGCCAATAACGCCCCTCGCTATCGCATCACCACAAACGATACTAGCAAGATTGAATGGACCGGCAAAAACATGGGCTTTATTAGCAATGCTAAGGCTAATGTATGGCGCAGTGTAATTAGTCGTGAAGAGCCAAGCGAACGTTCCAGAACCCGTTTAATTGCTAATGGTGCAAACTTAAACTTGGATTCTCCCGTCGGTGAATCTCACTTAATCAAATACGGTATCAATTACCGCGATCAAGAAGGTAAGCCTAACTCACTTACCGTTCAAAACGGCGTCCAAATGAAGACCCAAAAGAAACGTGATGTGGGTGTTTATGCGGAAGGTATCTGGGGCTTAGGCGCGTTCACCTTAACCACCGGCTTACGTTATGATCATTTCTCATTCCGTGCAATGGACGGTTCAAAATCCAGTAAAGGAAACCTAAACCCAAGTGTCGGTTTAATTTATGAAGTGACCAATGATTTAAGTTTAAATACCAGCTTAAACTACGCTACCCGAAGTCCTCGTTTCTTTGAAGTCATGCTTTCTTCAGGATCGACTCGAGGAAAACCTGCAGTGTATTCCATTGCCAATAACATTAAACCGGAAAGATCGCGCAACGCGGAAGTAGGCTTCAACTATAAATTAGCCGACAGCCTTTCTTTGAACGGAAGTTATTTCTGGCAAACGATCCAAGATACGCACGCCTTTACGCAAATCAGACCAGGTTATTATGAAATCCAAAATGCAGGCAAATTAAGAAATCATGGTTATGAATTAGGTGCAGCCTATAAATACGAAGGCTTAACCTTGCGTGCTGGTGTAGCTTACAGCAAGCCGGAATTAGACGGCAGAACCGTGGATAGCACTGTAACCGCCATTCCGATCGGTCGTACTTGGACCACCGGTGTGTCTTACCACTTCGAACAACCTGACGTTGAAATCGGTTGGAAAGGCCGCTTTGTACAACATACCAGCTATGATTCTACCACCCAAAACCGTGGCGGTGGTGCAACCACCACAAAACGTCCGGGCTATGGCGTCAACGATTTCTATATCACATGGAAACCGGTTGAAAGCGTGAATATCAACCTTGCATTAAACAATGCATTCAACAAATACTATCGCAGCCACAGCCAACGCGCAGGGGTATCCACCTTGCCTGAACTGGGTCGTGATGTTCGTTTAAGTGTAAACTACACGTTCTAAACCTGAAAAGTGCGGTGAGATTTTACTGCGTTTTTTAAATTTATTTTGAAGGATTAAGTTCAACTGGGCTTAATCCTTTTTATTTTCCAAAGAAAAGTCCATGATTCTGTGGCATAATTGGCGAGATTTTATTTAATGGAGAATATCATGCGAATTTTACATACCATGTTGCGCGTCGGCGATTTACAACGTTCTATCCAGTTTTATCAAGATGTATTGGGCATGCGTTTATTGCGTACCAGTGAAAATCCGGAATACCAATATTCTCTGGCATTTTTAGGTTACGATAATGAAGACAAAGCGTCCGTATTGGAATTAACCTATAACTGGGGCGTAGAGAAATATGATTTAGGTAATGCTTACGGTCATATCGCTATTGGTGTAGATGATATTTATGCGACCTGTGAAGCTGTGCGCAAGGCGGGCGGGAATGTTACTCGCGAACCGGGCCCGGTGAAAGGCGGTAAAACCGAGATCGCTTTCGTAGAAGATCCGGACGGTTACAAAATTGAATTCATCGAAAATCAAAGCGCACAAGCCGGCTTAGGCAACTAAGTTACCCGCTAAAGTGCGGTAAAAAATTCAAGTGTTTTTTAACGTGGATTATAAACGATAATCCACGTTTTATTTTTAGGATAAGCTATGTCTGAAGCCCCAAAAGCAATTAATTACAACTTACTAAAACACCGATTTCGCGGTTATTTACCGGTAGTAATCGATGTGGAAACCGCCGGCTTAAATGCCAAAACCGATGCGCTATTAGAACTGGCAGCCATTACCCTAAAAATGGACGACGCCGGCAACTTAGTACCGGACCAAAAATGTCATTTTCACATTCAGCCCTTTGAAGGCGCTAACATCGATCCTGAATCTATCAAATTTAACGGTATCGACATCGATAATCCTTTACGCGGAGCCGTGAGTGAAAATATCGCTATCAGCGAGATGTTTAAAATGGTACGTAAGGCACAAAAAGACGCAGACTGCCAACGTTCAATCATCGTCGCGCATAATGCGTCATTCGATCATGGATTTGTGATGGCAGCGGCGCAACGTATGAATGCCAAGCGCAACCCATTCCATCCGTTTTCCACTTTTGATACCGCCACATTAAGCGGTTTTATGTTCGGACAAACCGTATTAGTAAAAGCCTGCCAAGCGGCCCAAATTCCTTTTGACAACCAACAAGCCCATTCTGCATTATATGATACAGAACGCACAGCAGAGCTGTTTTGTTATATGGTGAATCATTTAAAACACTTGGGTGGTTTTCCACATGTGGTGGCAGAAAATTAAAAATATCGACTGCACTTTACATTTTTTTTGAAAAAACACTTGCAGTAAAATTTTTTTTGAAGTAGCTTAAAAAGCAATTCACATAGGAGATTCCCAAATGCGCTTTATTCGTCGTCACCATCATCACCACGCAACTGAATGATCTTTCAGGTATTTGGTGTGCTTGGAAGATGACTTCCGAGCAGGCACGAATAAAACGCTATCCCTTTAAGCCCCTCGGAAGTTGACTTTCGAGGGGTTTGTTTTTTTACCGTAAAAATAAATGCCTTAGAAATTAACCCATGATTTTATTAGACAAATTTTATTTCTCTAGTAAATTATCAATAACTTAAATCATAAGGACAAAAAAATGCTTACCAACCCAGTTGTTATTTCTATCGCGGTCTTGCTGGTGCTCAGCTTGCTGCGAATTAACGTGGTCATAGCCTTGGTTATTTCTGCCCTCACCGCAGGTTTAATTGGTGACCTAGGTCTCACAAAAACCATTGAAGCCTTTACCGGTGGACTTGGTGGAGGTGCTGAAGTGGCAATGAACTATGCCATGCTCGGTGCCTTTGCCATTGCCATCTCCAAATCCGGCATCACTGATTTACTCGCCTATAAAGTGATTACCCGCATGAACAAAACCCCCTCTGCCAATGGGATTGCCATGTTCAAATATGCCTTATTGGGGATTCTGGTCTTATTCTCGATTTCATCACAAAACCTGTTACCGGTGCACATTGCGTTTATTCCAATTGTGGTTCCGCCGCTACTTGCCGTGTTCAACAAACTGAAAATTGACCGCCGCGCTGTGGCCTGTGTCCTCACTTTTGGTTTAACCGCCACCTATATGTTATTACCGGTGGGTTTCGGTAAAATCTTTATTGAAAGCATTTTGGTAAAAAATATTAATCATGTTGGTGCGCCATTGGGATTACAAACAACCGTCAGTGAAGTTTCCCTTGCCATGATGATTCCCGTAATTGGAATGATTTTAGGCTTATTGACTGCCGTATTTATCACTTATCGCAAACCTCGTGAATACAGTGTCACCACAGCAGAACCAACAACACAAGACATTGAGCAACACATTGCTAACATTACACCAAAACAAATCACCGCCAGCCTTATCGCGATTGTGGCAACCTTCACCACACAATTAGTGACAAGCTCTACTATCATCGGTGGTTTGGTCGGTTTAGTCATTTTTGCCGTGTTCGGCATTTTCAAGCTAAAAGAAAGTAACGATATTTTCCAACAAGGCTTACGCCTAATGGCAATGATCGGCTTTGTGATGATCGCCGCGTCCGGCTTCGCTAATGTGATTAATACCACCAGTGGCGTAACAGACTTAGTGCAAACTTTAGGGCAAGGCTTACAAAGTAAAGGACTTGCAGCGTTCTTAATGTTATTCGTCGGCTTGTTGATCACCATGGGGATCGGCTCTTCCTTCTCTACGGTGCCAATCATCACCTCGATTTATGTGCCGCTTTGTTTGTCTTTCGGCTTCTCCCCACTTGCCACCGTGTCTATCGTGGGCGTTGCGGCAGCATTAGGTGATGCGGGTTCACCGGCTTCCGACTCCACCTTAGGGCCGACATCCGGTTTGAATATGGACGGTAAACACGACCACATTTGGGATTCTGTTGTACCTACCTTCATTCACTATAACATTCCGTTGTTAGCCTTTGGCTGGCTTGCAGCAATGACTCTCTAACCCTAAAAGTGCGGTCGGAAAAACACGTAAATTTTCTACCGCACTTTTCTTCCTTATGCCTATGAACAACACATCTATTCAGCGCCTAAAACAAAGTCTTGAGCATTTCTTCGCGCATTACGCCACGCAAAAAGAAGAGATTGTTTACACCAAATTTTCACCCAATCTGTTTACGGAAAATTGGCAAAAAACGGCATTTTATTTTGCGCAGATCGAACACACGCTTATACAGCTTGAAAAGATTGAAAGCGATAACATTGAAGCATGGCAGTTTTACACGCAAAAACTCTCCGCACAATGCAGCGCACTTTCTGATGCCTTAACGCGTCAACAGCAAAATGCTCAACTCTTTCCCGTTAAAGAAGAAAATAAACTGCAAAATAAACGTCAACATCCTGTACACACCCTGCCACCGCGCGAACGTCTGGCCAAATATTATGAATATTTAGCTTCTTTTAATGAAAAAATTCAGCATGAGAAAGATGAACTAAATAAGGCACAAAGGGAAGACGTTTCGTTTAGCCGACTCAAATTAGAACAGCTGGAACAACGTCGCGCCCGTTGTTTGGAAGCCATTGAAATGTTAGAGGAATATTTAATTTTCCTCGAAAAGGCAAAATAAACACAATAAAAAACCTCGCCAATATCGCGAGGTTTTTTCATTTTTATAAGATGCATTAGCCTGTGTAACGACCCACACCCAGTTCATCTTCTTTACGGGTGCGGTTAATCACTGCTTGCGGCGATTGCAACACACGTAAGCCCATTTGATCTTCGGTGCGCACCACTTCACCACGTAAAGAGTTCGTGAATACGTCCGTGATTTTAATATCGACAAACTTCCCGATCATTTCCGGCGTGCCTTGGAAATTCACAATACGGTTGGTTTCCGTACGACCGGTTAATTCCATAATATCTTTCTTCGATGGACCTTCCACTAATACACGTTGCTCCGTGCCCAACATCGCACGGCTGAATTGTGCTGCTTGGTTATTGATACGTTGTTGCAACAAATATAAACGTTGTTTTTTCTCGTCTTCGGTGACATCGTCAGGATAATCTGCCGCCGGCGTACCTGGTCGTGCAGAATAAATGAAGCTAAAACTCATGTCGAAGTTCACTTGGGCGATCAGATTCATGGTCTGCTCGAAATCTTCCTTTGTTTCTCCCGGGAAGCCCACAATGAAGTCAGAACTGATTTGAATATTCGGACGTACTGCTTTGAGTTTGCGAATAATGGATTTGTATTCAAGCGCTGTATGTCCGCGTTTCATCATGGTTAACACACGGTCTGAACCGGATTGCACCGGCAAATGAAGGAAACTCACGAGCTCCGGCGTATCACGATAAACATCGATAATATCATCGGTAAATTCGATTGGATGGCTCGTCGTAAAACGTAAGCGGTCAATACCATCAATGGCAGCAACTAAACGTAATAATTCCGCAAAAGTACAAATTTCACCGTCAAATGTCGGCCCACGATAAGCGTTCACATTTTGACCTAGTAAGTTCACTTCACGCACGCCCTGTGCGGCTAACTGCGCAATTTCAAATAAAATATCATCCACCGGACGGCTGACTTCCTCGCCGCGTGTATAAGGCACTACGCAGTAAGTACAGTATTTATTACAGCCTTCCATAATAGAAACAAACGCGGTTGGGCCTTCAGCACGAGGCTCCGGTAAACAGTCAAATTTTTCGATTTCTGGGAAGCTAATATCCACAACGGAGCTTTTCCCGCCACGAATTTGATTAATCATTTCCGGTAAACGATGCAACGTTTGCGGCCCAAAAACAATATCCACATAAGGCGCGCGGGTGCGAATGTGTTCGCCTTCCTGCGATGCTACACAACCACCTACACCAATCAATAAATTCGGGTTATTTTTCTTTAATTCTTTCCAACGACCTAATTGATGAAAAACTTTTTCCTGTGCTTTTTCACGAATAGAACAGGTATTTAGTAATAAAACATCTGCTTCTTCCGGCACCTCGGTGAGTTCTAAACCGTGCGTACTGTGTAATAAATCCGCCATTTTAGATGAATCGTATTCATTCATCTGGCAGCCCCAAGTTTTAATATGTAGTTTTTGCGTCATACTGGCTAAAATTTACTCTAATGGTTCATAAAAATTGACTGGCTATTCTACCGAGTTGCGCTTTTTCCCGCTAGTAAAAAAGCAGATTTTTCGCAGAATTTTACCTGTTGGAGGTAGAAGAAATAGCAATTGAAGAGAAGAAAGAAAAGGCAGATAAACACTAGAAAAGCAAGCTTTGCCTGAAATTTATCTGCCATGAAACAATACATGGAATGACTTACTGATTCGGTGAGTAATAAAGTTTACCGATTTCAATTTTCTGGCGACCGGTTTGCTCGCGCCATTTATTACTATCACGCAAAGAATAAACGCAACCGCAATATTCTTGCTGATAAAAACGCTCACGTTTACTGATTTCAATCATCCGTTGTGAGCCACCTTCTTTACGCCAGTTGTAATCCCAATAGATCACATCATCATATTTTTCTGCCGCACGATGACCGCAACCGTTAATTTGCTCCATGTCTTTCCAGCGAGAAATGCCAAGGCAACTGGTGAACACCGGGAAACCGTGTCCATGGGCATATTCAGCCGCTTTTTCAAAACGCATATCAAAACACATGGTACAACGAATGCCGCGCTCCGGCTCCCACTCCATGCCTTTAGCACGATCAAACCATTCTTGACGATCGTAATCGGCATCAATAAACGGAATACCAAATTTCTGTGCAAAACGAATATTTTCTTCCTTGCGGATCAAATATTCTTTTAACGGGTGGATATTTGGGTTGTAGAAATAAATCGTAAATTCAATACCGGACGCCAAGATGGCTTCCATCACTTCCCCTGAACAAGGCGCGCAACAGGAATGCAAAAGCAGTTTATTATGCCCTTCGGGCAATTCCAGTTTTTCACGGATAAAAGGTGCGTTCGGATCTTTGCGCTGCTTTTGTTTGCGCGTTTTATGTTGAAAACCGACCGCACTTTGAGATTGTTGTTCTGTCATGATTATTTAGCCTGAAGAATTTCGATACATTTATAAACAAATATTGTTGAACCTTTTGGATTATAAAGTGAAAACACAAAAAACTTCGGCGTATCAGCAGACTTTACTTCGAGTACAGCCTTTGTATTCGCCTTATTTGTATATTCCCACATCTGTGAATTATCGGTTCGAACGAGTTTTTCATTGGGCGGTAACAAACCGCTTTCCATGTGATGATTATCAATTTGGTTGAAAAACGTCACCATTTTAGATGCGCCATTTGGTTCTGCGCAGGAAAAATCGGCTGATAAAACTGACTGGTTAAAAAAGCACAACAAACATGTTAGGAGTCGCTTTTTCATTAATATGCTCTATCCACGGATAAATACGCTAAGGAAATCAATGCTTGTTTATACTCGCTTTCCGGCAGAATCTGAATCGCATCAACGGCTTTTTGTGCTTCTTGTTTAGCGCGATCCATCGCGTAATCGAGGGATTTATGTTCTGCCATAATAGCTAACACCTCATCAATGGCCTCACGTTTTCCACCTTGTTCGATGGCTTCGCGAATTAACGCAGCTTGTTCTGCATTACCGTGGTGCATCGCATGTAATAAAGGAAGGGTCGGTTTGCCTTCGGCTAAATCATCACCCACATTTTTCCCGAGCGCTTCGGCATTGGCGCTGTAATCTAACACATCATCCACCAACTGGAATGCCGTGCCGAGATAACGTCCATAACTTTGCAGCGCCTGTTCCTGCGCCTCACTGCCGCCGGCAATAATTGCCGCTGCCTGGGCAGCCACTTCAAATAAACGGGCGGTTTTGCTGTAAATTACCCGCATATAATTTTCTTCGCTGGTTTGCGGATCGTTCACGTTCATTAATTGTTGCACTTCGCCTTCTGCCAACACATTGGTGGCGTCCGCCATAATGCGCAAAATTTTTAACGATTCCAGCTGAGCAACTAATTGGAACGCACGGGTATAAATGAAATCGCCCACTAACACGCTTGCAGCATTACCAAACTCCGCATTTGCCGTGGCACGTCCGCGACGCATATCCGATTCATCAACGACATCATCATGCAACAAAGATGCCGTATGAATAAATTCGACAAAAGTGGCACAGGTAATGGCTTTTGCCCCTTCAAAACCCAAGGCTCTTGCCGTCAACACAGCGATTAAGGGACGAATGCGTTTGCCACCGCCTTGTACGATGTAGAATCCCAATTGATTAATCAGCACCACATCTGAGTTCAGCTGGACTAAAATTGATTCGTTCACTTTTTGCATATCCGCTTGGCTTAACGCCTGGATTGCCTTCATATCCATTAAGTTTGTTGTATTCATTTCTATAATTAAGCCACTTAAAATTAGGGGAAGTAGATGAAATTCAAAACGAAAGTGTGGTTGATTCTACCCGATTTTTCCCCCTTTCTGAAATTAAACTACCTAAATTGCCAATTTTTTTATTTTATCGTAAATAAGTTCTTGCTATCCCCTAAATTTTTACGTAGAATTTGCGCCCTATTTATATGAATTTTATGTGTGAAATGAAACAACATTAGAGCACAATTATAGCGGAGTATTTATGTACGCAGTTTTCCAAAGTGGCGGTAAACAACACCGTGTGAGCGAAGGTCAAGTAGTTCGTTTAGAAAAACTTGAACTTGCAACTGGCGCAACAGTTGAATTCGATTCAGTGTTGATGGTCGTTAATGGTGAAGATGTTAAAATCGGTGCCCCAGTAGTTGCTGGTGCAAAAGTAGTGGCTGAAGTAGTTGCACAAGGTCGTGGCGATAAAATTAAAATCGTTAAATTCCGTCGTCGCAAACACAGCCGTAAACAACAAGGTCATCGTCAGTGGTTCACAGAAGTGAAAATCACTGGGATTCAAGCATAATTTCAGAGGAGATCAAGTAGATGGCAACTAAAAAAGCTGGTGGTTCAACTCGTAACGGTCGTGATTCTGAAGCTAAACGTCTTGGTGTTAAACGTTTCGGTGGTGAATCTGTATTAGCAGGTAGCATCATCGTTCGTCAACGTGGTACTAAATTCCACGCGGGCAACAACGTTGGAATGGGACGTGACCACACCTTATTCGCGACAGCCGATGGTAAAGTAAAATTTGAAGTAAAAGGCGAGAAAAGCCGTAAATACGTAAGTATTGTTACTGAATAATTTTATAAAACAGAATAAAACGCCCTGCTCAATGCAGGGCTTTTTTGTAGGTAAAATCATGAAACAACAACCTATGTTAGGTTTTCTTTTTGCCCTGATCACCGCCATGGCGTGGGGGTCTTTGCCTATTGCGTTAAAGCAAGTGGTTTCTGCCATGAATGTGGAAACCATTGTTTGGTATCGCTTTATCGTTGCCAGTGTTGTTATCCTCTTACTCCTTGGTTACAAAAAAGCGTTGCCCAACATATCAAAACTGGGTTATTACAGTACGTTAGTTATGGTTGGCGTACTAGGATTAGCCGGTAATTTCTTCTTATTTAATAGCTCACTCAATTACATTGAACCTTCCGTTGCACAAATTTTTATCCATTTATCGTCTTTTGGTATGCTCATTTGTGGCGTTGTGATTTTTAAAGAAAAATTAGGGATACACCAAAAAGCCGGTTTAGCCCTATTAATCATTGGATTAGGTTTATTCTTTAATGATCGGCTAGAAATCTTCCACGACTTAAATACCTACTCCACGGGGGTTTTCCTCAGCATTAGCGCGTCCTTAATATGGGTTGCCTACGGTATGGCACAAAAACTCATGCTAAGAAAATTCAGCTCACAACAAATTTTACTGATGATTTATTTCGGTTGCACCCTTGTCTTTACGCCTTTCGCTAAATTCTCGCAAGTACAAGGCCTAACGCCTATCAGCCTTGGTTGCTTAATTTACTGTTGTTTAAATACGCTATTTGGTTATGGTGCTTATGCTGAAGCATTAAACCGTTGGGAAGTGTCAAAAGTCAGCGTGGTCATTACCTTGGTTCCGTTGTTTACCATTTTATTTGCACACTTTGCTCACTATATCGACCCAACAGATTTTGCCGCCCCTGAACTAAATACTATTAGCTATATCGGTGCGTTTATTGTAGTATGCGGGGCAATTTTATCCGCCATCGGGCAAAAGTTATTTCCTGCTCGACCAAAAGTGCGGTAGTAATTTTCAGTATTTTGGAGAAGTTGAATGAAATTTATTGATGAAGCTTTGATTCGTGTCGAAGCAGGTGATGGAGGCAACGGCTGTGCCAGTTTCCGTCGTGAAAAATATATTCCTAAAGGCGGCCCTGATGGCGGCGATGGTGGTGATGGTGGTGACGTTTATTTAATCGCTGACGAAAACCTCAATACGCTTATCGATTACCGTTTTGAAAAACGCTTTGCCGCCGAACGCGGTGAAAACGGGCGCAGTGCAAACTGTACCGGACATCGAGGCAAAGATATTACTTTACGTGTACCGGTAGGAACGCGCGCTATTGATAACGACACTCAAGAAATTATCGGTGATTTAACCAAAAATGGCATGAGATTATTAGTTGCCAAAGGTGGTTATCATGGATTAGGTAATACTCGTTTCAAATCCTCTATTAACCGTGCGCCACGTCAAAAAACCATGGGGACACCGGGAGAAAAACGCGATTTACTATTAGAATTAATGTTGCTCGCCGATGTCGGTATGCTTGGTTTACCAAATGCCGGTAAATCCACTTTTATCCGTGCGGTTTCTGCTGCCAAACCAAAAGTCGCTGATTATCCGTTTACCACCTTAGTGCCAAGTCTCGGCGTGGTGAAAGTAGATGATAATCGCAGTTTCGTTATCGCAGACATTCCCGGGTTAATTGAGGGTGCATCAGAAGGTGCCGGATTAGGTATTCGTTTCTTGAAACACTTAGAACGCTGTCGCGTATTAATTCATTTGGTAGACATCAATCCGATTGACGATTCTGATCCAGCAGATAACGTAGCAATTATCGAATCTGAGCTATTCCAATACAGTGAATCCTTAGCGGATAAACCACGTTGGCTGGTGTTCAACAAAATCGATACCATGAGCGACGAAGAAGCGCATGAACGTGCAGAAGAAATTGCTGGACGCTTAGGCTGGGAAGAAGATTATTATTTGATCTCTGCTGCGGCGGGTAAAAATGTTCCTCAATTGTGTCGTGATATCATGGACTTCCTAGAAGCGCATCCACGTGAAACGGAAGAAACGCCGGTAGAAAATGAAGAAGTCAAATTCAAATGGGAAGATTACCATCAAGAGCAATTAGAAAATGCTGATTTTGATGATGAAGATGATAACGACTGGGATGACTGGTCAGAAGAAGATGAGGAAGGCGTAGAAATTATCTACAAACCTTAATCTGATATAAAAAGTGCGGTCAAAAATCTACGTGTTTTTTGACCGCACTTTTTTTATGAATTACCGCAGAGAAAACTAGCCTTTTCGCGCATTTTTCATGATTCGCTCTTTTGCTACTTTCCACTCGCGTTCTTTAATATCTTCTCGCTTATCCTGTTGTTTCTTACCCTTCGCCAAGCCAATTTTGACTTTTGCCCATGCACCTTTCCAATATAAAGAAAGAGCGATTAGCGTAAATCCATCACGGTTTGCTTTGCCGAACAAAGAATCTAATTCACGTTGTTTCAGCAATAATTTACGGGTACGGGTTGGGTCACATACGACATGCGTCGATGCTACACTTAAGGGTTGAATACTCGCACCAAATAAAAAGGCTTCACCATTTTTAAAAATAACATAACTATCACTTAAATTTGCTTTGCCGGCGCGCATAGATTTCACTTCCCAACCTTGCAATTCAAGACCTGCCTCAATTTCATCCTCAATAAAATAATCGTGTCTCGCACGTTTATTTAACGCGATCGTATTAGAACCGGGTTTTACTTTTTTCTTGGTCATATACTATTGGAAACTAAACATAAATTGGTGCACATTCTACCGAATCCACGCAAAGATAGCAAAAGCACACAATAAGGATAATTTGTCTCCCGTTTGGCAATAAGGGCGACTTGTTGATTTTTGATACGATTAAAGAGTGAAATGTATCCGGTCATTTCCGGTTACATCAAAACTGCAAAAAAAACTCACCGCACTTTTTCTTTGGGGATAAAAAAATCAGCGCCCAATGCGCTGATTCCCTTTATTCTAACTCTCCACAGAAGCGATAACCTTCTCCGTGAATAGTCGTGATGATTTCCGGTGTATCAGGATGATCTTCAAAATGTTTTCGAATACGGCGAATCGTGACATCTACCGTGCGATCTTGTGGCTTAAGTTCACGTCCTGTCATTTTTTTCAATAATTCTTCACGGGTTTGAATTTTTCCTGGATTTTCGCAGAAATGCAACATAGCACGAAATTCACTGCGTGGTAGCTTACGCTCTTCGCCTTCCGGCGTAACCAAAGTACGGCTATTTAAATCTAATGTCCAACCATTAAATTTATATTGTTCGATTTGATGAGCACGCTGATTTTCCTGCATTGTACGCTGTAATAAATTACGTGCACGAATCGTTAATTCACGTGGATTGAACGGTTTGGTAATGTAATCATCGGCCCCAATTTCTAAACCAAGAATTTTATCAACTTCATTATCTCGGCCCGTTAAAAACATTAATGCAATATCTGCATTCTCACGCAACTCACGAGCAAGCATCAAACCATTTTTCCCCGGCAAATTAATGTCCATAATGACCAAATTAATGTCTTCCGCCTCTAGAATTCGGTGCATTTGGGAACCATCAGCTGCTTCAAAAACATCATATCCTTCGGCTTCAAAAATACTTTTTAATGTATTTCTGGTAATCGTCTCATCTTCAACAATTAAAATTTGTGGTGTTTGCATCAGCAAATCCTTCATTTTCTTAGTTATTACTTAGGTATTCAGTTATTTAACAACACATAATCTGAATTTTATAATTGCAACATAATTCTAACAACAAAAACGATTAAATGAGAATTTATTCATATTTGATTTTGTGATCTATATCATAAAACCAACAGGATTCAGCAAATAAAAAATCCTTCAATAAACAATGTTATTGAAGGACTAAGCTAAAATTACACACAAAGCTAAAATACGAGAGGAATCAACGTTTTTTCTTACCACCCTGGCGCGCTTTAAAACGTGGGTTTTCTTTACAAATCACATATACAACACCATGACGACGTACCACTTTACAACCAGGATGGCGAGTTTTTGCTGTTTTTAATGAAGATAAAACTTGCATAAACATTCCCTATTTTGATTTAAAGATACTGAACTTGCCATAACGGTTAGCAAAATCACTGGCACGACCTTCATTGGCGACTTGTCTAACTTTACCGGTATAGAATGGATGTGATGCTGAGGACGTATCACACATAAATACCGGATATTCTTTACCATCTTCCCATTTCATAGTATTTGTGGTTCTGGCACAAGAACGAATCAAAAAGCCTTGCTTAGCATTGGAATCATAAAAAAGAACGGTACGATAATTTTCCGGATGAATCCCTTTTTTCATTTTACACAACCTTATTTCTTGATGAAAAATAACAATGTGCGCCATGTTACACAAAAAACGCCATCCAAGCAAACTTATTTTAATTAAAAAAATAAGGAGGTAGAAAAAAGTGTTGAATCAAGCTTTACATAAGCAAAAACAACTTAGAAAAACACCCAAAATGCATAATTAATTTTTATAAAAAACAATGTTATTTTTGACCGCACTTTAATAAAAACCTAATAAGTTCTTATTTCAGGTGCTTGATAGGATTTAATAAACTTTTCTATTTCAAGAAGATCTGTGCTGAATAACAATTTGTCAAAATGTGTTTGACTCAAGAACCCAATATTTACCATGCTTTGATACATGCTTCTGAGCGGTTCATAAAAACCATTTTGGTTAAATAAAATACAAGGATGCGGATTTTGTCCAATACGCGACCAAGAATACACTTCACAGATTTCTTCTAGTGTTCCCGGTCCACCAGGCAACGCAATACAAGCATCAGCAAATGCCAACATCTTTGCTTTCCGTTCCGCCATAGAATTGACCACGATAATTTCTGTACAGCCACTGTGCGCAACTTCCCTTTCTCGTAAAAATGCGGGAATCACGCCTATCACTTCCCCACCATGAGATAATACGGTATCTGCTAACAATCCCATGAGTCCTGCTTTGCCACCACCATAAATCAATCGATGATGATGTTGTGCAAGCCATTTACCTAACTCAATTGTTGCCTGCTGATATGCCGGTACATTTCCCAATGCCGCACCACAATAAACGGTGATATTCATTTTATTCCCTCAATAATATGACTTCTAATAAAGCCGGCTCACTGCGAATTTATTTCACAAAAAACGCGACCATAAAGGACGATATTTTACAGCAATTTGTTTTCTGTAGTGCTAGAATGTGCCCCATTTTATGGAAAATCATCACTGTATCTTATGAAAAAATATCTTCTTCTCGCGTTCTGTTTACTCACAACATTGAGCCTACAAGCTGCGGATCTCTTCAATAATAAACCGAAATTTTTACCGGTGGATCAAGCATTTCAGCTGCATGCAGAACAGCAGCATGAAAATATTTTGTTGAATTGGCAAATTATCGACAATTACTATCTTTACCAAGACAAACTGGAATTTTCACTTAACGGTCAGCCAATTGACGTTCAACCGCAATTTTTAACTACAGCGGAACAGTATCAAGATCCTTATTTCGGCACAGTAAATATTTTCAAACACCAGCTTGCCCTTAAGTTACCGTTGCCAAATAAAGGCGTGCAAGATCTTTTAGACGTTACCTACCAAGGTTGTACCCAAGGCTTTTGCTATCCGCCGGAAACCAAGCAATTTACGCTCAGCGACATCCCACAAAAAGCGATGACAGCCCCAATGGAAGCCAAAAGACAGCAAAGTGCGGCAGGAAATTCAGATGTTTTATCATCACAACAAAATCAACTTGCTGACAGCCTATTTCAGAGCAAGTATGCCATGTTGTGGTTTTTTGTCCTCGGTATCGGATTGGCTTTTACCCCTTGCGTCCTCCCAATGCTTCCTTTGTTATCGGCCATTGTAATCGGTAGTCGAACAGAACAGAGTAATACATGGCGAGCCGTGGCGTTAAGTTTCGTGTATGTGCAAGGCATGGCATTAACTTATACTTTATTGGGTTTATTGGTTGTACTCATCGGTTTACCGTTCCAAGTGGCGTTACAAAGCCCCTATGTCTTAATTGGATTGTCACTTGTTTTCACCTTGCTGGCGCTTTCAATGTTCGGTGTATTTACCTTACAACTGCCCTCCTCATTACAAACTAAACTAACTCAGCTCAGTCAACAACAAAAGAGCGGTGCCTTTTTCGGTGTATTTGCCATGGGCGCAATCGCCGGTTTAGTGGCATCCCCTTGCACTTCCGCTCCACTTTCCGGTGCATTGCTGTATGTGGCTCAATCCGGGGATTTTGTGATTGGTGCATTAACCTTGTATTTATTAGCCCTTGGCATGGGGTTACCGCTCATTCTGATTACCGTATTCGGTAACAAAATCCTACCGAAATCCGGCGCTTGGATGGAAAACGTGAAAACCGCATTTGGTTTTGTCATGCTAGCGTTACCGGTGTTTTTACTTTCCCGTATTCTTCCTGCCGTTTGGGAACCGCGTTTGTGGGCATTACTTGGTGTCAGTTTCTTTGTCTGGCTTGCTATGCAAATGCGTTCCACCGGCATCGGATTATTCTTCCGCATTGTATCCCTCATCGCAGCCATGGCACTCGCTCAGCCGTTACAAACATGGCTATGGCAGAATCATGCACAACCGGCAGAAACCCAAAGTGCGGTTCAAAATTCACTTGAATTTCAACAAGTACACAGCTACGACGAACTTCAACAAGCATTAGCACAAAATCCTAAATCCATGGCAATGCTGGATCTCTATGCAGATTGGTGTATCGCCTGTAAAGAGTTTGATCATAAAACCTTTGCCGATTCAAAGGTGCAAGCCGCATTACAAGAAGTTTTACTGTTAAGAATCGACATGACAAACAACAGCGAAAACAACCGCACTTTAATGAAACAGCTCGCGGTAACCGGCTTGCCGACACTGATTTTCTTTAATGCTGAAGGCAAAGAAATCGCAGCCCAGCGCATTACCGGTTTTATGGAAAGTGAGGCATTTTTGCAAACACTCCAAGCGGCTAAAAATAATATTCATTAACGATTAAGAAAAAATCCTTTTCTTTTTTAGTCATTTTTTTCTTCAAGATTAATCGTTAGCATATGTAACCTCAATTTTGATTACTTCTATTTAAGGAAAGGAAAAATGTTTTTAAACAAATACAGCAACTACTTTTTAGGTTTATTACGTATCGTTTCAGGCTATGCTTTTGTGTTGCACGCAACAGCAAAATTCTGGGAATTCCCTGTTTCCATGACTGGCGGCAATGGCGCTGTGGAATTGGCTTCATTAATGGGCGTAGGTGGCATCATTGAGCTTGTATTCGGTATTCTCTTAATTTTAGGTTTATTTACTCGCGTCTCCGCTTTCTTACTAAGTGGCCAAATGGCGGTCGCTTACTTCATGTTCCATGCACCTAAAGGTTTCTTATTTCCATTAGCCAATGGCGGTGAAACCGCATTTTTATACTGCTTTATCTTCTTATATTTTGTATTTGCCGGCGCCGGTGCATTCGCATTAGATAACAAAATCAGTAAAAAATAATCTTTCAAACGGAAGATAAAAAACCGCACTTGAGGTTTACTTCAAGTGCGGTGATTTTTATCGTTTTTTTTCGCAAGGAAATTATTTACCGCTCCATGCTTTAATAGCATCTAAACGGGCTTTCACTTTGTTTTGGGAATCACCTTTGAAATAATCCTTAGCTAAACCGCCTTCCCAACCACCGTAGTTCGGGTTAGGTAACACAATGTAAGTTTTACCGAATTTAGCTTGGTTTTTCACCACAAAATCACGACGATCTGCATTTAATTTACCGTGTGTTGCATCACCGAAGTCATCTAAGTTATCACCGACATAAAGTACGATGTCATAACCTTGGCTTTCAATTTCAGCAAAACGAGCGGATTTGGCTGATTTATCTTTTTTGAGGTAAAGAGAGGATTCATCAACACCCGTAAAACCTAAACGTTTCATGTCATCAATGGTGCCGGCTTTTTCATTTTTGTCTTTACGATTAGACACATAGAACATTTTGCCTTTGTGTGAATTGACATAATTATTAAATTCCACCGCACCGGCAATAGCGCCTGATTCTCTCGCATCAACCCAGCGAGTCCAATCTTTGCCATCAAATGGTTTATTATTTTGGATTTGCCAACCTGCGTATGGACTGTTATCAATCATGGTTTCGTCTAAATCCACGACAACCGCTTTTTTCTTGCCTTTTTTCACTTTTGCGTGATCAAAGGCGACTTTTGCCGTATTAAAAGCTTGATACGCCAATGCATTGTATTCACCGGATTCTTGCATCCAGTTAATGCCTAACACTGCTTGTTGCTGTAATTGAGCGTCGCCTTGTGTCGCCTGATGAGTACAACCGGCTAATACAAACGCAGAAACCACGGCAAGTGCGGTCATTTTTAATGTTTTTTTCATGAAATTCTCCTTTGGGTTTGATAAATCGCTAAAAACAATAGCACCCCTATTTTGAATCAGGGGACTATTTTATTCAATAGCCATAAAAACAAAAAAGGCATGTTTAACACATGCCTTTTATTGATATGTTTATTTCGCTAAACATTGGCTATAGCTATCTGCGGTAAATTGAAGGAAAGCAGCATAAGAATTAACACCTAGTTTAACGGCATCGCCCATCGGGTCAAGGCGTCCAACTTTTACTTGTGTCGCTTTGCTTAAACTTTCAATCACTTTTGGCGTGAACTGCGGCTCAGCAAATAAGCAGTTGACTTTGTGTTCGGCAATTTCTTCTTTAATTTTTGCTAAGGTTTTTGCACCCGGTGCTACCAACGGATTAATGGTGAAATAACCGGTTTGGTTCAACCCATAGGCTTGGTTGAAATAGCCGTAAGCATCGTGGAACACATAGAAACCTTTATCTTTTACGCCTTCCAATTGTGTTTTGATTTTCGCGCTTTGTTCATCCAAAGTGTGGTTAAATTCCGCCACATTTTTTTCAATCTGCTCTTTTTTCTCCGGATATTGTTTCACCAGTTTTGCTGCAATGCGTTGCGCAACGGATTTACTGATGTCCGGAGAGTACCAAACGTGCCAATTTACGCCTAAGTCTTCATGGTCGTGATCATGATGATGTTCATGCCCGGCGTGTTCATGTTTGTGATCCTGTTCTTCGTGTTTATGCTCATGTTTCTCGTGATCGTGGTGATGTCCTTCGTGGGCATGATCATGATCCTCATGGGCTTCACCTTCGCCATGATGATGGTGATGATGTTCACCTTTTAATAAGAACGGTTCAATGGCGGCAATGTCTTTGATGGTTAAGACTTTTTTATAGTCCAGATCATCAATGGATTTATCTAAAAAGGCATCCACATCCTCGCCGATCCAAATGACCATTTCAGCGGATTTGAGTTTTTGCACGTCGGAGGGTTTTAAGCTGTAATCATGTGGTGACGCGCCGGCCGGGACTAACACTTCCGTGTCGGTAATGCCGTCGGCAATCGAGGAGGCGATAAAACCTAAGGGTTTAACAGACGTTACGATGGTTGCAGAAGCCACGGCGGAGAAAGAAAGAATCGCTGTGGCAATTGCCGTTTTTTTCAAACCTTGTACGAATTGAGTCATTGTATTTCCTTTTATAATGGGACAGATAAATTAAACAAAACGCGACTAGGTTACTCTTTTTTTATTGAGATGACCATCTTTTTTTATGAAAAAAAATAAGTCAGTCTTTTTTCTGTAATAACTTATCAATGACGCGAGAAACCGCAAAAAATCCAAACGTCGCCGTAATCATCGTTGCCGCGCCAAAACCATTAGCGCAATTCATGGTGGCAGACGCAGAGCAGTTTTCCCCCATTTGAGGGAATATCAGTGGCTGAGTCGAAAAAACCGCCTCAATGGCGAATTTCCGTTTTGGGTTTTGCGTGAAATGGTAATCCTTGCGTAAAACCGACCGCACTTTTGCCAACAGCGGGTCTTGAATGGTACGGCTTAAATCGGCAATTTGAATTTGGCTTGGATCCGTTTGCCCACCGGCGCCCCCCACGGTGATCATCTTGATTTTGTGACGTTTACAATAGGCAATTAATGCGGCTTTCGTTTTCACATTATCAATGGCATCAATGACATAATCATACTCAGCACGAAGGTATTGGGATAAATTCTCCGCAGAAATAAAATCATCAATGACATTGACATCGCATTCGGGGTTAATCAATTTCACCCGTTGTTGCATGACCTCTGTTTTGAGCTGACCGATATTGCCCGTCAAGGCATGAATTTGGCGGTTAATATTCGTCACGCAAATATCATCCATATCAATCATCGTGATTTTTCCCACGCCTGAGCGAGCAAGCGCTTCCACCGCCCAAGAGCCCACGCCACCGATACCAATAACACAAATATGTGCTTGGCGTAAACGGGCTAAAGCCTCGATGCCATATAAACGACCAATACCGCCGAAACGTTGTTCGTAATTATCTACGCGTGCCATTAGCGTAACACCCAAACGCGACCATAATGTTTTGACAAGCCAGCAATATGCCCCGCCTGATCGCCGATACCACGATATAAATCGAAATGGTGTCCGTTCACCGCACCGCCTACATCTAATGCCACCATCAAATGCAGTTTATGTTCGCCCGTCCAATTACCCTCATTATCAATTTGTGGCACTTCAACGAGCAAGACGCTACCCAACGGAATCACACCACGGTCAGAAGCCACCGAAGCCATTGGCACTAATGGCACGCCTGCCGCGCCTTTCACTTTGCCATTCGGATCATTTTTGAAAAAGACATAAGACGGGTTACGTTCAAGCAAACCTTGAACCCGAGACGGATTTGCATTCGCCCAATCACGAATCGCCTGAATAGACATTTTTTCTTTCGGAATCTCACCATCTTCTACCAACAAGCGACCCACGGCGGCATACGGGTAACCATTTTGACCGGCATACGCAAAATAATTCAAATTGCCTTCACCAAAATCCACATAACCACTGCCCTGCACGCCAAGCAAGAAATTATCAATCATGGAATCACTATACGCCAGTTCTAATCCTTTGCCTTTCAATGCGCCGGCATAAATTTCAGCGCGGGAAAAACGTTTTTGAGTCGGAAGCGCATAAATCGGTTGGTTATATTTGCCTTGCTGTGTGCGGCGAGCATGAATCACCGGCGAATAATAGCCTGTCATTAACACGTTTTGGTAGCCGTCAAAGCCTTTCATCACCTGTGAATGAATCCCAAAATTATTCAATTCATTGACGTTTGCCCCGGCAAGTACCCAGGCAGTAACCTTGTCGTAAATCGGTGCAAAATTACTGCTTAATTTGCCGGAATAACTATGAATATTGGATAACTGCGCTAAAAAATCGCCTTGGTTTATGACCGCACTTTTGTTCTCCACTTGATTTACGGGCGCCAAAATCGCTTGTTGATAGCTTCTGCCCTGATAAACCGCCCCAAATTTTTGTGGATCAACATCAGATGCTCCCGAGTTGCGCGACATTTTGCCACCATTAGAGGAACAAGAAGCCAAAAGTACAATGGCGGATAATGTTAAAAATGTAGACCAAAGAGTTTGATTAAGGCGCATACAAAGTCCTAAATAAAAATAAACAAAATAAATGAGAGGCGAATTTTACACCAATTTATGTCGAATGAATATGCGCCTCGGGTGGGCGATAACAATAAAGTGCGGTAGATTTTCGACATATTTTTCACATTTAACCCGATGGAAAAAAGATTTCATGTTTAAAAAAGCAACATATCGGCTATTTTTATAACAAACACACCTTATTTTTATGTTTAAACTTGCAATTCATTTTCAAACAGGTATAGTTAGCGCCCTCAAACGCGGGGTGGAGCAGCTTGGTAGCTCGTCGGGCTCATAACCCGAAGGTCGTCGGTTCAAATCCGGCCCCCGCAACCAGATTCTACAAAAAAGGCATTCGTAAAAACGAATGCCTTTTTTCTTATGTTTTAAACCGATTTCATTTGTAATGCGTCTAACAGCTTCTGATGAATACCGCCAAAACTGCCGTTGGACATTACCAAAATATGATCCGTTGGTTTGGCTTCAGCAACAATGTGATGAACCAAGTCATCCAAATTATCGCTGTCATAGGCCGGCTGAGTTAAATGCGCGGCAATATCTGCAACTTTCCATGGAATGGTGTCCGGTTGGAATAAAAATACCGCATCCGCTTTTTCTAAGGCTGGCGCGATTTCCTCTTTATGTACGCCCATTTTCATAGTGTTAGAACGCGGTTCCAACACTGCCAAAATACGTTCATTTTGCCCTACTTTATCGCGAAGTGCGGTCAATGTGGCTTGTATTTCTGTCGGATGATGGGCGAAATCATCGTAAACCGTCACGCCCTGAACATTGCCCTTCACTTCCAAACGGCGTTTTGCGTTAATAAATGTCCCCAGTGCAGCACAGGCATTTTCAATACTCACGCCAGCATGATGCGCCGCCGCAATCGCCATCAAGCCGTTACGCATATTGTGCTCACCTACGATATTCCAGTGCACCTCTGCCACTTTTTCACCGTTATGGAACACGCTAAATTCCGTGCAATCGTGTTTAATGCGCTCCGCATACCATTCCTGTTCGCGACCGACATATTGGCATTCAGACCAACAGCCCATTGATAAAGTGTGTTGCACACTTTCTTCATGAGCAAAAGAGAGAATCCGTCCATTGTTTGGAATGGTGCGAATCATGTGGTGGAACTGGCGCTGAATGGCTTTCAAATCATCAAAAATATCTGCGTGATCAAAACCAATATTATTAATAATCAACGTGCGCGGATTGTAATGCACAAATTTAGAACGTTTATCAAAAAATGCAGTGTCATATTCATCCGCTTCAATCACGAAATACGGGCTCTTACCTAAACGGGCAGAAATCCCGAAATTGCCTGCAATACCACCGATTAAAAAGCCCGGTTGCAAACCGTTTTGTTCCAAAATCCACGTCAGCATCCCGGTGGTGGTGGTTTTTCCATGGGTTCCTGATACCGCCAGAACCCAACGATCACGTAATAAATGATCATGCAACCACTGTGGCCCGGAGGTATAAGGCAGGTTGTTTGCCAACATATATTCAATACAAGGATTCCCACGTTTCATGGCATTGCCCACAATCACCATATCCGGCGCCGGTTGCAGTTGGCTTGGGTCAAAGTGCGGTATAATTTCAATGTTATTTTCCGCAAGGAACGTGCTCATCGGCGGGTAAACGTTGGTATCAGAGCCGGTAACATGGTAGCCCATTTGTTTGGCAATCATGGCAATACCGCCCATAAATGTGCCGCAAATACCTAAAATATGAAGATGTTTGGTTGTCATTTGGAGTCCTTATTCATTCCAATTTCTGATGTAAAGGCGAAAAATGTGTTGTGAATCACAGAAATAGGAATCTTTTTAATCATCTGAAAACGAGGATGTTATAATAAGGCAAGTTACGATTTGAGTAAATTTATTCATCAAATAAGGAAAAAGTATGAAAACGTTAGGCGAATTTATTGTAGAAAAACAAGCGGAATACCCAAATGCTAAAGGGGAATTAAGTGGCATTTTGTCCTCCATTCGCTTAGTGGCCAAAGTGATTCACCGTGATATCAACAAAGCCGGCTTAACTAATAACATTATCGGTAATTCCGGTGTAGAAAATGTGCAAGGCGAAGCGCAAATGAAATTAGACTTGTTCGCTCACAACACGATGAAACAAGCCCTCATGAGCCGCGAAGAAGTGGCTGGTTTTGCTTCCGAAGAAGAAGAAAATTTCATTGCCTTTGATACGGAGCGCGGTCGCAACGCGAAATATGTCATTTTAACCGACCCATTGGACGGCTCCTCCAACATTGATGTTAACGTTGCCGTCGGTACTATTTTCTCCATTTATCGCCGCGTTTCACCGGTAGGCACACCCGTCACCTTAGAAGACTTCATGCAGCCGGGCAATCGCCAAGTGGCAGCAGGTTATATCGTGTATGGCTCCTCCACCATGTTGGTTTATACCACAGGGAATGGCGTAAACGGCTTTACTTACGACCCATCACTCGGTGTGTTCTGTCTCTCTCATGAAAACATTCAAATTCCAAAAACCGGTAAAATTTATTCCATTAACGAAGGGCAATACCTCAAATTCCCGGTAGGCGTGAAAAAATACCTGAAATATTGCCAAGAAGAAGATAAAGAAACTCAACGACCTTACACTTCTCGTTATATCGGTTCTTTGGTGTCCGACTTCCACCGCAACATGCTTAAAGGCGGTATCTATATTTATCCAAGCGCGACAAACTACCCGAACGGCAAATTGCGTTTACTCTATGAAGGCAACCCAATGGCATTCTTGGCAGAACAAGCCGGCGGTGTGGCAAGTGACGGCTATAACCGTATTTTGGATATTCAACCGACTGCATTACACCAACGCGTTCCGCTTTTCATCGGTTCTAGAGAAATGGTGAAAAAAGCCGAACAATTAATGCGAGATTTTAAAGAGTAATCTATTAAGTACGGTCAAAAAATGACGCATTTCATTTAAAGAAACGTTCATAAAAAAACCTCCTCAATTCTGAGGAGGTTTTTTCTTACCTAAATAACACATTACATCAAATACGCAAAATTTGCCCACAGTGACAAACTGGCCGTCATAAGTAAAAGAATAAGAAGGCTGTTATAAGACAACGCCCATTTTTTGAAAACATGCATTGCCAAAATCGCCGCCATCACTAAATGCAACAAGAGGTAAAGCAACAAAGCAAATTCGTTGCTAAAAACCACCGCACTTTGTTGAGAAAGCAGGAATAAATTTACACATACAAAGAGCGCATTCAATGCCAGGAACGCAATCGCCGCCAACATCAACAACGCAATAAATCCTTTCAGACGATTGCGAGAAATCACTAAAGCTAAATTCGCCAAAATAATCCCCAACAAAATTTGTGCAGCGGGGTTAAATTTAATGAAGTTTTCTTCGTCAACCAGCATCAAGCAATAGCCAATGACACCCAACATGCCAATGAAACCGGCTATTTTTAATAAGACATGACGTAATTTAACCTCAAACGGTTGCTTCCATGTGATGATAGTCATTGCTAAGCCACAAAGGCAAACCAAGTCCATGAATACATTGTGATAACTTGTCCCTAAACTGAACAATAGCCACACCATCCAAAACAGTCCAAAATAAAGGTTTGCCAGCCCTAAACGGGAACGTTGCCCATTACAAATTTCGCCTTTAATAAAAGCAATCAGACAAATCAGCTGTGCCGTTAATACACCAAGCGCCAAATGCGACATCGCGTTAGGCTGTAGCTGCAACCCGAAAGCAAAAAAATCAATAACGAGTAACAAAAAAATGGGGAAGAAAGACGAAAGTGCGGTTAAAAATTTAGGTTGTTCTTCGGACATATGATTTCCTTGTAATAAACAAAGACAAAAATTGCCGTGCATTATGCAAGAATTCCCAAAAACGGTCAAAAGTTAGGGCAAAAGTGCGGTTAAAAAAAGCAACGTTTTTTCAATCCTCGCAACACAAAATAAAGTTATGATCTAAAACATGGCATTTTGCCCCTTCTCTCTCTAAAATAACGCAAAAATTTACCGCACTTTAAGGAACCTTTATGCTGCTCAGCATTCTCTATATCATTGGTATCACCGCAGAAGCGATTACCGGCGCCCTTGCTGCAGGTCGAGAGAAAATGGATATCTTCGGCGTCGTTATTATTGCCAGCATGACCGCTATTGGTGGCGGTTCCGTGCGCGATGTGCTCTTAGGGCATTATCCGCTTGGGTGGGTAAAACATCCCGAATATTTTATTATCGTCGCCTCGGCTGCGGTGTTAACTGTATTTATCGCGCCTTTTATTCGCCATTTCATGCGTTATTTTCACACCATTTTCTTGGTACTGGATGCCGTTGGGCTTATCGTGTTTTCCATTATTGGTGCCCAAATCGCGTTAGATATGGGGCACGGCACAACAATAGCCGTAATTGCCGCCATTATTACCGGCGCATTCGGCGGCGTGTTGCGTGATTTATTGTGTAATCGCATTCCTCTCGTGTTCCAGAAAGAGCTATACGCCAGTGTGGCATTACTGGCGACGGCTATTTACATCGGCCTACAACATCTACAGGTAGATCAAAACATCGTCATTATCATTACCTTGATTGTCGGCTTTATTACCCGCTTACTGGCAATTTACTTTGAATGGGGCCTGCCGATTTTTGATTATCAGGAACAAGATATTTCAACGCATCATAAAGACGACAAATTACCGCAAAAAATGAAATAGGAGAAAAGATGTCCGTCAATTTAATTGAAATGGGAAAACAGGCGAAAGAGGCTGCTTTCGTACTTTCCCAGCTTTCCCAACGCGAAAAAAATCAAGCCTTAGCATTAATCGCCGAGCAATTAGAACAAGAACAAGCTCGTATCTTAGCCGCCAATGCGCAAGACATCGAAAGTGCCAAACAAAACGGTTTATCCGACGCCATTATTGATCGTTTATTGTTAACACCTGAGCGTTTACAGGGCATAGCTAATGACGTGCGTCATGTGATTTCCCTTGCGGATCCTGTTGGACGGATTATTGACGGTGGCGTGTTGGATAGCGGGGTCAAAATTGAACGTGTGCGTGTGCCTTTAGGGGTTATTGGTACGATCTACGAAGCGCGTCCAAATGTGACCATTGATGTCGCCAGTCTCTGTTTAAAAACCGGCAACGCCGTCATTCTACGTGGCGGCAAAGAAACTCAACATTCCAACAAGGTGTTGGTGGAGGTGGTGCAAACTGCCTTAGCGCGTGCAGGTTTACCTAAAGCCTCGGTTCAAGCCATTACCGATCCCGACCGTGCGCTGGTCATGGAATTACTGAAATTAGACCAATATGTGGACATGATCATCCCTCGTGGTGGTGCAGCATTGCATCAATTAGCCAAAGAACATTCCACCATTCCGGTGATTGTCGGCGGTATCGGCGTTTGTCATATGTTCATTGAAGAAACCGCCGATTTGGAAAAAGCACTGCCGGTGATTTTTAATGCGAAAACACAGCGTCCGAGCACCTGTAACACCTTGGAAACGCTGTTGGTACAACGCAGCATTGCAAATGACTTTTTACCTAAACTGGCAGAAACGTTGAAAGAGAAAAACGTAAAATTACACGCGGATCCGACGGCACTTTTCTTGTTGCAAAAAGCCGGTGCCAATGTGGTGCCATTGGTGGAAGATGAACTGAAACAAGAATGGCTGTCATTGGATTTAAATGTAGTTGTCGTCGAAGATTTAGCACAAGCCGTCGCCCATATTCGTCAATATGGCAGTCAACACTCCGACAGTATTTTGACCTCTTCGCAAAAGCTGGCACAGCAATTTATCGCACAAGTGGATTCGGCGGCGGTTTATGTCAATGCCAGTACCCGCTTTACTGACGGCGGACAATTTGGTTTAGGCGCTGAAGTAGCGGTAAGCACACAAAAATTACACGCCCGCGGCCCCATGGGATTAGAGGCACTCACCACCTATAAGTGGGTGTGCGTAGGCGATTATTCGATCCGTTCTTAAAAAAGAGGATATTTTTTAAATATTATTTAAAAATCAAAATTAATTGTTTGACAAAACTTCGGTAAATCAGTATTTGTAGAGTAAACACACAAATCATACTTATTTATCGGAGTTTTTTTATGTCTCATCTTTCCGTCGCTAAATTCGGTGGTACCAGCGTCGCCAACTACCCTGCCATGCAATCTTGTGCCAACATCGTGATTGCTGATCCCAATACTCGCGTTGTTGTCCTCTCAGCTTCCGCCGGTGTTACCAATTTATTGGTTGCCTTGGCAAACGGTTGCGAAGAACCGGAACGCAATAAATTGCTAAATGAAGTGCGTCAAATTCAAGAAAATATTTTGACAGAATTAAAAGACGACAGTCGCGTGCGTCCAAAAATCGAAGCCTTATTAGCCAATATCACCTCATTGGCGGAAGCCGCAAATTTAGCCACCTCTTTGGCATTAACCGATGAATTAATCAGCCATGGGGAAATGATGTCTTCCTTGATTTTTGTGGAAGTGTTGCGTGAATTACAAATTGAAGCCACTTGGTTGGATGTTCGTACCATTGTTGCCACAAACAGCCATTTCGGCAA
Organism: Aggregatibacter sp.; assembly: GCF_057314075.1. Classification (NCBI taxonomy): domain Bacteria; kingdom Pseudomonadati; phylum Pseudomonadota; class Gammaproteobacteria; order Pasteurellales; family Pasteurellaceae; genus Aggregatibacter; species Aggregatibacter sp. Next base: position 139,793 of record NZ_DBHLAR010000002.1, on the reverse strand, counting down.
AGCCGCACCAAACGATGAACAAACCCGTCAAAACTGCGATAACCTCTTGAAACCGTTAATCGAACGCGGTGAGTTAGTCATTACCCAAGGTTTTATCGGGCGTGATGAACAAGGTAAAACAACCACCTTAGGACGTGGCGGTAGTGACTATTCTGCGGCGCTATTAGCGGAAGTATTAAACGCACAAGATGTGTTGATTTGGACCGATGTTGCCGGCATTTACACCACCGATCCTCGCATCGTGTCAAACGCACAACGCATTGATACCATGAGTTTTTCCGAAGCGGCAGAAATGGCAACCTTCGGTGCGAAAGTGTTGCACCCGGCAACCTTACTACCTGCCGTGCGTAGCAATATCCCGGTCTATGTTGGTTCCAGTAAAGCGCCACAAGAGGGCGGTACTTGGGTGACCCGCAATCCGCAACCTCGCCCGACGTTCCGCGCAATCGCTCTACGCCGTGACCAAACCCTGCTCACACTCTCCAGCTTAAATATGCTGCATGCACAAGGTTTCTTAGCGAATATCTTTACCATTTTAGCAAAACACAAAATTTCCGTAGATACCATTACCACATCGGAAGTCAGTGTCGCGTTAACTTTAGATAAAACCGGATCGGCATCTTCCGGTGCAAGCTTGTTATCAGAAGAATTACTCCGTGAATTAAGTGAATTTTGCACAGTGAAAGTGGATGTGGGGTTATCTTTAATTGCGTTAATTGGCAATGAGTTACATACAGCCTCCGGTGTTGCCAAACGGATTTTTGAAACCTTAGATGCGTATAATATCCGCATGATCAGCTATGGTGCCAGCACCAACAACATTTGCTTATTAGCTGACAGTGATAAGGCCGATGATATTGTTAAAGTCTTACATAGTTCTTTATTTGAATAAAATGCATGAAAAAATGACCGCACTTTAAGTTTTTATTGATGCTTAAAGTGCGGTCATTTTTTAGAGATTTTTTGCAAAAATTAGAACATTAGCCAATTTCAGGCATAAAAAAAGTCGCTTTTGCGACTATTTCTTACGATTATTTTTATTACCAGAAAATGGTGCCCGAGGCCAGACTTGAACTGGCACGCCTCGAAAGGCGAGGGATTTTAAATCCCTTGTGTCTACCGATTCCACCACTCGGGCTGAGTGATTTACTAACTGCGCTCGATGGTTATGGAGGCGTGTCCCGGAGTCGAACCGAGCTACATGGATTTGCAATCCAGTGCATAACCGCTTTGCTAACACGCCGTTAGTTTGGAGCGGGAAACGAGGCTCGAACTCGCGACCCCGACCTTGGCAAGGTCGTGCTCTACCAACTGAGCTATTCCCGCATCTGCTGTTAGTGCGCTGCATTTTACTGACTTCTCTAAAACTGTCAACAAACAATTTCAGAAATCAGTGAGTTTGTTGAAAAAAAATGCAAAAGATTTAAATTTAATAAACAAAAATTTTCATTTATTCAATCAAATGGTTAGAAAAATCCTCTTTCGCCACACAATGGTTTGTGCCAAAATGAAAGCTACTTTTCTTAAAGTGCGATGCAAAATTTTTTATTTTCTCGGAGGATTTATGACACAAAAATATGCAATTGATACCTTATTAGCCCAAGCGGGAAATCGCACTGATGAGCGTACAGGCGCTGTTTCCACCCCGATTTTTCTTTCTACCGCCTACGGCCATCACGGCATTGGTGAAAGCACCGGATTTGACTATACCCGAACCAAAAATCCAACGCGTGCCGTACTCGAAGAAACCATTGCTCAGTTAGAAAAAGGTGAACGCGGATTTGCCTGTTCTTCCGGCATGGCGGCTATTCAATTATTAATGTCGTTATTTACCGCACCGGATGAATGGATTGTTTCCAGTGATGTCTATGGTGGCACTTATCGCTTATTGGATTTTTGCTATAAAAATACCCATGGTGTTAAACCGGTTTATGTGAACACTGCTTCCGTACAAGCTATTGAAGCCGCAATTACCCCGAATACAAAAGCGATTTTTATTGAAACCCCCTCCAATCCATTAATGGAAGAATGCGATGTGGATGCCATTGCACAGGTTGCCAAACGCCACAATTTATTACTGATCATTGATAATACATTTTTAACACCGATGCTGTTCCGCCCGATGGAACATGGTGCGGACATTGTGGTTCACAGTGGCACAAAATACCTTGCCGGACATAATGATGTTTTAGTCGGTTTAATCGTAGCCAAAGGAAAAGAACTTTGCGATCGACTGTTTTATATTCAGAATGGTGCCGGCCCTGTGTTATCGCCGTTTGACTCTTGGTTAACTATTCGTGGCATGAAAACCTTGGCTCTGCGTATGCAACGTCATCAAGAAAATGCGACTGCCGTTGCCGACTTTTTACGTCAACAGCCACAAGTAAAAGATGTGTTATACCCGAATAAAGGCGGTATGTTATCTTTCCGCTTGCAAAATGAAACCTGGGTAAATACGTTCTTAAAAGCAATTAAACTCATCACCTTTGCCGAAAGTCTTGGTGGCACAGAAAGTTTCATCACCTATCCGGCAACCCAAACACACATGGACATTCCGGAAGCCGAACGCATTGCACGTGGGATCACCAATGATCTGTTACGCTTTTCCGTTGGTTTAGAAAATATAGAAGATATCAAAGCAGATTTAGCACAGGCGTTCGCACAGTTAAAATAAACTTAACGTATTGGGAGGGCAAAATGAAAGTTGCAGTATATAGTACGAAAAGTTACGACCGAAAATATTTAGAGTTAATTAACGCTAAGTATGGTTTGGAGTTGGAATTTTACGATTTTATGCTCAGTGAACGCACTGCCAAAATGGCGGAACACTGCGAAGCCGTATGTATTTTCGTGAATGATGACGGCAGCCGAAAAGTATTAGAAAAACTCGCCGCACTTGGGGTAAAAATTATTGCTTTACGTTGCGCCGGATTTAACAACGTAGACTTAAAAGCCGCTCAAGAGCTTGGTTTAACTGTCGTTCGCGTGCCGGCCTATTCCCCGGAAGCCGTGGCAGAACACACTGTTGGGTTGATGATGACATTAAATCGCCGTATTCACCGTGCTTATCAACGCACGCGTGAGGCGAATTTTTCTTTAGAAGGGCTGATCGGCTTTAATATGCATGGGCGAACCGTCGGCGTGGTCGGGACAGGGAAAATCGGCCTTGCCGTCATTCGCATTCTCAAAGGTTTTGGCATGCAGATTTTAGCCTACGATCCGTTTAAAAATCCGCTAGCAGAAGAGTTAGGCGCAGAATATGTCACCTTGGATGAACTTTATCATCGCGCTCATGTGATTACATTACACTGTCCGGCAACACCGGAAAACTACCATCTGCTCAACCGTGACGCCTTTGCCAAAATGAAAGACGGTGTCATGATCATCAACACCAGCCGTGGTACGCTCATTGATACGCAAGCAGCTATTGATGCGTTAAAACAACGTAAAATTGGCGCTTTAGGCATGGATGTTTATGAAAATGAACGAGATTTATTCTTTGAAGATAAATCCAACGAAGTCATTCAAGATGATGTGTTCCGTCGATTGTCTTCCTGTCACAACGTATTGTTGACCGGACACCAAGCGTTTTTAACGGAGGAGGCACTCACCAGCATCGCTGACGTCACCTTATCGAACATTTATGCCATCGGTAAGGGCAAGCCATGCGCCAATACCGTGCAACCCTCTTAGTTTTCGGCAATTAAACTAATTTGTGCGAATCGCGTTGCGCTATGCTATCATGCGCGCACATTTAAACAAAAATGCCATGTAAAATGACATTGTTCACTAAAGGAAATAAGGACAGAAAAATGAGTAAAGTATTACATTCCAGCGATGCGACTTTCGTTGCAGACGTATTAAATTCAGACGTGCCGGTATTATTAGATTTTTGGGCGCCATGGTGCGGACCATGCAAAATGATTGCGCCAATCCTTGACGATTTGGCAGCCGAATTTGGCGGTAAAGTGAAAATTGTGAAAATGAATATTGATGACAACCAAGCAACCCCAATGCAATTCGGTGTGCGCAGTATCCCAACATTACTCTTGTTTAAAGACGGTAAACCGGTGGCCACTCAAGTGGGTGCATTACCAAAAAATCAATTGGCTGCATTTATCAACCAAAATATTTAATTGAAACATAAAAAACGCCAAGCTTTTGCTTGGCGTTTTTGTTTTCTATCGTACAAAGTGCGGTCATTTTTTCAGTATTTTTAAAATGCACGGAAAATCCACCGCACTTTACTTCATCTCTCGCAATCGTTTTAAGATCCCTTTCATTTTCTCATCCAACTGTGCCGTTAAACGTAACGTTTCATCACTATGCGGATGCTCAAAACGAATAGAATAAGCATGCAAGAATAAACGATTCAAACCCAATTCCGCCATTTGTTGATCGAATACTTTGTCGCCATATTTGCTATCTAACGCAATGGGATGGCCGGCATATTGGGTATGCACACGGATTTGGTGGGTTCGCCCCGTTACCGGCGAAGCTTTCACCAACGTGGCATTCTCGTAGCGTTCTTCTACGGAAAAACGGGTTTCCGACGGTTTACCTTGTTCACTCACTTTCACAATGCGCTCACCGCTCGATAACTCATTTTTCAACAGCGGCGCCTGCACCACTTTACAGTGTGATTGCCACTGCCCACGCACAAGAGCTAAATACTCTTTTTGAATCGTTTTTTCACGCAACTGTTCATGTAAATGACGCAACGCAGAACGCTTTTTCGCCACCAATAAAATCCCCGAAGTATCGCGATCCAAACGATGAACCAATTCCAAGAAACGTGCCTCCGGACGAAGTGCGCGTAGCGCCTCAATTACGCCAAAATCAAGCCCACTGCCCCCATGCACGGCAATACCGGAAGGCTTATTCAGCACGAGTAAATAATTGTCTTCAAAAATAATGTGTTGTTCTAGTTGGGCAACTTTGGTGAGTTTATTGGAGACGGTGTCCTGTGCTTTTTCTGCCACACGCACCGGCGGAATTCGTACCACATCCTCGGCTTGTAATTTATATTCCGGCTTGCTTCTGCCTTTATTCACCCGCACTTCGCCTTTGCGTACAATGCGATAAATCAGACTTTTAGGCACGCCTTTTAAGCGCGCAAGAAGAAAATTATCCAATCGCTGACCGGCTTCATCATCACTTATGGTGAGAAATTGCACGTTCGGGTTTACTATCTTTTCATTCATCTTGTGTTTATTACGATCTTTTACATAAAAATTGGCGCGCATCATAGCATATTGTGCGGAGAGTTTGAATGTTGCAAAGAATCGCCTCGACAGGGCGAAACGCCTTGCTAAAAATCCCTATTCAAGCGATAATAATGCGTCTTTTTGAGTCATAAAAAAGGCTTTAAAATAAACAGGTTATCATTGATAAAATACAATGCAGCATTCGGCATAAGACGTTGTTATTACAATGATTTTAACCATCAACATGAGCGACAGCTTGCAAACCATTTTTTAACCGGTTTTGTTTTTATTCACATATCAGGATGATATGAGTGTGAATAAGGTGGCCAATGCACCCAGCGGATGACAGTCGGGAAGACGGACATTCTGCGACAGACACGAGGTCGGCAACTAAGCAAAGTGCGGTCAATTTTGATGGCGTATTTTTAAGGTATTCCCCCTTTTTAATAAAAGAGAAAACGAATGAAAAGAATGTTAATTAACGCAACTCAAAAAGAAGAGTTGCGCGTTGCGTTAGTCGATGGGCAACGCTTATTTGATCTGGACATTGAAAGCCCAGGACATGAACAGAAAAAAGCCAATATTTACAAAGGGAAAATCACTCGCGTTGAGCCGAGTTTGGAAGCTGCTTTTGTGGATTATGGCGCAGAACGTCACGGTTTTTTACCGTTGAAAGAAATTGCACGTGAATATTTCCCGGCAGATTATGTCTATCAAGGCCGCCCGAATATTCGCGATATTATCTCGGAAGGACAGGAAGTCATTGTTCAAGTGAACAAAGAAGAGCGCGGCAATAAAGGCGCTGCGCTGACAACCTTTATTTCCCTCGCCGGAAGTTATTTGGTGATCATGCCAAACAATCCCCGCGCCGGCGGTATTTCCCGTCGCATTGAGGGCGATGAGCGTTTAGAATTAAAAGATGCTTTGAGTTCCTTGGATGTGCCTGAAGGTGTCGGTTTAATCGTGCGCACTGCCGGGGTCGGGAAATCGCCGGAAGAATTGCAATGGGACTTAAAAGTACTCTTGCACCATTGGGAAGCAATCAAACAAGCCTCAGAAAGTCGCCCTGCGCCATTCTTAATTCACCAAGAAAGTGATGTCATCGTGCGTGCGATTCGCGACTATTTGCGTCGTGATATCGGTGAGATTCTGATTGATAGCCCGAAAGTCTATGAAAAAGCGAAAGCACACATCAAACTCGTACGTCCCGATTTCATTAATCGAGTGAAATTGTATCAAGGCGAAGTACCGCTGTTCAGTCATTATCAAATCGAATCCCAAATTGAATCGGCTTTCCAACGTGAAGTGCGTTTGCCTTCCGGGGGTTCTATTGTCATTGACGCTACTGAAGCCTTAACCGCCATTGATATTAACTCCGCACGTTCTACCCGTGGCGGCGATATCGAAGAAACCGCATTAAACACTAACCTTGAGGCGGCAGATGAAATTGCGCGTCAACTTCGCTTACGCGACTTAGGTGGTTTGATTGTGATCGACTTCATCGACATGACACCGGTGCGCCATCAGCGTGAAGTAGAAAACCGCATTCGCGATGCCGTACGCCAAGATCGTGCACGTATTCAAATTAGTCGTATTTCCCGCTTCGGTTTGTTGGAAATGTCACGCCAACGTTTGAGTCCGTCATTAGGTGAATCCTCTCATCATGTCTGCCCGCGTTGCCAAGGCACCGGTAAAATCCGTGATAACGAATCACTTTCACTGTCTATCTTGCGTTTATTGGAAGAAGAAGCATTAAAAGAAAATACCAAACAGGTACATACCATTGTTCCGGTAAAAATCGCGTCTTACTTATTAAACGAAAAACGTAAAGCCATTCATAGCATCGAGAAACGCCATGATGTCGATATTATCGTGGTGCCAAACGAAGCGATGGAAACACCGAACTTCAGTGTGTTCCGTGTTCGTGATGGCGAAGAAGTGAATGAGTTAAGCTACAATTTAGCAAAATTACATCAAGATCAAGATGAAACCTTTGCCGCAGAGGAATCGCTAGTTTCTCGTAACATTGAAGCCACACCGGCAGAAACCCCGGCGGTGGAAAGTGCGGCAGTTTCATTGGCGATTACCATGCCGGCACCGGCACCGATTGAGCGCAAAGAACCCAAAGCGCCATCGTTGTTAAGCCGTTTATTCGTTGCCTTAAAAGGTTTATTTGCGTCTGAGCCAAAACCGGAAGAGAAAAATAAAAAAGCTCGTCCAAACAACAGAAACATGAACAACCGTAATCGTCGTAATCAAGACCGTCGTAACAACCGTCGTGTTCGTAGCGAAAACGTAGAAAACGTTGTTGAAGAACAAAGTTCTGATAAATCTGAGATTAGAAGTCGTAACCAAGAACGCAATAACAAACGCAGTCATAAACCAGAGGTGATTGAAGAAATCATTAAACCTAGCGTTTCTTCTCCGCTTAACGAAGAAAAGACCGAACCGACACAACGTCGTCAACGTCGAGATTTACATAAAAAAGTTCGTGTTTATGACGAAGCCACTGACAATCTAATACCGCAAGCGGAAAACATGGCATTTGCTGAAAACATCAATGATACTCGTAATGTAGAAGATACCGTTTCAACAAACGCAACTGAAACCTCAAATGAGTCAGAACGCAGTCGTGATAATTCTCGTCAACGTCGTTTACCACGTCATTTACGTGTGAATAGTCAACGCCGTCGTCGTCCACAAGAAAAATCACCTATGCCGTTATTTGCTGCAGTAGCATCTCCTGAACTTGCCAGCGGTAAAGTATGGATTGATATGACGCAAGTGAATCAACCTAAAGAAACACCGTTCTTGTCTGTTGATGAACTGCTTGAACAACAAAATCAATCAAGTGCAGAAGTCGAGAAAAATATTACCGTGCCTGCCTTGGATATGATTGTTGAGAAAGCCAAAAGTGAAGTTCAGCCGTTAACTGAATTTATCACCCAACCGGCAAATGATTCTGTTGAGAAGAAAATTCAGGCGTCCTTAGAACGTTTAAACAATAACGTGACGTCAGAACCCACAGCGGCAATCGCAGAACAACTTGAGCCTAAAGCTGAGCATGATGTGAAATTCATGGCCGAAATTGACCGCACTTATGTGTTCAATGGCCGTATTGGGACATTCTCTGCAGTAACTCATACCAAAGCTGACGCGACTTTAGCTAAAGCCTCCGGTGAGCCAATCACAACATATCCGGTTCAAGAATGGCAGGAATCCCGCTATTATTTCTACGGTAAAGGTGCTGCTGGGCATCATACGGCTATCAGCCATGTCTACGCAGAACCAACAAAAGCCGCGTCTGAAAACTAGTCGTTTGAAAATGAAGCAGTTAAATAGAATCTTTTATTTAACTGCTTGACTTGGTATAGCAAAGTCCGTATTATTCACCTCGCTCAAAACACGGAGGAATGGTCGAGCGGTTGAAGGCACCGGTCTTGAAAACCGGCGAGGGTTTACGCCCTCCCTGGGTTCGAATCCCAGTTCCTCCGCCATATTCAAAAAAGGCGCTAAGTGAAAACTTAGCGCCTTTTACATTTCTTCTACTTGGCATTTATCTCATTTTAGATTCATCTTTTAAATTGGCAAAATGCAACCTTGACTTTGCCAATGATAAGAACTCCGCGAGATAAATTTATACCCTTTCTTTCTTAATTAATTCTTTGACCAAATTCTCCACAAATTCTAACCGCACTTTGTAGTCCGTTAAATCTTTGGTAAAGCGGAATTTATGTGGACCGTCAAAACGATAAACCGCCGGATTGCGTTGGATTAACTGTAAAAAGATCATCGGGTCTAACACGGCGTTCGGCGCAAATTCGATAAATCCGCCTTGCGCATTGGCATCCAAGCGAATGACATTAAGCGGTTTTAAATCCAGTCGGAATTGCGCAATTTGCAACAGATTCCGCGTGGCTTGTGGCAATGGTCCGAAACGGTCAATAAGCTCCACTTTTAACTCATCCAACGCTTCGGTATTTTCCGCACCGGCAATGCGTTTATAGAAAGACAAACGCATATTCACATCGCCCAAATAATCTTCCGGCAATAGTGCCGGCATCCGTAAATCAATTTCTGTTTGTTGTTGCGTCAGTTCATCCAATGACGGCTCTCGCCCTTCTTTTAGGGCTTTTACTGCGCGCTCCAACAATTCCATGTAAAGCGAAAAACCGATACTCTCAATTTGTCCGCTTTGCTCGTTGCCTAGCAATTCCCCGGCACCGCGAATTTCCAAATCGTGAGTAGCCAAAATAAAGCCAGCACCAAGGTTGTCTAGGCTTTCCAGGGCTTCCAAGCGTTTTTGCGCATCCTTCGTCATCAGTTTCGGTGGCGGTGTGAGCAAATACGCATAGGCTTGATGGTGAGAGCGCCCAACCCGTCCGCGCAACTGGTGTAGCTGTGCCAAACCGAAATTGTCGGCACGCTCGATAATAATGGTATTCGCGGTCGGCACATCGATACCGGTTTCAATAATCGTAGAGCACACCAGCACGTTATAACGTTGATGATAAAAATCCGACATCACGCGTTCCAGCTCACGTTCGCGCATTTGTCCATGCCCCACAATCACGCGCGCTTCCGGCACAAGTGCGGTCAGTTTTTCTGCCGTATTTTCAATGCTCGCCACATCGTTATGCAAATAATACACCTGTCCGCCACGCAAAATTTCACGCAAAATCGCTTCTCGAATCACCAGTTCATCCGTTTGACGCACAAAGGTTTTAATCGTTAAACGGCGCGCCGGTGGCGTAGAAATAATGGAAAGATCGCGAATACCATTCATCGCCATGTTTAAGGTACGTGGAATTGGCGTTGCCGTCAGAGTAAGAATATCTATGTTCGCGCGCAGCTGTTTCATTTTTTCTTTTTGGCGCACGCCAAAACGGTGTTCTTCGTCAATAATCAACAAGCCTAGATCATGGAATTGCACATCGCCTTGAATGATTTTATGGGTGCCAATCAGAATATCCACTTTGCCTTCGGCTAAATCCTGCAGCACTTGCTTCTGCTCTTTCGCGGTTTTGAAGCGGGATAACATTTCCACGTTCACCGGCAAATTGGCGAAACGGTCTTTGAAATTATCGAAATGTTGTTGCGCCAACAACGTGGTCGGTACCAACACAGCAACCTGTTTATGGTTCATCACCGCTAAAAAGGCAGCACGCATCGCCACTTCCGTTTTACCAAAACCCACATCACCACACACCAAACGATCCATAGCTTTCGGTTGAGTCATGTCGGAAATCACCGCATTAATTGCCATGAGTTGATCATGCGTTTCTTCAAACGGGAACGTGGCGGTGAATTGTTGGAATTCCTCACGATCATATCGGAACGCAAAGCCTTTTTGCGCTTCACGTTGCGCATACACATCCAATAACTCTGCTGCCACATCACGAATTTTCTCCGCCGCTTTGCTGCGCGCTTTGCCCCATGCTTCGGAGCCTAACTTGTGCAACGGCGCGGTTTCATCAGCACCGCCCACATAACGGCTGATTAAATGTAACGACGCCACCGGCACATACAATTTCGAGTCGTTGGCATAATTGAGCAACAAATATTCCGCTTTAATGCCGCCGTTTTCTAAACTCACTAAACCGCCATAGCGCCCCACGCCATGATCCAAATGCACCACAGGCTGACCGATTTGTAATTCGGCAAGGTTACGAATCAAGGTATCGGGATTTACCGTGCGGGATTTATCCCGCTGCCGTTGTTGCACGCGTTCGCCAAGCAATTCCGATTCACAAATAATGGCAAGGGGCACATCCTGTTCAATAATAAAACCATGCTCCAACGGGCTAACCATTAACGCCAATTTTTCTTCCGTTGCTTGCGCCAAGCTATGAATCTGTTTTGGTTTCAGTTTTAACGGAGCAAGCAGGCTTAACAAGGTTTCACGGCGCCCTTCCGTTTCCACGATAAATAAAATATTGCCTTTAAAATGCTCAATAAATTGGCGTAATTGATGTAACGGTTCTTTTTGTTGCGATTGAATGGTCAGTGGCGGTAAGGGCGTAATGGCCAAATTTTTCTGCCGCGCGGACGAACGCACTTTTTCCGTTTTTAATGCAATGGCAGGGTAATTTTTTAACTGACGATTTACGTCATCAATGCGCAGCCAAAGTTTATCGGGTGACAATAACGGACGCATCGGATCGACGCGGCGACTCTCAAAACGTTGTTCCGCATCCGCATAAAAACGCTCACCCTGCGTTTGATTTTGCTCACCGGTAATAAACAGTGTATTTTCAGGAAAATAATCAAATAAGGTCGCCATTTCTTCAAAGAACAAGGGCTGCCAATATTCAATCCCTGCCGCTAACGTGCCTTTGCTGATTTGTTGATAAATATGTTCCGGATCCCGTCGAATTTCGCCAAACGCTGCGCGGAATTGGCTACGGAAAAATTCAATGCCTTGGTTGTCCGTTGGAAATTCGTGTGCCGGCAATAAATTAATTTGATCGATTTCCTGCAACGTGCGTTGTGTATCCACATCAAAAGTACGAATGGAATCAATTTCATCATCAAAAAAATCTAAGCGAAAAGGCACCGCACTTCCCATCGGGAAAAGATCCAACAAAGCACCGCGCACGGCATATTCGCCATGTTCCAACACTTGCTCCACCGCGCGATAACCTGATTTTTCCAATTGCAAACGAAGGGTTTCAATGACAAAACGGTCGCCTTTGTTAATCAGTAACACCCGATGTTGTAAATAAGAGGGCGGGCAAACCCGTTGCATTAAGGTGGCAATCGGCAAAATGAAAATGCCTTGCTTGCGTTGCTGTAAATGAAATAAAGCACTCAAGCGGGCAGAAATAATATCTTGATGAGGCGAAAAACTGTCGTAAGGCAAGGTTTCCCAATCGGGGAAAAAGGTGACATTAAGTGGACTCAGTTGCGCTAATTCTTTTTCTAAACGCACCGCACTTCGAGTGTCGTTCGTCACCACGACGGTTAACCCGTTAAACTGCGCCGCAATTTCACTCACGGCAAGGCTATCCGCACCGGGCAGAATATTGGCTAAAATTTTATGATCTTGTGCTTGAGTTGGAATTTCGATGTGAAAAAATGGAGTTTGCATAAAACGACAATATCTTAAAAAAAAATTGTCGCTAGTTTAGCGCAAACAGGGGGGATTTCCAATAAAAGTCTGTATAAAAAAACAGTGTTATACTAGGGGAATTCATCCCCTAGGTATGCTAATCTTAATGAGTGTTTTCCTCTTTCTGTTCTTTTTTCTCTTTCGGTTCGGCATCTTCGTCAAACTTCACTACCGGCACACAGCCACGGCAAGTGCCTTGATCAATACCGGCTTCTTTACAAAAATCAGAATAGGCTTCCCAGGCACGTTTCACCCAACTTTTTTTGCCTTCTTCGCTCATTTTTGTCTCCTTCGTTTTTTATTTTCTTTTAAATTGTTAAGGGATTGTTATCATAAAAGGACAGCATTTTTTTGCAACCATTTCTTCACTTCCCTACGACAATTTTCTAACCATATTTTCTTATTTGGTCTTTTTTCCGGCTGTTTGCAATAATCTGCCAACAAGGGGAAAGGCGCTTCACCTGCCGATGTGATTAAACGCCGAATCGACGGCAAGGCAGAAGATAACGGCAGGAAAAAATCGGCAAAATCGGTTAACGATTGCCAATCTGAGCTATCCAGCGTCCAATCTATTTCTGTTCGAGCAAACTGTGTCGCCAGCGGATGCAAAGAAAGAGGCAAATTACGTTGAAATTGTTTTTCTGCCCGTTGCACGAATAATCGCCCTTCCTTACTCAACGGACATAATGCCACCACAGAATAACAACCGCTACTGGCTTCTTTGCTTTCGCTAAAATGCACCAAAATAAAACCGCACTTTTGCCAGAATGCGAGCAGTTCCGGCGTGTAACCGAAACTGACGGAAAGAAAATCCACTGCGCCCTGTTGTTTCATCTGCGTAATTAAACGTTGTCCTAGCCCCTGCTGTTGCCAGTTGGGTTGCACGGCAATGCGGGAAATGCGCAGAGAACGCAATTCACACGCTTCCTCCAACCCAGCTTGGAAACACAGCATTTGCGCCACCAAATTGCCGCGTGGGCGACGTTCTCCACGTCGAATTTGGCGAATTAACGTTTTGTCCGCCAGCCCACCTTCCGGCACTGCCCATACGCAACCAAGCAAGGAATTCTGTACTTGTGCAAGGTAAAATTGCTGCTGTGGTGCATCCAATAAACGGCGTAAATCCAAAGGCGAGGTTCGATAATGCGCCAAGGTCAGCAAGCCGTAAACAGATTCAATTTGATCATGAGGAATCCGTTCACAATGAGAAATCTGAAGCTGTTCAGCAAGTGCCTCATCATAAGGCGGTTGTGGCAGACGATCTTCGCAATCGCACAGCAAAAGGTCGTCAATAAACGCTTCCAGTTTGTCATCCGCCTGCCAACGTAACGGCGTAAACAGTTCAACATGGCGCAAAGTGCGATCAGTTTTCGCCATGAATTTTAATAAAAATCCTCTGCCTGTGCCTTCATAGCTGTGAATGGTGGTCGTCAACACAACGCGTTTAAAGGCCTTAGTTAGGCGAAATAAGATGTCTAGCGGAATCATCGCCGCTTCGTCCACAAACAACCAATGGTTGGCAAATTGTTGTGGCGCGTCGCTGAGGTTTTGGCTAAGTTCATCAGGCGGCATAAAGGTGATTTCCGCCCCGGCAAATTCATTGAAAATATTGACCGCACTTTTATTCGGGGCTGTGAGAATCATCGGCTGGTTTTGTGCCAATTGCTGTTTGGCAAAGAGTCCCGCCAACGCCGATTTTCCACGCCCACGTTTTGCCGTGACGATCAGGATCTCCTCCTCGGCTTCCGCCATTTGTTGCAATAAACGGACTTGTTCTAAGGTTGGCTGACAATATGTTGAACGGTCTTTTTGAGGCTTCGGCGAGGCAAGCGTTAACGGCGTACTTTGATAAACAGGAAAACCGTATTTTGCGATTTTTTCCTGCAAAAAGGCGATAAAGTGCGGTGTGTTTATGGCGTGTTTTTCGCCCGACCAACGCAGGCTGTCACTGTCCGGTTGGTTGGCTAAATCTGCCCAATGATTCAACAACAATAATAACTGACCACCGTCCTGCAATGTGCCTGCCGCCATGGCGAGGGCATCCAAGTGAATGCCTTGTCGTGCGTCATAAATGATGGCAGGAAATTCACTACCGAGCAGATTTTTCGTTTTGCTAAAAGGAAAATAGGCTTGGGTGGCAAAGTACGGTGAAACATCGCCAATCCAGACCGCACTTTTAAGTGAAAGGTTGTGATTTAATTGGTGGGCAAGAAAGTCATCCTCACCCACTAAAATGAGGAGTACTCGGCTCATTTCTCGCTCAAATACGGATCTGCAAAGCCCAGTTCCGTCATGATTTGGGTTTCCAAGCTTTCCATTTCCTCTGCTTCATCATCTTCAATGTGATCATAACCAAGCAAATGCAAGCTGCCGTGCACCACCATGTGCGCCCAATGCGCCATGAGAGGTTTGTCTTGTTCCTGCGCTTCACGCTCTACCACTTGACGGCAAATCACCAAATCGCCGAGTAACGGCAGCTCCACTTCATCAGGGCATTCAAAAGGGAAAGACAACACATTGGTCGGGCGATCTTTACCGCGATAATTCAAATTCAAGGCATGGCTTTCCGCTTCATCTACAATGCGTACAGTCATTTCCACTTCATCACTTTGCGGTTGTACTGCGGCTGTTGCCCATTGTTCGATTTGTTCTGCGGTTGGCAAGCCGCTTTCTTGCTCGCAAGCAATTTGTAAATCAATGATCATCTTACCCATATTGCTCTCCTAAATTCATTGTCATTTCTGACCGCACTTTTTCTTCTTTCTCAGTTTATTCTTCGCGCTCGGCTTTTTCTTCACGTTCTGCTTTACGTTGCTCCGCCAATTCGCGACGACGAATTTCTTCCTGCGCATCCCAAGCGTCATACGCCTGCACCACTTTCGCCACCACCGGATGGCGCACAATGTCTTTGCTGTCAAAGTAATTAAAACTTAATTCTTCCACGCCGGACAACACTTCAATGGCATGACGCAAACCGGATTTTTGCGAGCGAGGCAAGTCGATTTGCGTAATGTCGCCGGTAATCACCGCTTTCGAATTAAAGCCAATGCGGGTCAAAAACATTTTCATTTGTTCCACGGTGGTGTTTTGACTTTCATCCAAAATAATAAAACTGTCGTTTAAGGTGCGCCCACGCATATACGCCAGCGGTGCAATTTCAATCACATTGCGTTCCATGAGTTTTTGCACGCGCTCAAAACCTAACATTTCAAATAACGCATCATAGAGCGGGCGTAAATACGGCTCGATTTTCTGCCCTAAATCGCCCGGCAGAAAACCCAGCTTTTCACCGGCTTCCACCGCAGGGCGGGTCAGCAAGATACGACGAATTTCCTGTCGTTCTAAGGCTTCTACCGCAGCAGCGACCGCTAAAAAGGTTTTTCCCGTCCCGGCGGGACCAATACCGAAACTGATGTCATAACGCAAAATATTGTGCAAATACTGAATTTGATTTGGTCCGCGCGGTTTGATTAAGCCCCGCTTAGTTTTAATCGTTGTGCTATACACCTTGCTTTCAGAGCGGGTTGGTTCGGCATCTTGTTCTAAAATACGACTTTCCACCAACGCGATGTGCACATCTTCCAAATCTAACTCTTTGATCTGCCCACGCACCGGCGCGGTTTGCGCATATAAATCACGAATTAAATCTACCGCACTTTGCACAAGGTGCTGAACATGTGCCGATGGATTTTCCCCTTGCGATTGCAATGTAAAAGTAAAACCTCGGCGGGCAATGGAAAGATTGAAATATTTTTCTATTAAAGAAAGGTGTTCGTCTCCCGCGCCACACAACGAACGCAAACGCTCGTTATCCTGCGGTTCCAAGGTCAAGGTTTGAGTAACTTGTTCGGTCAAAATTCAGCCTCAATAAATGCACAAAAAGTGAGGAACAATATAGCATAAATTGCATTGAAACGTGTGTCTTTTACCATGATCGCAAGTATCGAATGTGGCAAAAAACGGTTGTAAAACCAACCGCACTTCAAGCAAACAAAAAGGCGAATCCTCAGATTCGCCTTTTACGCTATTGGGCTATGATTTCAGTTCCGGAAAGAGCATATTCAGCACGTTTTGCGTCACCCGGCGGGATTGTCCTGCGTACGGGAAGATGTGCATCATCATCATTGGATTAAAGTTGGCTTCAATGACGCCCCAAGATTGCAAACTTGGTTCAGCCGCTTTGGTTAAATCGGGAATGATTAAATCCACACCACACACCGCAGCGCCCATGGCTTTAGTGATACCGACCGCCAAGGCTTTGTAGCTTGGGTGCATTTGGTCGGTCATATCAATGGAATCGCCACCGGTGCTGATGTTGGAATTGGCACGCAGCTGCACCAACTGATCTTTCGCCGGTACGCTATCAACGGTTAAGCCCTGCTCTTTTAACTGTAACTGTTCGATGTCGCCCAACGCAATTTTCTTCAATGGCGTACGACTGCCATCGCCGCGCAACGGATGATCATTTTTCTGTGCCACTAATTCCGCCACCGTATGCACGCCATCGCCAATCACATTTGCCGGTACACGCAATAACACGGCAAGGGTTTCATCACCTAACACGAAGAAACGGTATTCTGTACCGGTGAGATAATCTTCCACCATCACCTCTTTATCTTCACGGAAAGCAATTTCAATGGCTTTGGCAAAATCCTCACGATCATGCACGCCCTGTTGGAAGATACTGATGCCCAAACCGTAATTAGTGGATTTCGGTTTAATCACAACGGCACGCCCAGCAAATAAAGCATAATTGGCTACCGCTTGTTCTACGCTGGTAAATTCCACACTTTGCGGCACGTTAAAGCCGGCTTTCGCCAACACTTTTTTGGTCACCACTTTATTTTCCATGATGAGTGGCGAAATGTAGCTGTCATGGGAAGTCATGTTGCCGTTTTTGACATATTCCAAATGATCACCGAATTGCAGACTTAAGAACTGATCGCGCTCGTCTAAAATCTCCATTTTTAAGCCTTTTTGAATGGCATCAAACATCAGGGCTTGGGTGGAAAGCTCCATGTTGTCGAAAGCCGACAACGCATAAAAACGTTCAAAGGCTTGTTTTTTGTAACGAATCGCCAGTTCCGCACCCAGTTTTTGATAACCGCCATGTGCTTCGATGGCATTGACTAAGCGTGCACCAAGCGTTTGGCTTGGGTCGGCAAATTGCGCCAGTTTCTCTTTGACGATCTCAGTCATCTCTGCGTCAGCATGAATTTCCGACAACATCGCCAATAATTGCTGTAAAACACGTTCGCCTTCTGCTTGGAAAGCCGTTGCCGACAGCGGATTTTCCCATGCCACTTGCGCTAATTTTTCTTTGCCTAATTCCACCGCACTTGCTAAGGATTCTTCATCTAGCCACGCCATTAGCAAAATAAAATAATGCACGAATTTGGCATCATTTAATGCGATACCATAAGCCTCAAACGGGTTTAGGTCGAACAGGCGGAATTCCAAATACTGAATGCCGTTTTGTAGCAATTCACTCGCCTGTTTCGCACCACGCAAGCGCACGTTGGAATAAAATTCTTTTTCGGCAATAAGCTGTCCGCTACTCACCGCGTGTTCCAAGGTTTTCACATAATCGTTCAAGCTGTCATAAGATACTTTCACACTCGGGTCATTCACATAACCATATTGGCCAGAACGTAAACTACGGACGTATTGCCCCGCTTTTAATGGCGTACCGTGACGGAAATAATTGGTGTCAACCGTTGGCGTGGCCGCAAACAAATAAACGAGGATCCATTGATAACGCAAAAAATTACGGGCAATTTTCAAATATAAATCGTTTTGAAAATCCACCGCACTTTGATAGTCATTTTGTCGTGCAAACAGCTGTTGAATGAACGCTGGCTCAAGCTGGAAGTTGTAGTGAATACCACTCACCATTTGCTTACTTTTACCGTACGATTTCACCAAATGCTCGCGGTACGCCACATCGACCGGATTGTCCAGTTGTGCCACTTTAATTTGATCCTCCGGTGGCAAGCCGGCCGGCATACTCAACGGAAAGACATATTCGTCTTCCGGTAAAGAGCGTAACACCACTTCGTGAATGGCGGATAACCAACGCAACGTATCTTCAATTTTTTTATTGGGTGGGGTGATTAATTCAAGCTGACTTTCCGCAAAATCCGTTTGGATATAAGGATGATAAGAACGATTGCCAAAGCATTTTGGGTGCTCAGTAACCACAACTGCCCCATCTGCGTGCACACGTTGGCTTTCTTTTTCAAGACCAAATGACCCTTGCTGGAACAACAGCTCCAAGCGATTTTCTTTTATAACCTGCTGAATATTCATAAAATTTCCTTAATTCGCGTAAGGCTCAACTCGCTCAAGCCTTACTGCATCAATACCTTTTCAAAAATCGCCACATTATTAAAATTAATCCCCTTAAATGCAAATAAAAAAATCGCATCCCCCATAAGGAATAGTTATAACTTAATGTATTGAAACGAAAATACTTCATTTTAGGAAATAAAGGGTCTAAAATTTCCGCCCTTAGAAAAGTACATGAAAAACACCCGTGGCACCTAAAATGAGTCAATTCAAAAAACACCATTTCATCAATAATGACATCACTTTTGCGTTGTTATTATTGATTTTTTCCTTTCTTTCCCACATTGCCTTAGGCATTTTGGATAATTATCTGACTAATCTGGTGAGCATTTTCGCATTAGGTTTGCTGCTTTTCACCTTACGGAAACACAGCAAGATCTTATTTTTGATTGGTTTTCTTTTTATTTTCGCGCTCTCTCTCGGCTATCTTCCTTCCGGCTTATTATATGGCCCGGTGTCGATTGGGGTAATTGCCTCAGTTTATGAAACCAATTTCAGTGAAACTATCGGCTTTTTTAAAGCGATTCCGCTCTCTATTTATATTTTTACTTTTTTCTATCTTCTTTTATTTATCGTTATCTTATTGATTCAACGACATAAAACCTCAAATAAATCTCAGAAAAAAATCTATGCTGCCGTTTACCTTGGTCTTGTCGCCTTTTCACTTTATACGCCCATTACAAAAGAAGTGGAAAATACGGATCCCGAAAAAGAATTCAAGCTCTCCGAATTTTTTAAAGCCTCAAACTTTTATCCAGTCAGCTTTATGTCTAACGCCATCAAAGTGAATAACACCTATTTAACGCAACGGGCATTATTAAATGACGCCTTAACCAAAACACCGGAATGGCAAATCCTTTCCGTGGAGCCCAAATATCAAAACTATGTCTTAGTTATCGGCGAAAGTATGCGACGGGATTACACATCTTTATACGGCTATCCACAAAAAACCACGCCGTTTTTGGAACAAGTGAACGGTTTGATTTTCAATTTATATGTGGCTGCCGGCCCAAATACGCAACCGTCTTTACAACGCACGCTGTATCGTTCTATTAACAACAATGAAGAAACGGTTTACACCGATAACATTATCTCGCTCGCCAAACTTGCCCATTACAAAACCTATTGGTTGTCCAACCAAGGCAAAGTGGGCGAATGGGACACCATGGCATCGCGTATCGGCATTCAAGCGGATGAATCGTTCTTTACCAAAAAAGGCGGGTATGATTCGGACAATATCTCGGACACGGCATTATTGGATCCGTTAAAACAACTTTTGGCGAAAGATAAAGATCAAACCAAATTAATCGTTTTACATTTAATTGGTTCGCACCCGACCTTTTGCGCCCATTTAAATGGCGAAGAACCGAAATTCCATTTAATTAGCCGAGAAATGTCTTGTTATTTAGATACCTTAAAACAAACGGACAGCTTATTGTCTGAAGTGAATCAAATTCTAAAAGATCAAGGACAAAGCTATTCCGTCATTTATTTCTCGGATCACGGCTTGGCGCATTTAGGCGCAGGAAAAAATCTGTCTATGCTAAATAACAAGGAATATAAACAAAGTTATGCGGTGCCTTTTGTTCGTTTTTCCAGTGACGATACCAAAAGAACCCTCATTAAAAACCCGCAAAGCGCCTTTAATTTTATTCACGGCTTTGCCCAATGGTTAGGCATTAAAGAAAGTCATTTAAGCCAAGAAGATTTTTTCAACCCGAAACCGCAACCAATCAAAGTGTTTAACTGGCGAGCCTTGGTGGACTATCAGTCGTTAAAAGAGGATCCGGCAAAACAAGAACCGTAATAACAGGTTCCAACGCCTAAAAGTGCGGTCATTTTTTCAAACGAATGACCGCATTTTTATTTTTGCCGGAATAGTCATTCAGCAAACCCAATTTTTCAGGTAAAATAGCCGCCGTTTTTTATGAAATAAATTTGTTTTTGCGGCGCTGTTGGCTCGTCCAATATCAAAAAACTCCGTTTTTTCTGACCGCACTTTTCACCCTATCCTGACTAAATTGAGGAACATATGAGTGTAATTCCTATGGTCGTTGACCAAACTTCCCGCGGCGAACGCGCCTATGATATTTATTCTCGCTTACTGAAAGATCGCGTGATTTTCCTAAGCGGTGAAGTGGAAGACAACATGGCCAATCTGATTGTGGCACAATTGCTTTTCCTAGAATCAGAAGATCCCGATAAAGACATCAATTTATATATCAACTCACCTGGCGGTTCTGTGACTGCCGGCATGGCAATTTACGACACTATGCAATTCATCAAGCCCGATGTGCGTACCTTGTGCGTTGGACAAGCCTGTTCCATGGGAGCCTTTTTATTGGCCGGCGGCGCACCGGGCAAACGTGGTGCCTTGCCACATGCTCGCGTGATGATCCACCAACCGTTAGGCGGTTTCCGCGGACAAGCATCGGATATTCAAATTCATGCGCAAGAAATTTTAAAAATTAAAGGCACCTTAAACGAACGCTTGGCTTTCCACACCGGACAGCCCATTGAAACCATCGAAAAAGACACTGATCGCGACAACTTTATGTCTGCCGAAGAAGCCAAAAACTACGGCTTGATCGATGAAGTGTTTACCAAACGTTAAGAGATAAACATGGCAAAAGATAAAGAATTACATTGTTCTTTCTGTGGCAAAGAACAAGACGAAGTCAATAAACTTATCGCCGGCACCTCTGGTTACATTTGTAATGAATGTATCGAATTGTGTCACGATATGTTGCTCAACGAAGAGCATGGCGAAGAAGCCGAAAGCGAAGACGCAGAAGCAACAAAAGAGCAGGAATTACCCACACCGCATAAAATCCGCGCCCATTTAGACGATTATGTCATCGGCCAAGATTACGCGAAAAAAGTGTTGGCGGTGGCAGTGTATAACCACTACAAACGCCTACGCACCAAACATCAAACCAATGATGTGGAATTAGGTAAAAGTAACATTTTGCTGATCGGCCCGACCGGTAGCGGTAAAACCCTGTTGGCAGAGACCATGGCGCGTATGTTAAATGTGCCTTTCGCCATGGCGGATGCCACCACCTTGACAGAAGCCGGTTACGTGGGCGAAGACGTGGAAAACGTGTTACAAAAATTACTGCAAAACTGTGATTACGACATCGAACGTGCGGAACAAGGCATTATTTATATCGACGAAATCGACAAAATCACCCGCAAATCAGAAAATCCGTCCATCACCCGTGATGTCTCCGGCGAAGGGGTACAACAAGCCTTGTTAAAACTGATTGAAGGCACGGTTGCTTCCATTCCACCACAAGGTGGACGCAAGCATCCACAACAAGAAATGTTGCGCATCGATACATCGAAAATTCTGTTTATTTGCGGCGGTGCCTTTGCCGGCTTAGATAAAGTCATTGAAAAACGCACCAGCGTCGCCACTGCCATTGGTTTCGGCGCCGAAATTAAGAGCGAAAAAGACAAAGCCACATTGACCGACTTGTTCAAACAAGTAGAACCGGACGATTTAATGAAATACGGTTTAATCCCGGAATTTATCGGACGTTTACCGGTGGTTGCACCGTTAAGCGAATTAGATGAAGAAGCCCTCGTGCGTATTCTGACCGAACCGAAAAATGCCTTATGTAAACAATATCAAGCGCTATTTGGCTTAGAAAACGTGAAACTGGAATTCACTAAAGAAGCCTTAATCGCCATGGCAAAAAAAGCCCTTGCCCGTAAAACCGGCGCCCGCGGCTTACGCTCCATCATCGAAGGCGTCTTGCTCGACACCATGTACGACTTGCCTTCTTTAGAAGGATTAGAAAAAGTGGTGGTCAACGAAAGCGTCATCAACGACAATCAATCTCCGGAATTGATTTATTCCAACTAATAAAAAAGTGCGGTTAAAAAACACAATGAATTTTAACCGCACTTTTCTTTTCCTCGACTATTCAATTTTCACTTTCTTTAAGCGTAACGCATTACTTAACACAGAAATCGAACTCATCGCCATCGCCGCGCCGGCAACCACTGGACTGAGCAACCCCAAGGCGGCTAGCGGAATGCCCAACACGTTATAAATAAACGCAAAAAATAAATTTTGTTTAATGTTTTTTAGCGTCGCGCGGGAGATCAGTAAGGCATCCACCAACTGATTGACCGAATGCTGCATCAGGGTTGCCGACGCACTGTGTTGCGCCACATCCGCGCCATCGTGCATAGCAAAACTTACATTGGCGGCTGTAAGTGCCGGCGCGTCATTTACGCCATCCCCCACCATAGCGACCACGTTGCCATTTTCTTGTAGAATTTTAACCGCACTTGCTTTATCTCGCGGCGACATATTACCCTGCGCATGTTGAATCCCAAGCTGATCGGCAATGTATTGCACTACGTTAGGATTATCGCCACTCATGATATACACATCGATATTATGTGCCTGCAAACGCTGAATTGCCTTTTGACTGTCCGATTTTAAGGCGTCTGCTAAGGCAAACGCGGCAACGGGCTGCTCGTTTACAGCGACTGCCACAATGCTGGCGATTTGCCACACCGGCTCAAGATCAGTTGGTAACGTCAAACCGCAATAGGCAGGTTTCCCCACTTTCACCGTGCCAATATGTTCAATCTCGCCTTGAATCCCCTGTCCCACATCTGCCTGAATATGTTGCACCGCAGGCAACACTACGTTTTTCGCCACTGCGGCTTGCACAAGGACTTTTGCCAGCGGATGTGTCGCGCTTTGTTCAATAGCGGCCGCCAACGCATAAATTTCATCTTCAGAATAGACCGCACTTTGCGCCTGCCAAAAAGCGACCACTTGCGGTTTGCCTTCTGTGAGCGTGCCGGTTTTGTCCAACACCACCGCGTTCACATGGGCGGATTCTTCCATGGCAGCGGCATCTTTAAACCAAATGCCCTGTTTCACGGCTTTGCCCATCCCCACCATGATCGCTGCCGGCGTGGCTAAGCCCAAGGCACAAGGGCAGGCAATCACCAACACCGCAACCCCATGAATTAAAGCTGTCACCACATCATGTTGAAGCCACCAAGTGAGTAAAAACGTCAGCAAGGAGATGCCTATCACCGTTGGCACAAACACTGCCGCCACTTTGTCGGCAAAACGGGAAATAGGCGCTTTGCTGCCTTGCGCCTCAGAAAGGGCGTTCATCATATCGCCGAGCAACGTTTGGCTACCAAGCTGTTGCGAGCGATAAACCAAACTGCCGTCCGTCACCATCGCGCCCGCCAACACAGGGCTTCCCGATTTTTTCATTTCAGGCAACGATTCGCCGGTTAAATGGCTTTCATCACACCAACCCGAACTTTCTTCCACCACGCCATCCGCCGCAATGCGTTCGCCTTGGTTAGCGCGCAACAATTCGCCCACTTGGATTTGATTTAACGGCACGGTTTGCCATTCGCCGTTACGTTGCACGCGCACCTGTTTTGGTGTCAGCTGTAACAATAAACCAAGGCTATTTAGGCTGTGTTTTTTGGTACGATCTTCTAAGAATTTTCCCAAACTCACAAAGCCCAACACCATGACGGACGCCTCAAAATAAATATTTGCCGAACCGTGATCATGGGGCATGTACGGCATATAAAACAGCATAAAAACAGAATAAAAATAAATGGTTAAGGTGCCAAGGCTGACCAATACATCCATATTTGCCAAGCCACCTTTAATACTGCCCCAAGCGCTTTTGTAGAAGGGAATCGCCAAGCCGAATTGCACAATCGTGGCTAACGCCATTTGCCACATCGGCGGCAACATCCAATCATGCCGCCCCAGCATCATGCCGAGCATACCGATTAAAAACGGCACGTTAATCAGCCACAATAAAATCAACCGCCACGAAATGTTTCGTTCTTGCGGCAACGCTACCTGTTCTTGCTTGAGCTGTGCCGTGAAACCGGTCTTTTGAATAATTTGGATCAGCTGTTCAACGGAAGTTTGCTTTTCATCAAAAGTGATCTGCGCTTCTTCACTGGCGAAATTCACGCCCGCCTTCTGCACAAAATCCTTTTTATTCAATACCTTTTCAATCCGACTGGCACACGACTGGCACGTCATGCCACCAATTTGAAGGGAGACTTTTTGCATAACATCCTCTTTTTATTTCCTTTCACAGAAAAGTGCGGTGGGTTTTCAACTCGTTTTTGCGGTGTCAAACAAGACAGAGTTTTCATGCCGCGTTAACAAGTAGAAAAATTACGCTACTGCCGCATCAAACCCGGCATCTTCCAGCGCTTCCACCAACGTGGCAGGTTGCACTTTATTTTCATCAAAACTCACGACCGCTTGCGCTTTTTCCAAACTTACCTCTGCGTGCGCGACACCATCTAATTCACTCAATACGCGAGTCACGTTTTTCACACAACAACCACAGGTCATGCCATCAATTTTTAGGGTTACGTTTTGCATTATTTGCTCCTTTGTTAAGTTAAACCTTGCCGACCTTGGTCGGCGAGATTAATATAAACCTTAACGTTAGGTTAAGGTCAAACACTTTTTATGAACATCAGTCAAGCAGCCAAACTCACCGGCTTATCTGCCAAACAAATCCGTGATTACGAAAAACGGGGCTTACTCAAAGCCGGCACACGTACACTTTCAGGTTACCGCTATTATGAAGAAAACGATCTCGCCCGTTTGCGTTTTATCCGCCACTCGCGAGGCGTGGGTTTCTCCCTGCAACAAATCGCCCAATTACTTCAATTACAAGACAACCCGAATCGCAACTGCCGTGAAGTGAAACAACTTACGGCACAACATATCGAAACCCTCAATGCACAAATTCATGCACTACAAAAAATGGTGGCTGAACTCCAACGCTGGCACGACAGCTGCCAAGGCAACGATTGCCCGGAATGTTCGATTTTAGCGGGGTTGAGTGAATAAGAAATCCTGAAAAGTGCAGTGAAAATTTAAAATATTTTCTCATCAGAAATACACTTCAAAAAGTTCGCAGATTAATCTTCCTGATGATTTACTAAGGTTTCAATTTGCACAATTTCCGCCACATCCACACGCTCCGCTTTAATCCGCCATTTCACATTCAAGTCATACAACGAAATGCCGTAAAGACGATCGGTGGCTTTGCCTTGTTGATACGCCGGGCGGGGATCTTGTTGGATAACGTCGGTAATAAAACGTTGTAAGTGCGGTCGGTTTTTGCTGTGTTTTTTAACCGCACTTTCCGCTTCCAAAGTAAATTCCACTTGTAACAACGGTTTGGGCTCGCTTTGGGCGAAACCGGAAATCGCGTCAGGCTCACTGTCGGCATAAGCCAGATAAGGTTTGATGTCGAAAATGGGTGTGCCGTCCACTAAATCTACGGCACCGAGATGTAACAACACCTTGCCGTTTTTACATTCTATGTGGCGCAATTCCACTTTGGATAAACCAAGAGGATTTGGGCGATGTGTCGAGCGCGAGGCAAACACGCCAACCCGTTGATTGCCGCCTAAGCGTGGCGGGCGCACGGTAGGATGCCATTTGCCTTGCGGGATTTGATCAAATTGAAAAATCAGCCAAAGGTGGCTGAATTGTTCTAAACCACGGACAGTTTCCGCTTGGTTATAGGGCGACAACAATTCGACAATGCCTGTGCCATCCTGCACTAAATTAGGTTGACGCGGCACAGAAAATTTTTCTTTGTAAGGCGTGTGAATCACAGCCACAGGCTGCAATATGAGAGAATCGGACATATTTTCCTTAAAACAGTTAAAATCTGCAGAATAACCTTGTAGAATGGCGCCTATTTTAGCTAAAAGTGCGGTAAAAAATCGCCTTATTTTTCGTTATTCGAGTAGCCATTATGACAAAAAATACAATAAAAATGTGGATTGAGACGGCGCGTCCGAAAACCTTGCCGTTAGCCTTAGCAACGATTTTAACCGGTTCCGCGCTTGCCTATTGGGCGGGCAGTTTCCATTGGGGAATCACGGTGTTATGTTTACTCACCACGTTGTTTCTGCAAATTCTCTCCAACTTCGCCAATGATTACGGTGATCACCAAAAAGGCTCCGATACGGCAGAACGTATTGGGCCATTACGCGGCATTCAGCAAGGCGCCATTTCTGCTGCACAGTTGAAAAAAGGGCTTTATGTGATGATCGCCTTGAGTTTCCTTTGTGGTGCTCTCTTAATCGGCATTGCTTATCAAAATGTGAGCGACTTAATCGCATTTTCCATGCTCGGCGTACTTGCCATTGTGGCAGCTATCACCTACACCGTGGGCAGCAAGCCTTACGGCTATTTGGGCTTAGGCGATATTTCCGTGTTAATTTTCTTTGGGTTATTGGGCATCGGCGGCACCTATTATCTGCAAGTACATGATATCTCTGCCGTTATTTTGCTTCCTGCCATTGCCAGCGGATTACTTGCGACAGCGGTTTTAAATATCAATAACTTGCGTGATATTGAACAAGATCGCAAAGCGGGCAAAAACACCCTTGCTGTACGCTTAGGGCCACATAATGGGCGGATTTATCATTGCTTGTTGCTTTCCATTGCGGCGTTGTTTTATCTCTTGTTTGCCCTCATGAATTTGCGTAATCCGTTGAGTTTCGTCTTTTTGCTCACTTATCCGCTCTTGTTCAAACATGCTTATTTTGTTTTCTCTCATAAAGAGCCGGTAGCGTTGCGCCCGATGCTGGCGCAAATGTCGCTGATTGCGTTACTTATCAATGGGCTATTTAGTTTTGGCTTGCTTCTAGGCTGAAACGGACTATACTAGCTCGCAGTATTCATCTTAAAAAATAGGGTCTTTTATGTACATTGATACTTCTGAACTTTGCGATATTTATCTCGATCAAGTCGATGTTGTCGAACCTGTTTTCTCAAGTTTCGGCGGGCTAAGTTCTTTTTATGGCAAAGTCACCACCGTAAAATGCTTTGAAAATAACGGGTTAATAGCTGAAATTTTAGAAGAAAACGGTGAAGGACGCGTATTAGTCGTTGATGGCGGCGGCGCAGTACGCCGTGCATTAATTGATGCGGAACTTGCACAATTAGCGGCAGACAACCATTGGGAAGGCATCATCGTTTATGGTGCGGTTCGTCAAATCCAGCAGCTGGAAAATATCGACATCGGCATCCATGCTTTAGCCCCAATTCCGGTAGGCGCAGATGAAAACAACCACGGCGAAACAGATGTTCCGGTCAACTTTGGTGGTGTAACCTTCTTCCCGGAAGACTTTGTTTATGCAGATCTCACCGGCATTATTCTGTCACAAGAAGCCTTAGACCTCGCAGATTTCGAGCAAGACTAATCCTAGTCTGCATCATTATTCTTCTAAAAGTGCGGTGAAAATACAGAAAGTTTTCACCGCACTTTTTTTGCGCAATGTCACAATTCCATAAAAAACTAATTGCTTTTTGTTAACGAAGTGTTAGTTTTCTTAGCATATTGCCTATTTTTAGCAATATGTTGATCTTTGATTTTATTGACAGGAATTAAAATTATGAAAGACACAACTCAAAATCAAAGTAAGAATTATAGGAGTGCAATTATCTTTATTTTTGCGGTTATTCTCTTTTTTGTCTTACTCAATACACTGCCTTTTGATAAAAATGCCAATGGTGGGTTGGCATTATTGGCGTTGGTTGCCATTTTGTGGTTAACGGAAGCCTTACACGTCACAATCACGGCGTTAATTGTTCCGCTACTTGCCATTTTCTTAGGATTAGTCAAAACCAGCACGGCACTAGCGACCTTTGCTGATCCGAATATTTTTCTATTCTTCGGGGGCTTTGCTTTAGCCACCGCACTTCATATTCAACAGTTAGATAAAATGATTGCCAACAAAATTATGGCGTTGGCGAAAGGCAATTTATTTGTCGCGGTGATGTATTTATTCTCCGTGACCGCATTTTTGTCCATGTGGGTCAGCAACACCGCGACCGCAGCTATGATGTTACCCCTTGCCATGGGCGTGCTTAGCCGTTTAGATCGTGATTCAGAACATAACACCTATGTGTTCGTGCTTTTAGGGATTGCCTATAGCGCCAGCATCGGCGGCATGGGAACCTTAGTGGGAAGCCCACCAAACAACATCGTTGCCACCCAATTGCACCTCACTTTTGCCGATTGGTTGTGGTATGGCTTACCGATTATGTTAATTCTTATGCCACTGATGATCGGCACGCTTTATATTGTCTTCAAGCCAAAACTCAATATTCGTTTTGACCAACAATTTGAAGCCATTCCAATGAATAAACCACGTTGGATCACCTTAGCGATCTTCGTCTTTATTGCGTTGAGCTGGGTTTTCAGTAGCCAAATTAACCCAATTCTTGCAGGCGCATTAGGATTAGAGGGTAAAATTGCCAGCTTCGATAGCGTTATCGCTTTATCTGCCGCCGTGCTCCTTTGTGTTGCCGGGGTAACAAACTGGAAGCAAATTCAAAACAACACCGATTGGGGCGTATTAATGCTCTTCGGTGGCGGCTTAACCTTAAGTGCGGTATTAAAAAATTCCGGCGCAAGCAAAATCTTGGCTGACGGCATCGTATTCCTGATTGAAGGTGGCCACTTCTATCTCATCGGTTTATTAGTTGCGACATTTATCATTTTCTTAACGGAATTTACCTCCAACACTGCCAGTGCAGCCTTGTTAGTGCCGATTTTCATTTCTATCGCACAATCTCTTGGTATGCCGGAAATCGGCTTAGCCTTAATCATCGGGTTAGGGGCTTCCTGTGCCTTCATGTTGCCGGTCGCAACACCACCGAATGCCATTGTGTTCGGTACCGGTGAAGTGAAACAAAGTGAAATGGTCAGAGCCGGTATTCTTTTGAATATCGTGTGTATCTTAGTTATTGCAACCTTCGGTTACTTCTTCTGGCTAAATTAATCCGCTCATAAAAAACAGCCCCTTAATAAATTGCTTATTAAGGGGCTGAATTATTTCACATCGGGCTAATCTTCCAACACAATTTCCTTCAAATACTGGAAAATTTCACGGTAGGCTTTTGCCGGTTTATTCTGTTCTTTTTCCTTACTTGCGGTACGAATCAAATTTCGCAGATGTTGTCGATCAGCATGCGGATAATCCGTTAGAAAATCCGTTAATGCATCATCGCCTTTTGCCACTAACGCATCACGTAATAATTCCAACTTATGCAACATTGCTTGTTGTTGCTGATGTTTGTTCTCTAATTTTTCCAACGCTGCTTGGATGGGGTCAACATCCATCCCGCGCAATAATTTACCGATATATTGCAATTGGCGACGTCGTGCTTCTTTTTGCAGACGCTGCGCTAAATTCACGGCTTCCAATAAAGGATCTTCCAAAGGGATTTTATCTAATTTTGCCTTTGTCAGCTCAACCAGTTTTTCCCCCAGTTTTTTTAATACTTCCGCATCCCGTTTAATTTCACTTTTGCTGACCCAAATAATTTCTTCCTGTTCTTCGTCTTGCCAGTCAAAATCTTCTTTTTTACGTTTTGCCATCTTCTTTTCCATCGTTCTACTTAAAAGTGCGGTGCATTTTAGCACAGAATCCGTGGTTCGCCTTAAAAAGAAAAATACGCTAAAATTAGCGAAATTTCACCATTGAGAAAAGCACAATGCCACAAAAAACACTTGAAAATACCACTGCACTTTTACGCCAACAAGAACAACAACTACGCGATGCTGTCAGCCTTGCCATTGAAATTGCACAAAAAGCAGGTGCAACGGCCGAAGTGGGTGTGACTAAATCCGGTGGTCTCTCCGTCTCCACCCGCTTACAGGAAATTGAAAACATTGAATTTAACAACGACGGTGCGTTGGGTATTTCCGTCTATGTAGGACAACAAAAAGGCAATGCTTCCACCTCCGATTTAACACCGGAAGCCATCAAAAATACCGTAGAAGCGGCGCTTGCTATTGCCAAATACACTTCACCGGATGAGTGTGCAGGGTTAGCCGACAAAGAATTAATGGCATTTAATGCACCGGATTTGGATTTGTATCACGCTGCTGAAATTGACGTTGATAAAGCGGTGCAACTTGCTTTGGATACTGAAAAAGCAGCCCTAGAACATGATGAACGTATCGTGAACAGTGAAGGGGCTTCTTTTAATGCCCACACCGGAGTGCGTGTTTATGGCAACAGCCACGGCATGTTGCAAAGCTATTTATCCAGCCGCTATTCGCTTTCTTGCTCCGTCATTGCAGAGCATCAAGAACAACTGGAACGAGACTATGAATACACAGTAGCACGCAATATCAATCAATTAGCGCCACCTCATTGGGTCGGTGAAAATGCGGCACAAAAAGCGATTGCTCGATTACAGCCCCAGAAGCTTGCCACACAAGAAGCCCCGGTCATTTTCTTAAATGATGTCGCAACCGGCTTAATCAGCCATTTAGCCGCGGCTATCAGTGGAGGGAGCTTATACCGCAAAGCCAGCTTCTTATTGGATCATTTAGGTAAGCAAGTATTGCCTGATTGGTTTGAGATCGCTGAAAGACCGCATCTTATCGGTCAATTAGCGTCAACCCCATTTGATAGTGAAGGGGTTAGAACGCAGGACATAGAGATTATTCGCAACGGGATTCTACAAACTTATTTGCTCACCAGTTACAGCGGACGAAAGCTCGGCATGCAAAGCACCGGGCATGCCGGCGGCATTCACAACTGGTTGGTCAAACCAAATTCATCAGAAAAACTGACCGCACTTTTACGCCAAATGAATCGAGGATTGCTTGTAACGGAA
This sequence comes from Aggregatibacter sp., assembly GCF_057314075.1. Taxonomy (NCBI): domain Bacteria; kingdom Pseudomonadati; phylum Pseudomonadota; class Gammaproteobacteria; order Pasteurellales; family Pasteurellaceae; genus Aggregatibacter; species Aggregatibacter sp. The sequence goes on along the minus strand of NZ_DBHLAR010000002.1, from coordinate 108,433 downwards.
GTGATGGGACAAGGTGTAAATTTAGTTACCGGTGATTATTCACGAGGTGCTGCCGGTTTTTGGGTGGAAAACGGTGAAATTCAATATCCGGTTGCAGAAATCACCATCGCAGGACAACTGCCGGACATGTTACGCAATATTGTTGCTGTTGCCGATGATATTGAGCATCGCTCCAATATTCAGACAGGTTCCATTTTGTTGGAAAAAATGAAAATTTCAGGAAACTAAAAAATAAAAATGAGAATAATTCTTATTGACAAGAGTGAAAACTCTGCTAACATAAGCCGCATCTGTTAAGTATTGCAATGGAGATGAATGGTTGTTATTGGACGTCTGCATAGCACGCCAAACAGGTAGAGTAGAAAGTAAATTCGTTAGGGTACTTAAAAAGACTGAAGTTTAAACTTCAGTCTTTTTTTTGTTAAAATAGCGCCCTTATCATCTGCCAAAGGTAACATTTAAATGAAAAAACACCACGTCGATATTCTTATTTCCGAACAAGAAGTCCGTTCCCGTATTGCTGAACTTGGCAAAGAAATCACCGCATTCTATCAACAAAAAAACGTTAATCGCCTTGTGGTAATAGGCTTGTTGCGTGGTTCCTTTATGTTTATGGCGGATTTAGTACGCGAATTACATTTGCCAGTAGAAATCGAATTTATGACCACATCAAGCTACGGTAGCGGCATGACAACTAACCACGATGTTCGCATTACAAAAGATATTGAAAGCGATATCCGCGATAAAAACGTGCTGATCGTAGAAGACATTATTGACACAGGCTACACTTTAGAAAAAGTGCGTGAGATTCTTAATTTACGCGCTCCAGCCTCTTTGACAATTTGTACTCTGTTGGATAAACCATCCCGTCGTGAAGTAAATGTACCGGTAGACTGGGTTGGTTTCACTATTCCTGATGAATTTGTGGTGGGTTATGGCATTGACTATGCACAACAACATCGCAACCTCGGCTATATCGGCAAAGTCATTCTAGAAGAATAAGAAAAACGGCTTATCACATGATAAACCATAAATGTATCTAAAAAATGACCGCACTTTAGGTGCGGTCTTCTTTTTTATTTTCTAAACTCACGTTTCTCTTTAAAAGTGCGGTGGGATTTTTCTTTAAATTTACGATCGCCTTTGAAACCTTTATCTTCAAAACGGCCGCCACGGCGTTTTCCGCCAAAATTATCACCTCCACGCTCGCCTTTGGCTTCGCCGATAAAAGACATACGCATTTGTTTATTCAACACACGTGTTTTCGCGAATTGTTGTAACAATTCTTTCGGCATACCTTGTGGCAATTCAATGGTGGAATAATCATCATACAGCTTGATGTGACCGATGTAGCGACTATTAATGTCGCCTTCATTGGCAATCGCGCCAACAATATGGCGAACTTCCACACCATCTCCGCGACCCACTTCAATACGATATAAATCCATTGGTTGTGGATTGCCATAACCTTTACGTTCACCACGACGTTCTGCTGAACGTGGATTCTCACGACGGTCACCGCGTTCATTACGATCACGGCGGGCTTTTTTGTCCACAACTGGATCCGGTGGAAGAATCAGTTTTTGTTTGCCTTGTAACAACATCATCATAGCGGCAGCAATGTCTTCTTGTGATTGGTCGGCAGTAAACATATCTTCCAACAATTCACGGTAAAGATCTAAATCATGATGTTCCAACTGCGCAGTAATTTTATCTTTGAATTTTTTACGGCGACAAGCTTGTAACACTTCATGATTCGGCAATTCCAGCTCTTCAATATTTTTCTTGATAAGGTGTTCAACATTGCGCAACAAACGACGTTCGCGTGGTTCTACGAACAATAACGCACGACCGGAACGTCCTGCACGACCGGTACGACCAATACGGTGTACATAAGATTCCGCATCCAGTGGAATGTCATAGTTCACCACAAGGCTAATACGTTCAATGTCAATACCACGTGCCGCCACGTCTGTCGCCACAACGATGTCTAAGCTACCGCTACGCAAACGTTCTAAGGTTTGTTCACGTAATTGTTGGGTCATATCACCGTTCAATGCCGCCGCACGGAAACCGTGTTTTTCTAATAATTCCGTCACGTCTAACGTGCCACTTTTGGTGCGGGTGAAAATAATCGCCGCATCAAAATCTTCCACTTCCAAGAAACGCAATAAAGCCTCATTTTTACGGAAGCCATGAACATACCAGCAGCTTTGCGCAATATCCGGCGCACTTTGTTGGGTCGCTTTAATTTTGACTTCTTGTGGATCGTTCATAAAGCGTTTGGTGATTCGACGAATCGGCTCCGGCATGGTGGCGGAGAAAAGTGCGGTTTGGTGATGTTCAGGTAATTCTGCCATCACGGTTTCCACATCATCAATAAAGCCCATTCGCAACATTTCATCCGCTTCGTCTAACACAATGGCTTTAAGCTCAGCAAGACTTAAGGTGCCACGACGTAGGTGATCCAAAATGCGTCCCGGTGTCCCCACCACAACTTGCGCCCCTTGTTTTAACGCACGTAATTGGATGTCATAACGTTGGCCACCATATAAAGTCACAATGTTAATACCTTTGGCATATTTCACGAATTGCTCGCAAGCATCAGCAACTTGAATAGCTAATTCACGGGTCGGTGCCATCACTAATAATTGCGGGTGTTTTTCTGTCGGATCGATTTTCGCCAAAATTGGCAAAGAAAAGGCGGCGGTTTTCCCACTCCCGGTTTGCGCCATGCCCAGTACATCACGGCCTTCTAATAAGTGCGGTATGCAAATTTGTTGAATTGGAGAGGGTGTTTCAAAGCCAAGATCGGCAACAGCATTAAGAATGAATTCAGGCAAGCCTAAATCCTTGAAAGTCATTTTAGTTTCAGTCATTAAAAATACTCGAATGTATAAAAGGAAAGCTCAACGAAAGCTTTCAGGTTATTACCATGTGTCGTTTTGCGCCTTACAACGCATCCGCCGGTTGAGTTATGCTCACCGTTATTCTGCTTGAGCCTGTTGTCCTAATTTTGAAAGCTCAAACACCGCAAAACGATACTCCACAAAGTTATACACCTGATTTGCAACAGCCAGTTTGAATAAGGTCTCAGCCTCATCAACCTGTCCCATATTGAGTTTTTGTTTTGCTAGATAGAAGTAGGTTTCAGTCAGAATCTCTGCGTATTGCGTCGCTGTTTTTGTGGCAAACTGCTGCGCTTTAGCCTGTAGTTCCTGAACTGACAATTTGCCCAAATAATACTGGACAATGTAGGTACCCCAATAATCCTGAGACAGCCCAACAGCACGTTGAGCCAGATTTTTTTGCGCCTCAGCCGGCTTGAATTTTAATTCATTCAAATACAGCCACAAGACGCGGTAAGGATCCGATTTATTACGTTGATAAAATGCCAAGAAATCCTGTTCGGCGAGGTTATACCGTTCCACATAATAGAAGTCTAATGCTCGATTAAGAAAGGTATATTCATAGTCAGGATCGAGGCTGAAAACTGTATTAAAGGCTTCTAATGCGCCGTCATAGTCTTCATCCAGTAATAAATAAAGCCCTAGATAGTTATACACTGCCGCCATTTTTGGTTGCAATGCAAGAGCTTGAGTAAAGTCATAACGCGCTAAAGCCCAAAGCCCCAAACTATCGTACAGCACGCCCCGTTCAAAATGGAGAGAAGCACGTTCTTCATTACTCATTTTTCCAACGAGCAACACCTGACTAATCCGAACAATCATGACTTCCTGTTCAAAATGCTGGCTTGGATTTTGCTCGGCTAACACGACTTTATTTTTAGACACAAAGGTATTGCTCAAGCCGACACAGCCTGATAATACAAAGACTGAAAATAAAATGGTTAGGAAAATCGCGAAATTAGACAACCCATTACGTTGCGTCATTTCTTTATAAGCCTTAAAGCAGAGTATTGCTTGTTGAAAAACAAATGTTACGGCACATAATGTACCGTAACATTTTGAAAAAATTTAAATTATGCCTGCTCTACAATATCATCGGATACGTGTTGAGCAGCTTCTGCTTTCGGAGCAAGGTCTTTCATGGTTAAACGAATACGACCTTGACGATCGATTTCGACGACTTTAACCATGACTTCTTGTCCTACTTGTAGATAGTCGCTGACTTTTTCTACACGCTCTTCAGCAATTTGAGAAATGTGAACCAAGCCTTCTTTATTACCTACGATAGAAACGAATGCGCCGAAATCCGCTAAGCGAGTCACTTTACCTTTGTAAATGGCGCCGGCCTCGACTTCAGCAGTGATGTCTTCGATACGAGCCATCACATCTTGTACAGCATTCTTATCCACTGCAGCGATTTTCACTGTGCCGTCATCATCAATATCGATCGAAGTACCGGTTTCTTCGGTTAATGCACGAATCACCGCCCCGCCTTTACCGATCACATCTTTGATTTTCTTCGGATCAATTTTCATGGTATAGATTCGTGGTGCAAAATCAGAAATATCCGCGCGTGGCGCCGGAATCGCTTGCTCCATCACACCAAGAATGTGCATACGTGCACTTTTCGCTTGATTTAATGCAATTTGCATAATTTCAGCAGTGATACCTTCAATTTTGATGTCCATTTGAAGTGCAGTCACACCTTCACGTGTACCCGCCACTTTAAAGTCCATATCGCCTAAGTGGTCTTCATCACCAAGAATATCAGAAAGCACGACAAATTTGTCATCTTCTTTCACCAAGCCCATCGCAATACCGGCAACCGCTGCTTTAATCGGCACACCGGCATCCATTAAGGCAAGAGAAGCACCACACACGGAAGCCATGGAAGAAGAACCGTTAGATTCGGTAATTTCAGATACTACACGTACCACATACGGGAATTCGGCTAAAGTTGGCATTACTGCGGCTACACCACGTTTTGCCAAACGACCATGGCCGATTTCACGACGTTTTGGTGAACCAATCATACCGGTTTCGCCCACAGAATACGGAGGGAAGTTGTAGTGGAATAAGAAGTGATCAGAACGCTCACCGGTTAATTCATCAATGATTTGCGCATCACGTTCAGTCCCTAAAGTGGCAACAGCTAATGCTTGGGTTTCACCACGGGTAAAGATTGCCGAACCATGAGTACGCGGTAACACACCGGTGCAAATATCTAATGCACGCACGGTATCCACGGTACGTCCGTCAATACGCGGTTCACCGGCAAGAATACGTCCACGCACGATTTGGCTTTCAAGTGCGGTGAAAATATCAATAATTTTTCCTTCGCTGATGGTGTCATCTTCAGCGGTAATTTGTGCGATGACATCGGCTTTAATCGCATCAATTTGCTCATAACGCGCTTGTTTTTCAGTGATACGATACGCATCGCCTAAACGTGCTTCAGCTAATGCTTTTACTTTATTGATTAAATCGGTGTTTGGTTCTGGGGCAACCCAATCCCAGCGTGGTTTACCGGCTTCTTTGGCAAATTCTTTAATGGCTTCCACCACCACTTGTTGTTGCTGATGACCGAATACGACAGCGGCTAACATTTGTTCTTCTGTGAGAATATCCGCTTCAGATTCCACCATTAATACGGCTTTATCAGTACCTGCAACCACTAAATCCAAACGGCTTTGTTTTTGTTCGTTGATGGTTGGGTTTAATACGAATTGATCGTTGATGAAACCGACACGCGCCGCACCAATCGGACCATTAAATGGCACACCGGATAAGGTTAACGCCGCAGACGCACCAATCATGGCGACTAAATCCGGACTGATTTGCGGATTGACAGAAACCACGGTGGCAATCACTTGGATTTCATTGAAGAAGCCTTCCGGGAATAACGGGCGAATTGGACGATCGATTAAACGGGCGATTAAGGTTTCGCCTTCAGACGGACGACCTTCGCGTTTGAAGAAACCGCCCGGAATACGGCCGGCAGCATAAGTACGTTCTTGATAGTTAACGGTTAATGGGAAGAAATCTTGTCCTTCTTTCACCTCTTTTTTGGCCACCACGGTAACGAATACAGTGGTATCATCCATACTTGCCATCACAGCAGCAGTGGCTTGGCGAGCAATGGCACCGGTTTCTAAGGTCACGGTATGTTGACCGTATTTAAATTGTTTAACAATTGGATTCACAATGTTTTCCTTTTTAAATGAGTAATCACAATGTTTTATCTTCCAATTTGCGACTAGCAAAAATAATCTCAAAAACCACCGCACTTTTACCGGCTACGACACAAAATCATTTTTGTTAGCCGCACGCTAATTTAGAAAATAAAACGCAGGCATTATACAGAGCTTTTGCCTTGATGGGTAACTTTATTTACGCAATTCCCATTTATGACTATCTGAAAAATAAGGTTGATGATAAAATCACTCCAGTTTTCAAAATAAAAAAGGAGGAAACATGTTAATTGGAGATTTAACTCGTGCCGATTTTAAACTCGGCTTACCAAAAGTTATTGCTGAAACCTGTGAGTATTTAAAAGGGTTGGATTTAGAAAAATTAGAGGTTGGCCGTCATGACATCACCGATCGCATTTACATGAACGTGATGGAACCTGAACTGGCTGACGCTGCCAGCAAAAAAGCAGAATTGCACCATAACTATTTGGATATTCAAGTCCTGATTCGTGGTGTGGAAAATATTGAAGTCGGCGCAACCTACCCTGACTTAAATAAATACGAAGCCTATCACGAAGATGATGATTACCAACTCACTCAAGATATCGATAACAAAAGCACGATTACTTTAGTGCCAAATACGTTTGCGGTATTCTATCCTTATGAACCCCATAAACCTTGTTGTAACGTGAACGGACAATCTGCCAAAATTAAAAAGTTGGTGGTTAAAGTGCCGATTGAGTTAATTAAATAAATTTCACTCAATCACATTCAAGAATCAAATAGGGAATCTGCATGATTCCCTATTTTTCATTCAAAACGCAGAAAAACGCCACCGCACTTTTATGCGCTAAATTTGATAATCCTCTTTGAGCAAATGACGATAGGCGTAAAGATAAGAGGCCCCGACAAATGCCGCCCCACCTGTCACATTCCCCAAGAAGACGGGAAGCATATTTAAGAAAAACTCGCCCCATGTTACATTTGCTCCAGCAAAAATCCCTGCCGGAATAATAAACATATTTGCCACAAAATGCTGTAGCCCAATCAACACAAAAATCATCACAGGGAACCACATGGCAAGAATACGTCCAGATGTTTGCTTTGCACCAAAATAAAACCAAATCCCCATACACACCATCCAGTTACACGCAATCGCTGAAACAAAGGCTCGCAAGAAATCCATATTTACTTTCGCTTCTGCAATAGCAATGGTTTTACTTGCTGCTGCGCCTTCAGCCAGCCCCACATAGTGCCCAAGAAAAAACGCCATAAATAATGCACCGGCAAGGTTACCTAAGCTCACAATTACCCAGTTACGTAATAATTTCTGAAAACTTACCTGTCTGCTTAATCGCCCCAAAGCCATCATCATCATGTTCCCCGTGGCCAATTCGCCACCTCCGATAAGAATACAAATTAAGCAAATAGGAAAGACCGCTGCCCCCAATAATGTTGCCAATCCAGCCCACTCCGCCGGTATACCACTGACGACTTTTAAATATGCCATATAACCAAAACTTACATCCCCCCCCCCCTAGAAAGCTAAGAATAGCCAAGGTTTTTACGCTGCCAATTGATTTTGCATAACTTTTGTCGATGACATCCTGCAAGATTTCGTGGGGGTAAAGATCGCGCTGTTGCATATTTTTCTCCTTGTTTATTAATGTGTTGCCAATGCTTAAAATCTAACAAAGGACGTTTTAAAAAGAAAAGAATTAGTGACCATATTTCAAAACCATCAGTTATAACAAAAGTAGGGCATAAAAAAGGCAGCCCACAAGAGCTGCCTTACATATAAAAAGAACCTTAAGCAAAAGGCTGCAATTCCGGATTAATCGGTGTATCCGCAAGATTATTTGCATAATTACATAAGGTCGCTAGACTTACCCCTAATACCACATCAAGGGCATTCTCCTTTGTGTAACCTGCATCATAAAAGGCTTGTTGTTGAGCTTGGGTCAGTTTTGCTTTTTGCAAGATGACTGTCAGTGTGAAACGGGCAAGAGCATCTAATTTGGCATCTTGCTCAATGCGCGCAGTCGAGCGAATTTGTTTAACCAGAGCCTCTTCAAGTTTCAATAGTTTTAAGGCAATTTTAGTATGCCCTGCCACACAAAAACCACAACCATTGACCACCGCCGCTGTAATTTGAACCACTTCTCGTTCCGCTGCAGTTAAACTGTTCCGCCCATTAATTCCACCTACCGTACGATAGGTTTCTAATGCTGTCGGTGCATTCGCAAGAACGCCGATTAAATTTGGAATAAATCCATTCGCATTTTGCACAGCTTTCAACGCTTCTTTTGCCGCTTCAGGTGCAGTTTCGATGGTATGGATGGGAAATTGTGACATATAAAACTCCTATAAATAAAACGGGTGATGAATTGGTCGTCAATATTACGTAGAATTCTGGATATTGAAAAAGAAATAAAGGTTATGCTGTAGATTAAAAAGTTATAAAGTGCAGCCCCAAAATACGTCGAATTTTTATGTTATTCTTGAGCGGAATTTTTGATGATGTGGATAACCCTGTGAATAGCGAGCTAAAAACAGGAAATAATCTGTCATTTCTTTTTCTACCCTCCAATTCTTTCCCTGTTTCTCGCTTACTTGTTTAAATTTTTCTCACAAATTTTCACTGATTTATACCTCATCCGTTTTTTGCGATTTTTTCAACAATTTATGTTGGACAAATGAGCACGTTTTCGTTTTTCAATTTCTGTTTTACACTTTTTCATCCTCTTGTGAGTTATTCAGTATTTCTGTGGATAAAATTGTGTTTCAACCACAGAATAACTAGAAATAACCTGAAAAATTTCAATTTAGCAAATAATCAAAAGAAAATTTATCCTTATTTATCAATACAATAATAAAAAAGAAACGGCATTTTCCTGTTAATGAAAAATGCCGCCTTGTGCTGTCTATTTATTGTTCAATTTAAATATTCTGTAAATACCGCTGCCAATCGAAATATTGTCCCGGGTCAATTTTCCGCCCCGGCGACACATCGCAATGCCCCACAATACGCTCTTTGGTAATATGCGGATATGTCCGCATAATTTCCCTCGTAAGTGCTTGTAATGCCAAATATTGTGCATCAGTAAACGGCTGTTCGTTACTTCCTTCCAACTCAATGCCAATAGCAAAATCATTGCATTTATCCCGCCCGTCAAAACAAGATAAACCTGCATGCCAAGCACGATCACCAAAATTCACATATTGAGTAACCCGTCCTGTACGCTCAATTAAACAATGGGCTGACACCCGTAACGGACTGATTTCTTGAAAATAAGGATGTGCCTGTGGGTCTAATTTTCCTTGAAAAAAATCATCAATATAACCGCCGCCAAATTGCTCCGGTGGCAAACTGATATAATGGATAATCAACAAGGAAATCTCCTTTGGCTCAGGGCGTTGATCAAAATGCGGTGACAACACTCTCCTTTCGTTGACTAACCATCCGTCTTTAATTTGTAACTGTTTTTCCATCATAAGATTTTTATTTTGCGATCAAGATCCCAGAAAAGTGCGGTGTAATTTCACGCTATTTTTCCACTAAGCCAAAATACTCCTGCTTCAAATCAACCTTATTATTTTTCATTGAACAAGGTATTTTTTATGAAAATTCAATCCGTTTTTATCTCACTGAAATCCATTAAAAAAGGGTTTACGTTAATCGAATTAATGATTGTGATTGCGATCGTCGCGATTCTCGCCACTGTCGCGGTGCCATCTTATCAAAATTACACCAAAAAAGCGGCTATTTCCGAATTGTTACAGGCTTCTGCTCCGCTTCGCGCCGAAGTGGAACTGTGCATTTATAACACCGGCAAAACCGACAACTGCAGCGGAGGACAAAATGGCATTCAAGCCGATGTTACCGATGCCACAAAACAAAAATACGTAAAATCCACGGCGGTAAAAAGTGGCGCTATCACTGTAACCGGGAAAAGCAGTCTCGAAAATATTAGCTACACCCTCAGTGCCTCCGGCACCGCTGCCACGGGGGTAAGTTGGACGGCTTCCTGCGGTAATAATGCAGAGATTTTCCCCGCTGGCTTTTGCTCTTAAGTGCTAATCCAATAGGGCGGTAAAGGGGATGCAACATCCGATGGAACGGCATTATTCGGTCATCAATCAACAGGGCGAAGAATTTTGTATTACGCCTGAGCTTTGGCTTAGAAATCAGCAACAACAAACCGCCCTCTTACGTTATTTGGCATTACCGTTAAAAGAAGATGCCCAAACGCTGTGGTTGGGATTAGATTCGTTAACCAATCTTGCCGCTTGTGAAACCTTTTCCTTTCTCAGTGGAAAGCACATTGAGCCGGTGTTATTGCCTAACCATGTACTCAAAAACGCACTACAGGATTTAACAAAATCTGAAAAAGTCGAGGAAAATCAACCGCTCTTTTATTCAACTGAACTACAAGAACAGCCTGATACCCAGCAAATTGATGAGCCGATCATTCAACAACTCAATCAGATTTTTGAAAACGCTACCCAGAAAAAAGCATCCGATATTCATTTGGAACCGCAAGCCGAAGGATTACAAGTGCGTTTTCGTATTGATGGCGTATTGCAAGTACAAGAACAAATCTCGCGTTCTTTGGCAAACCGCTTAATTTCCCGTCTGAAATTATTGGCGAAATTGGATATTAGCGAGACACGTTTACCGCAAGACGGTCGCTTTCAGTTTAAAACCACCTTTTCCGATATTTTAGATTTTCGTCTCTCGACCCTTGCAACCCAATTTGGCGAAAAAGCTGTGTTGCGTTTACAGCAAAATCGACCCGTTCAGTTGGAATTTAGTGAACTGGGCATGAATGAATCACAGCAACAACTTTTCCGTCATGTATTAAGCCAACCCCAAGGGTTGATTTTAGTAACCGGCCCGACCGGTAGCGGCAAAAGTATTTCTTTGTATACGGCATTACAGTATTTAAATACACCGGAAAAACACATTATGACGGCAGAGGATCCCATTGAAATTCAGTTGCCAGGCATTATTCAAACTCAAGTAAATAATCCTATTGGCTTGGATTTCAGCCGTCTCCTTCGCACCTTCTTACGCCAAGATCCCGACATCATTATGCTAGGTGAAATTCGTGATGAAGAAAGTGCCGCCATGGCACTACGCGCCGCACAAACAGGACACTTAGTCCTTTCTACCTTACACACCAATGATGCTCCTTCCGCCATTTCTCGCTTGCAACAGTTGGGTATTCAGCGCCATGAAATCGACAGCAGTTTGCTGCTCGTCATTGCGCAACGGTTGGTGCGTAAACGTTGCCTAAAGTGCGGTGGAAATCCTGCGTATTTTTGTGACTGTCATCAAGGCTACAAAGGACGTATCGGGGTATATCAATTTCTACAGCCTCAATCACATCATCCACAAGGCTATGCGGTGGATTTCGATGATTTACGTCAAAGCGCCTTAGAAAAAATCAAAAACGGCATAACTGATCTGGCTGAAATTCAACGGGTATTAGGACAAACACATGACTAAATTAAAACTGTTTCGCTGGCGAGCCATCAATCGGTTACAACAAAAACAAAAGGGACTAATCGTAGCAGAAAGCGATGCAAAGGCACGGCAGCGCTTAATGGCGCGAGGTTTGCAAAGCATTACATTGCAACAAAACTGGCAACTGAGCAATAAACCGAAAAATGCCGAGATCTGCGCCTTACTTTCACAGCTCGCGACATTATTACAAGCCGCGGTCCCCTTAAAACATAGTTTGCAAATTCTATTGCAAAACTGCACAAATATCGCACTGAATCAATGGCTCCGTCTCTTATTACGAGACATTGAAAGGGGTTTAGCCTTTTCTCAAGCCTTAGAACAGCAAGGGTTATACCTTACCTATCAAGAACGCCAACTTATTCAAGTAGGTGAAATGACCGGCAAACTTGCTGAGGTTTGTCATGAAATAGCTCAACATAAACAACAAACTCTGGCGTTGCAGCGTAAAATACAAAAAATCCTGCTTTACCCTGTATTGGTGCTTGGTATTTCGTTAATCTTGACTATCCTTTTATTGTTATTCATCGTGCCACAGTTTACCGCAATGTATGACAACAACAGAGCCCAACTCCCCGCCTTTACACAACTTCTGCTTACACTGTCCCAAGGGTTACAAAATTATTGGTTGGCTCTACTCATCGTTGTTGTACTCACCAGCATATTGATTCGTTTTCGATTAAAACAGTCCCCTTGGTTTCATCGACAAAAAACGCGCCTGATCAATAGTATTCCGTTGCTTAATCACATCATTCAGCTTTCCCGTTTAGTGAGTTTCAGCCACAGTTTATTTCTGATGTTACAAGCAGGCATTCCACTAAATCAGGCACTTCAATCTTTCCTGCCGAAACAACAAAGTTGGCAAACCAAACCTCAATTACAAGGTGATTTAGTATTAATTGCAGAGGTGCAATCAGCACTCCATTGGATTCAACAAGGCTATCCGTTTTCTGCCAGCGTGAGTGGACAAATTTTCCCCCCTGCAGCGCAACAAATGCTACAAGTAGGAGAACAAAGCGGACAATTACCCAAGATGCTGCAATTTATCGCCAACGATCATCAACAACAGTTAGATCATCAAATTGATCTCCTGTCACAAATGCTGGAGCCTTTATTAATGGTCATTATCGGCGGGCTTATCGGTTTAATTATGCTCGGCATGTACCTACCGATTTTCAACATGGGTTCGCTAGTACAATGATGTGGCTATTCTTTCTGCTTGCTGGTGTTGTCTGTGGCAGGTTGGTACACAATTATGTGGTACATTTTGCCCACAAATTAAGCCATGAGGTTTACAGCACATACATTGAAATTTACCCGGAAAATCCACCGCACTTTATGCCGGAAAAATCCGTTCTCAAGCCACTCCAAAGACAAGCTTCCGCACTGGCTTACGGCATTCTGTTCGCACTGTTGTTTTTACTTTGCTATGCCACCAATGACGAGCCATCAAAGGGACTTTGCCTTGCGCTTTATATCACCATTTTGAGCGCAATTTCTTTGGTGGATTGGCACTATCGCCTGATCTCGCCCACATTGTGCCAAGCCTTACTTGCCCTCGGCTTAGGAGTGGCATATTGGCAAATCGGAGCATTATCCCTTGAACAGGGCCTACAAAGTGCGGCCCTCTTTGGAGGCGTTTTTTATGCTATCTATCATGCTGCCAAAGGGTACTACCGACAAGAAGCGTTAGGACGAGGCGACTACTGGCTGGCTCTCGGGTTAGGGGCTTTTCTGCCGGCACAGCAACTCCCCGTCTTTTTATTCCTCGCCTGCCTTTTCGGCTTAACCTACGCGACCTACGCCAAATATCGAAATCGTACACTCAACGTAGTACCATTCGGTCCATTTCTCTCTCTTTCTGGGCTCGTCTGTTTATTGCTTAATTGAACACATGAACGTATGATCGCGCCACTGTTGATGATACAAAGGACATAATATGACATATGTGGTTGGGCTAACGGGGGGGATCGGTAGTGGTAAAAGTACCATTGCCGAATTATTTGCAGAGCTTGGCGTACCGATCGTTGATGCCGATCTCGTTGCTCGCCAAGTGGTAGAAAAAGGCTCACCGTTATTGGCAGAAATCGCAGCTCATTTCGGACCGGAAATTTTGCTTGAAGACGGCACGCTCAATCGCGCAGCCCTGCGAGAAAAGATCTTTGCCAATGAAATGCAGAAACACTGGCTGAATCAATTATTGCACCCCGCCATTCGTCATGAAATGTTACGACAACTCGCCGCACAACAAGCGCCTTATTGCATTTTCATGGTACCGTTATTAATTGAAAATAATTTGACCGCACTTTGTCAGCGAATCTTAGTCATTGATGTGTTAGAGCACACCCAAGTAGAACGTGCCGGCCAACGGGATAACAATCAAGTTGAGCAGATTAAACGCATTATGCAATCTCAGGTGAGCCGCCAAGAACGTTTAAAATATGCCGATGATGTCATTAACAATAACGAAGACCTTATTGCCGGCCTGCCTCAACTTAAACAAAAAGTGCTAGACTTACACCACCTCTATTTACAACTCGCGGAGAAATTCAATGAGCGATGATATTTTTACGGTTCCTTGTCCTATTTGCCATAAGCAGGTTGAATGGTCGGAACAAAGTCCTTACCGCCCTTTTTGTAGCAAACGTTGCCAACTCATTGATTTAGGTGAATGGGCGGCGGAAGAAAAAGCAATTCCATGCGAAACGGCCGATTTTGCAGCTAGCGGACTATTAAATGAAGACAATGACTGGGTAAACCACTCATGAAAATTCAGCACGAGAAAAATGCCGAGCAAGGAACATTTTTTGTGTTAGACGAAAGACAACAACGTGTTGCCAAGCTCACTTATTTTTTCATTGACGACCACACCATCAACGCCAATCACACTTATGTGTCGGAAACATTACGTGGGCAAGGCGTTGCAGACAAGTTATATCAAGCCTTAATCACGTTTATTCGCGAAAATCAGCTCAAATTGGTGCCCACATGCAGTTATATTGCAAAAAAATGGCAACGCAACCAACGGCATGATTGAGATCTTAAAATTATATTGCTAGAATTTACCGCACTTTATGTACAAGCATAAATTGTTCGGACGAAGGTAGCTGGAGAGCGGGGAATCGACCCCACGCCGACGAGGTAAAATCTTTCAGGCGCGATGGCAGGGACTGTTACTGGACGAACCCTTGGAGAGATCCAAGGTACTTTTAAGTTCTACTTGAAAGTACTCATGGACGCCGAAGGCGCAAAGAAGCGGAATATTTTCCGCTTTTCAAACGCTCAGGCAAAAGGACAGGGGCAGAAGATTTCGGTTAATATAACATACTCAATTTATTGAGTTATTTCCTATTTTATCTATCCGTAAAATTCTTTCCGCCTCCTTGTAATCAGGTTATTTACGAGGAATCATCAATGACATTTGAAAATATTTTATCTTTAATAGACTCCTTTATATGGGGTCCGCCTCTACTCATTTTATTATCCGGTACCGGATTATACTTAACCCTTCGCTTAGGCTTTATTCAAATCGTTCAATTGCCTCGTGCCTTACGCTATTTGTTTAAACGCGATTCCGGCTTACAACAAAAAGGGGATGTTTCTTCTTTTGCCGCCCTGTGTACCGCACTTGCCGCCACCATCGGTACAGGAAACATCGTGGGTGTTGCAACAGCAGTACAAGCCGGTGGTCCTGGCGCCATCTTCTGGATGTGGTTAGTCGCATTGCTTGGCATGGCGACCAAATATGCAGAATGTTTATTAGCCGTTAAATATCGTGTACGTGATAAAAACGGTTTTATGGCTGGCGGTCCGATGTATTACATTGAACGCGGTCTTGGTTTAGGATGGCTAGCAAAACTCTTTGCCCTATTTGGGGTACTGGTTGCGTTCTTTGGTATCGGCACGTTTCCACAAATCAACGCTATCACTCATGCGATGCAAGATACTTTTAGCATTCCTGTCAGTATCACCGCGGCTATCATCACTCTGTTAGTAGGCTTAATTATTCTTGGTGGAGTAAAACGTATCGCGTTGGTGTCATCCTACATCGTGCCGTTTATGGCAGTCTTTTATGTTGCGACATCCATCATTATCATTCTGTTAAATTTAGAGAAAATTCCGACCGCACTTCAGTTAATCATTCACAGTGCATTCAATCCGGAAGCCGCATTGGGCGGTGCATTAGGTTTTACCGTGATGAAAGCCATCCAATCCGGTGTAGCTCGCGGGATTTTTTCCAATGAATCCGGTTTAGGGAGTGCTCCGATTGCTGCGGCTGCCGCACAAACCAAAGAGCCGGTACGCCAAGGTCTGATTTCCATGACCGGTACATTCTTAGATACGATTATCGTCTGTACTATGACGGGTATTGTTTTAGTCCTAACCGGTGCGTGGCAAACGACAGGCATGGAAGGTGCTGTCGTGACCAACTATGCATTCTCTCAAGGTTTAGGTTCTTCTATTGGCGCAACGATTGTCACCATTGGGCTCCTGTTTTTCGCCTTTACGACCATTCTTGGCTGGTGCTATTACGGTGAACGTTGCTTTGTTTATTTGGTGGGAATCCGAGGTATTAAACTCTACCGTATCGCATTTATCGCATTAGTCGGCTGTGGCGCGTTTATTCATTTAAATCTCATTTGGATTTTAGCGGATATCGTCAATGGCTTAATGGCGATTCCAAACTTAATTGCCTTAATCAGCTTGCGCAAAGTGGTCATTGAAGAAACGAAAGACTATTTTTCACGCCTCAATGCCAATCAGTTTGATCAAGACGAAATGACCCAACAATAAAAAAGAAAGCGGATATTAAATATAATATCCGCTTTCTTTAACTTGCCCATCATAGCAACTTCTCTCCCCAAAAAAAGCATCTTTTCCCAATTTTCAGACCTGGATCATATTTTTAAACTTTTCTTTTTAAACAACCTAAAAAGCGCTTGAAAATTAAAGGCAAGGTTACTATGTTGTAACTAAGGATTTCAACCGGGTCTCAGACCCCATTCACATAAGAGGTAAATGCTATGACATTAAATATTACCAGTAAACAAATGGATATCACCCCTGCAATCCGTGCTCATGTTGAAGAACGACTTGTCAAACTGAATAAATGGCATACCCAACTGATCAATCCTCATTTTATTTTAAACAAAACGCCTAAAGGCTTTTCCGTTGATGCCTCTATCGGCACTCCATTTGGCAACCTCATTGCCAGCGCTGAGGCGGAAGATATGTATAAAGCCATCAACGACGTTGAAGAGAAACTTGAGAAACAGCTTAATAAATTACAACACAAAGGCGAAGCCCGTCGCGCTGATGAACGTTTGAAAGATTCGTTTAACGAATAAAAAAACACCCGTAAAAATGACCGCACTTTTAAAAGAGTGCGGTTTTTTTATTATCAATAGTTGAATTTTAGGAGAAAAATGAAAATCTTAAAATTTACTACGCTTGCCTGCGCAATCATGACATTAATCGCCTTCGGTCATGCCGATACCCAGGAAAAATAGCAATATGAAAAAGCACAACAAGGAAGCAAAAGCCTTGGAGAAATTTATCAACAAGAATTCAGAGGGTACATGCTGATTCCTGTGATGTATTTACATAATAGAAAATCAATAAATGCAAGTAACGAACAAGACCTTTGTGGAAAATCCCCTTCCTCTATCAACTAAAGTGACGATAAATAGCCTAACACCAACGCTGCTAAAAAAGGTCGTATGATTGAACAGGTAATTTGCTGATAGTTTTTCCTCTTATAAAAGTGCGGTGGAGCCTCCAACATAATTTATGCTGAAAACCCACCGCACTTTTTACCTTCCACAAAACAAATCATTTCTAAATGACACGCTTATTGCTAGAATAGCCAACGTTTTTTGTAATGTATCAAGCTATAAAGGTTTAACCATGTTAAAGAAATTTATTTTTTCGGGCGTCATTTTATTCCTTACCGGTTGCTCATTATTTGGCACCAAGCAGGACCCAATTCCCGGCGAATATGCCGGCGCAGATTATTTGTTATCCGATGATAATGCACAACGTTGGGTATTCGCCAGCAAACAAGCGGAACAATGTATCTATCCAAATTTAACCCGTATTTTGCAACAGCACTTTCCAAAAGAAGATGCTTACATTCATTCACAATATATTTTCTTCTACCCGTTAGAAAACATCATTGGCGAGAAATATGTAAAAATTATTCAAGACGATGAAAAATCCATGAATTACGCCACTTATCAATATAAGAAATTTAGACAGGATAAAGTGGAAGAGATGGATAAAGCACAATGTGAGATATTAAGAAAAAATGCCGCCGATGATTTAGAAGTGGTAAAAGGCCAATATAAAAATGGCATGATCGAAGTTCAGAAAAATCCTGATGGCACTACAAAATCAGCTGACGGCGTGGCGACTAACCAAAATAAATTCTTCTTCGATATCATCAAATGGGGCTCCGCTCTGTTGCTCTAATCAAAATAAACGAAATCAAAAAACGCACTTAATTTCTTGTTAAGTGCGTTTTTTCATTTTCTGCCAGCATCCTGCTGAATCCATATTGCTTGTGGTATTTGAACCGTTATAATTCGTCGCAGATTTATCATTTACAAGGAAATCACATGAAAAAACTTATCTGTTCCCTATTCGCACTTTCTGCCCTTAGCACTGCTGTGGCGCAAGAAGTGAATATCAAAATTTTAGGTACCTCCGATGTACACGGTCGTATTGTTCCGTGGAGCTATGGTGCAGACGTAGAAGATCGTTCCGGTTCTTACGCTCAAATTGCGACTTATGTTAATGAAGTACGCAAAAACAATAAAAATGTCGTACTGGTTGATGTGGGTGACGCCATTCAAGACAACCAAGTGGATGTCTTCGCCAAAGAAGAAAAATATTACAAAGATCATCCGGTAGCGAAAGTCTTAAACGCGATGAACTACGATATTTTCGTATTAGGTAATCATGAATTTAACTTCGGCATGAAGGCGTTAGATGAAATCTTAAAAGACATCCAAGCGCAAAAATTAACCGCAAACTTCTACTATGCCAAAGATGGTAAGCGCTACATCGAACCGACCACCATCATTGAAAAAGACGGTGTGAAACTTGGCATTATCGGTCTCACGACACCAATGTCTGCCAAATTTGAGGAAGACACCGGTAACTTAAAAGACATGAAATTCACCTCACCAACCGAAGAAGCTAAAGCACAAGTCGCCGCATTAAAAGCGAAAGGTGTGGATGTCATCATTGCCGTAAGCCACATGGGTATCGACAATGAAAACAACATTCCGGATACCGGCATGCGTGATGTGATTAACACAGTGGATGGTATCGATGTAGTGATCGCAGGTCATATGCACAAAAATGTACCAAGTGAAACCATCAAAGACACCTTGATCACCGAACCGCACCGCTACGGCACTGTGGTTTCCGAGGTGGATTTAACGTTTGATATCAACGATAAAAAAGAAGTGAAATTACTTAAAAAAGAAGCCAAAACCGTACCGGTTAAAGATCTGGCTTCCGATGAAAAAATCGTGGAAATCTACAAGCCCTATCACGAGAAATTACGTGAATTGAATAACGTAGTAATCGGTCAAGCGGAAAATGAAATGGTACCGCAAGGTAAAAAACACGGTGTGGCCATTGCTTTTGCTCAAGACACCGGCCTTTCTTCTTTTATCCACGATGTTGAACGCTATTACAGCAATGCAGATGTTGTTTCTTTCTCTTTCGACCACCAAAATGCCCGTATGGACAAAGGCGATATCAAGAAAAAAGACATTATCTTCAACTATCGTTACGCCGGCGGTGATGTGACTGTTTATGAAATGACAGGTAAACAACTGAAACAATATATGGAATGGTCGGCGAATTATTTCGACACCGTTCAAGCTGGTGATGTTGACTATCGCTACAACGCAGAACGCAAGAAATCCAAATACATCACTTACGATCTTTTTGGCGGTGTGAAATATAAAATTAATTTACGCAAACCAAGCGGACAAAAAATCGTCGATTTAACGCTTGCGAATGGCAAACCGATCACCGATGACATGAAATTAAAAGTCGGTATGAACTCTTATCGTTTCAACCAACTGCACGGTAAAGGTGGCATTCTTGAAGGACAGGAAATTCCTGTTGTGTGGGAGTCAAAAGTAGCAATGGGACGTGAAAAAGGTACCATTCAAAACATGATGATAGATTACATCCAAAACGTGAAGAAAGGTAAAATCGAAGGTCTTTCTCACCACAACTGGGAAATTATTGGCTTAGAATAATGCCTTCTAAACCCTAAAAAACCAAAATACCGATGGAAAACCATCGGTATTTTTATACCTGAAAAACACGGTCAAAACCGACCGCACTTTGCCTCTATTTCCCGATACAAAACGAACTAAAAATATTCGTGAGCAAATCATCAGAGGTAAACTGGCCGGTAATTTCACTTAAGGCATCTTGCACCATACGCAACTCTTCCGCCAACAATTCACCGGCATGGAATTGGGTTAATTGAATGTGTCCTGTCTGTAAGTGTTGTGCTGCCTGTTCTAAGGCTTCCAAGTGGCGACGGCGTGCTAAGAAGCCCCCTTCGATACCCGTTTGATACCCCATCGCTTGTTTTAAATGCTCACGCAATAAATCCACGCCTTGCTGAGTTTTTGCGGACAAATTGACGACCGTATAACCGTCTTGCTCATATAAGCGTTCCGTTTCACCGGTTAAATCCGCTTTGTTGCGAATAAGGGTAACCGGAATAGTGTTCGGTAATTTTGCCAGAAATTCCGACCGCACTTTTATTAAATCTTGTTCGGCATCGCTGCTGTCCAGCATCAATAAAATCCGATCTGCCTGTTCAATTTCACTCCATGCACGCGAAATACCAATGCGCTCCACCTCATCTGTCGCATCACGTAAGCCTGCAGTATCAATAATATGTAATGGCATGCCATCTAAGTGGATATGCTCGCGCAATACATCACGTGTAGTGCCGGCAATGTCTGTGACAATGGCCGCTTCACGTCCGGCAAGGGCATTCAACAAACTGGACTTACCTGCATTCGGACGGCCTGCAATGACCACTTTCATCCCTTCACGCAAAATAGAACCTTGTTTCGCTTCAGCACGAACCTGCTCCAACTGCGCAATAATGCCATTCAAATGTCCTTCAATTTTACCATCGGCAAGAAAATCGATTTCTTCATCCGGAAAATCAATCGCCGCCTCGACATAAGTACGCAAATAAATAACGGAATCCACAAGCTGATTCACTTTATTGGAAAACTCGCCTTGCAACGATTTGAGTGCTGAACGTGCGGCCTGTTCGGAGCAGGCATCAATTAAATCGGCAATCGCTTCCGCTTGGGCTAAATCCAATTTATCGTTCAAAAATGCCTGCTCAGAAAACTCGCCCGGACGCGCCAGCCGAATGCCATCAATAAGCAAAATCCGTTTTAGCAATAAATCTAATACGACCTGTCCCCCATGCCCCTGAAGTTCAAGCACGTCTTCACCGGTAAAGGAATTTGGCCCTTTAAAATACAATGCAATCCCTTGATCTAACACGGTGCCATCAGCATCTTTAAAGGGCAAATAATCTGCTATACGTGGTTTTGGGCATTTTCCTAATACCGCATGTGCCACATCAGCGGCCTTTGGACCTGATACACGTAAAATGCCAATACCACCACGCCCTGGCGCAGTGGCTTGAGCTACGATTGTTTCTTTCATAAGTCTGCTCTCAAAACGTTTAATTTTTTCTTTATAAGGTCGCTTGTTTCCGCTAATTGGGTCGTTGACAGAACCAACCGTCAAAAAGCGTTGCGTTTTGTAACCGCACTTTATGATGCAAAAGTGCGGTCATTTTTTCATGCATTTTTTTAACTAAAATAAAAGGCACAATGCGTGCCTTTTAATTCTCTAGATTTCACTATTTTTTATGACGGGTATGTAACCCTTTTTTCTCTAAACCACGATAAATCAGTTGTTGTTGGATAATCGTGATCAAGTTAGATACCAACCAGTAAAGCACCAAACCTGCAGGGAACCAAAGGAAGAACACCATGAAGATTAACGGCATGAAGTTCATGATCTTTTGTTGCATTGGGTCGGCAACCGGTGTCGGAGACATTTTTTGCAACAAGAACATGGAGGCGCCCATTAAGATCGGTAGGATGTAATACGGATCTTGCGCAGACAAGTCTTGAATCCAACCAAAGAACGGTGCGTGACGTAATTCAACGGCTTCCATAAACGTCCAATACAAGGCAATGAAAATCGGCATTTGTAACAACAGCGGTAAACAACCACCTAATGGGTTTACTTTCTCGTCTTTGTAGAGTTTCATCATTTCTTGGCTCATACGCTGACGATCTTCACCGAAACGTTCGCGCATTTCTTGCAATTTTGGTTGCAACATACGCATTTTAGCCATTGAGGTATATTGTGCTTTTGTGAGCGGATATAAAATCGCTTTAACCACTAAGGTAACACAGATAATCGCCACACCCCAGTTGTGAACCAATTGTTGAATGAATGTCAGCAACCAGAATAATGGTTTTGCAATAAACCACGCCCAACCGTAGTCCACAGTGAGATCTAAATGATCTGCAACTTGCCCCATTTCATTTTGTAATTTTGGACCGGTCCATAATTTGCTGGTTAATTTCTCGGTTGTATTCGGTTGAATCGCAACAACCGGACCGCGATACCCAATTGAACCGATATTATTCGCTTTATCTGTTAAAGTATAAAGTTGATTGTCGGCATCTTGGTTAGGAATCCAAGCAGAAACGAAATAATGTTGTAACACTGCAACCCAACCTGCTTTGGTATTCACTGATAAATTGGCATTTTCCATGTCACTGAAACTGTATTTTTTATAATTAGTTTCAGAAGAAGAATAAGCACCACCGGTATAAGTTGGCATCGCCACACTACCGGAGCTATCAACTAAAGTATGTCTTAACTGACCATAAGGCTCAACTTCAATCGTTTTATCGCTTTGGTTATTAATTTCGTAATTGACCGCAATGTCATATTCACCGCGTTTCAAGACAAAAATTTTACGATAAGTCACGCCCTCTTTTTGATAAACCAAAGGAACAATTAATTCGTTTTGACCATCGGCTAATTTGAAGTTTTCACCCTCTACTTGATAATCAGCACGACCAGCTTTCGTATCAATACCATCTTTACCGATTAAACCGCTTTGAGCGATATACACATGTTCCGGTGTATTTTGTAACAATACAAATGGCATATTGGAATCTAGTTCAGCATCATATTTCAACAATTCAGAACTAATAACATCACCACCTAAGGTATTAACTTTCAAACGGAATACATCATTTTCTAAGGTAATCACTTTACCTTTTACTTGGGTATCCGTTGCGATGACCGTATTGTTCCCAGAAGAAGCAGGAACATCTGATGTGGATGTTACAGTTTGCTCAATTGCCACAGGTTTTGGCGTGTGATAATCAAGTTGCCATTGCTGATAAACAATAAAAGACATAAAGAGTAGTGCAATGACCAACAGGCCGCGTCTTGAATCCATTATTTATTCTCTGTTTTGTTATTATTGATCTTGGGTGGAACGGGATCGTACCCACCCGCGTTTAAGGGATGACATTTTAATATACGTTTAACCGTAAGCCAACCACCTTTTAGCACTCCATGTGTTTTTACAGCATCAATACCATAGCAAGAACAAGTTGGTGTGAAACGACAGCGGGGGCCAATTAATGGACTGATAACGATTTGATAAAAACGAATTAATCCAATGAGGATTTTTGCGCCAAATGAATGTGTCTTTGCCATAATTTATCCAGCGTTTGCCATAAAGTGCGGTTATCTAAGCGGCCGATTCCCTGTTTTGCTACAACAACAAAATCATAATTCGGTAAGTCATGCTGTGCTAAACGAAAAGATTCACGGCATAACCGTTTAATACGATTACGATCATGGGCTCGTTTGAGATGTTTTTTCGCCACAGTTAAACCTAAGCGGGGATGCTCAAGGTGATTTTTGCGGGCTAGAATAGTGATTTCAGGTGAACTGGCGCGGGACGGCTGTTGGAAGACGTATTTAAAATGTTCGGGAGTTAACAAACGTAACTCCCTAGGAAAGTTTAGCTTAACCACATTAATATGCGATTAGGCAGATAAACTTTTACGACCTTTAGCACGACGACGAGCTAAAACTTGACGGCCATTTTTAGTTGCCATACGAGCACGGAAACCGTGAGTACGGCTACGTTTTAATACAGAAGGTTGAAATGTGCGTTTCATTATAATGTACCTAAGTCAAATAGTTTCAGTAACTGTTTCTACTTTAAACGTTGGGAAACGTTTAAATAAACAAAGATTATCAAAAAATAAGGAACGGAATTGTAATCATAAATTCAGCGTTCGTCAAATGAGATTAGGGAAAAAACACGGAAACTCGTTCATTTTTCCATCACTCACAGCATTTAAAAGCGAGGCGATTATACGGTTTTGGCTAAAAATGGCAAGCAACCTTTTTTGCTTTTTTTAGAGCTAGATAGCAGATCTTTTTCCTCTGTTATTGTAAAATGGCTACCCTTCCAACCGCACTTTATTGCCGAAAATTCAGCCGCTCAACAAGCAATACCTATATAAAACAATAAGATAAAAGGTTGGCAAGGTAATCAAAGGAAAACCATAAACCAACTAACAAGGGATATATTAACGTGGAACACCAGCCGAATTCTCTGTGGCAAAATTGCCTGTTGCAACTACAAGATAAAATTCCTACGGACGATTTCAAAATCTGGCTCTATCCGTTACAAGCTGAGGCTAGCGCAAATGGCATCTTACTTTATGCATCAAATGCTTTTGTGCAAAAATGGGTGATTGATAACTATCTTCCTTTAATTACCGATATTGCTCGTCAAACCAGTGCAAATCCTAATCTTAGCGTATCCGTTATTGAAGGCATTAAACCCACCTCACCAAAAGTAGAGAAACCTATAAAAAAACAAAGTGCGGTCGGTTTTTCGGAAGAAAAAAGTACAAATAAAACACCTTACCACTCCAATCTAAATACCAAATTAGTTTTCGAAAATTTCGTTGAGGGGAAATCTAACCAACTGGCGCGCGCAGTGGCACAAAAAGTGGCAGATAGTCCCGGTGAACAAACCGCAAACCCGCTTTTCTTATACGGCGGTACAGGCTTAGGTAAAACGCACTTGCTGCACGCCATCGGCAACGGCATTATCGCCAATAATCCGGAGGCGCGTGTGGTATATATTCACTCTGAGCGTTTTGTACAGCAGGTTGTGGCGTATATTCGTGACAACAAAATGGAAGAATTTAAAAAATTTTACCGTTCTTTGGATGCTTTGTTAGTGGATGACATTCAATTTTTCAGTGACAAAGAAAAAACCCAAGAAGAATTCTTCCACATTTTCAATACCTTATTTGAACGTGGTCGCCAAATCATTCTGACCTCAGATCGTTATCCACGGGAAATTGAGAAAATTGAAGAGCGCTTAAAATCCCGCTTCGGCTGGGGGCTTACGACAGCCATTGAACCACCTGATCTTGAAACCCGTGTTGCCATTTTGATGAAAAAAGCGGAAGAAAATAACGTGGATTTACCTCATGATGTGGCATTCTTCATCGGTCAAAAATTACGCACCAATGTGCGTGAATTAGAAGGCGCCTTAAACCGGGTAAAAGCGATGCAGGAATTTAAGGGCGAACCGATCACCATTGATTTTGTACGAGAAACTTTAAAAGACATGTTGGCATTACAAGATAAACTGGTGACCGTAGACAATATTCAGAAAGTGGTTGCTGAATATTACCGCATAAAAGTGTCCGATTTAAAATCCAAAAATCGCTCCCGCTCAGTGGCTCGTCCACGCCAAGTAGCAATGGCGCTGGCAAAAGAATTAACTAACCGCAGCCTACCGGAAATTGGCAAGTCCTTCGGTGACCGCGATCACACAACTGTTTTACACGCCTGTCGCACGATTGCAGGTTTCCGCGACACAGATCCGAATATTCAAGAAGATTGGGCTAACTTAATCCGAACTTTATCCGTATAGGAGTCACCAGATGCAATTTATTATTTCCCGAGAAAATTTATTAAAACCGTTGCAACAAGTGTGTGGCGTATTGAATAGTCGTCCGAATATTCCGGTATTAAATAACGTCTTATTGCAAATTGAGAATAATCAATTAAGCATTACCGGTACGGATTTAGAAGTGGAACTTTCAACCCAAACGCCATTACTTCATGCGGAACAAGACGGTAAATTTACAATTCCTGCTAAAAAATTCTTAGATATTTGCCGTAGTTTACCGGACAATGCGGAAATTACCGTCACATTTGAAGAAGATCGCGCCATTGTGCGCTCAGATCGCAGTAAATTTAATTTATCCACCTTACCGGCAGAAGACTATCCAAATCTCACAGATTGGCAATCAGAAGTGGATTTCACGCTTGAGCAAGCGACGCTACGCCGTTTGATTGAAGCCACGCAATTTTCTATGGCAAACCAGGACGCACGGTATTTCTTAAATGGTATGAAATTTGAAACGGAAGGTAATTTATTACGCACTGTTGCAACCGATGGGCATCGTTTAGCGGTTTGTACTATTCCATTAGAACAAGATTTACAGACTCATTCAGTGATTTTACCGCGTAAAGGCGTGCTAGAACTGGCACGTTTGTTGGAACCAAGCGATCAACCGGCGCGTTTGCAAATCGGCACAAATAACCTACGTATTCAATTAAATAACATCACATTCACATCAAAACTCATTGACGGTCGTTTCCCTGATTATCGTCGTGTGTTGCCACGCAATGCAACCCGCATCGTTGAAGCGAGTTGGGAAATCTTAAAACAAGCCTTTGTACGCGCTGCAATTTTATCTAACGAACGTTTCCGTAGCGTACGCTTACAACTCAGTGAAAACCAACTTAAAATCACCGCTACCAACCCGGAACAAGAGGTGGCAGAAGAAATTATCGATGTCTCTTACAGTGGCGAAGAAATGGAAGTGGGTTTTAACGTCAGCTATATTCTTGATGTGTTAAATGCGTTGAAATGCAATCAAGTGCGTATGCGCTTAACCGATGCTTCTTCCAGCTGCTTAATTGAAGATTGTGAAGACGCCAGCGCAGAATATGTGATTATGCCGATGCGCTTATAATGTATGGCGATTTCACGTTTAACCGTTGAAAATTTTCGTAATTTACAAGCCGTGGATCTGGAATTGGATCACGGCTTTAACTTTTTGGTCGGCAACAACGGCAGTGGCAAAACCAGCTTACTGGAAGCCATTTTCTATTTAGGTCACGGACGCTCTTTTAAAAGTGCGGTCAGTAATCGGATTATCTCCTACGCTCAACCGCACTTTACCCTCTTCGGACAAATTCAAGAACAGCAACATCAGTGGTCAGTCGGCTTGCAAAAACTACGCCAAGGCAACACGCTCGTGAAAATCAATGGCGAAGACGGTAATAAAATTTCCGACCTAGCACACTTATTGCCCATGCAAATCATCACGCCGGAAGGTTTAAATTTGCTCAATGGTGGCCCAAGCTATCGTCGCGCCTTTCTGGATTGGGGCTTATTTCATCATCACGTGAGTTTTTATACTCTGTGGGCGAGTTTAAGTCGTTTACTCAAACAACGAAATGCTGCCTTACAGCAAGTTTCAAGTTATCAACAAATGAAAATTTGGGACGTAGAATTGGTAAAACTTGCCGAACAGGTAAGCCTGCTCAGAACTGAATATGCGCAAGCCCTACAACCTGAAATTGAACAAACCTGCCGTCTATTCCTGCCGGAACTGGACATTAGTGTGAGCTTTCATCAAGGGTGGGAAAAAGATCAAAATTATGCCGAATTATTGGCACGTAATTTTGAACGGGATCGCACATTAGGCTATACGGTTTCCGGTCCGCAAAAAGCAGATTTCCGCTTTAAGGCCAATGGATTGCCGGTGGAAGATATTTTATCGCGCGGTCAGTTGAAATTATTAATGTGCGCACTGCGTTTGGCTCAAGGTGAACATTTGATGCAACAAAAACAGCGCCATTGTATTTTTCTCATTGATGACTTTGCCTCAGAACTGGATCAAACTAAACGTAGTCTCCTTGCCGAACGCTTACAAAACAGTGGCTCCCAAGTTTTTGTCAGCGCTATTACACAAAACCAGCTCAAAGAAATGCAACCAAAAAAGCACCGCACTTTTAAGATCGAGTCAGGAAAAATTGAATTGTTATAAAAAATTAGCCTCCGGTTTAGAGGCTAATCTCAAAAAAGTCAATCACTTCTGACTACAAACCGCAATAAAATGCAATTTATGCTCAGGGTCATTAAAGGTGCTAAACATTCGCTTAAACTGCTCACGATTTTCTGCTTTCATGGCATTTTTAATAATTTTCAATGTGCCTAACACGCCTTCATCATAGATCATCCCTTTTGGCGACAACAGTGTCATCTCACCGGAAAAGGTTTCGATATTACGAAAACCACTGTCTAAAAACACTTGTTTCCAACCGTCTTTGGTTAATGGCGTGACCGTCACATTGATGGCATTGCGCATATTTTCCAAAATCGTTTTATGATCCTCTCCTACTAACATCACATCGTGCGTCAGCAAAAAGCCACCCGGTTTCAATACACGAAAATATTCGGCAACGGCCTTCATTTTGGCTTCAACAGGCAACATGGTGAGCATCGCCTCATTAATCACAATGTCAAACGTATTGTCTTCAAAAGGCAATTTCATCGCATTGGCACGTTGCACATGGATTTTATCCTGTAAATTATTTGCAGCAATATTGGCTCTGGCTTTTTCCAAGGCGTTTTCATCTAAATCAACACCTTCAATCTGACAACCATATTGTTTTGCCAAGCCAATGGCAGTGGTACACATATTACAAGCCACTTCGAGGACTTTTTTCTCTTTATTAAAGTCACCGCTTGCAATTAACCATTCTGTTGCTTTGCGACCGCCCGGACGTAAACGGGTTTTACCTAGACGTGCCAAAAAATTATGACCCACTTCTTCTTTCGCCATCGTATTCCTCCTAAATGAAATCGTAACTATTCCTATTATAAATCAATCCTATTTTGATGAAAGAAAAAGATAAAACCCTGTTAGATAAAAATGCCAAATAACTTTAATAGCCAATAACTTCTTAAAAAACATTCGATTTATGCCTCATTTTAGTTAGAATAGTAAAGACTTTTAACATAAAAGGAGTACATAAATGAAATTTAAAACGCTCTTAGCCGTAAGCATCAGCGCAATCTGTGCGAGCGCTGTCGCCAATGCGCATGAACACAAACACGACCATATGGCACCTGCCGGTGCTTCCATTGAAGTGAAAGTACAACAACTTGATCCGGTAAACGGTAATAAAGATGTGGGGACCGTTACCATTACCGAATCCAATTATGGTTTAGTGTTTACCCCGAATTTACAAGGATTAAGCGAAGGATTACATGGTTTCCATATTCATGAAAATCCAAGTTGTGAACCCAAAGAAAAAGAAGGAAAACTCACTGCGGGCTTAGGCGCTGGCGGTCACTGGGATCCTAAAGGCACAAAACAACATGGCTATCCATGGCAAGATGACGCTCACTTAGGTGATTTACCGGCATTAACCGTATTACATGATGGCACAGCCACCAATCCGGTTCTTGCGCCACGCCTTAAACACCTTGATGAGGTTCGTGGCCATTCCATCATGATCCATGCTGGCGGCGACAACCACTCTGACCACCCGGCTCCACTTGGTGGTGGCGGTGCACGTATGGCCTGCGGTGTAATCAAATAATTAACAATGAAACAAAAAGGCTGACAAATGTCAGCCTTTCTTTTTATAAAAGTGCGGTTAAAAAATCCGATATTTCTCGCTAGTCAAATCTATTTACCCTTATCCTCTCTTGTTTTAGAATACGCAGCCTTTGAATCTCGTTATAAAATGAAGGAAAGCAAACTATGGAAGAATCCCAACAATTAGAAAAACTCCCCCAAGTCGTCACTGGAATATTAAAAATCGTTTTAAGCTCTGCGTTAATTGCGTTAGCCGTTGTACTTATTATCGCCCTCGTCAAAATTACGTATTCTTTGGCAATGATGGTCTTAAATACCTCAACTATTGTGCCTTATAACGTTGCTGAACAAGCGGTCATGTTTTTCTTATATTTCGGTTTTATCGGTCTTATCGTGCAATATTTCAAAAGTGGCTACCATTTCCCTCTGCGTTATTTTATTTATGCCGGTATCACTGCCATGTTGCGTTTAATCATCGTCAATCATGAAAGTTCCGTAGACACACTTCTCTTTGCCGGCGCCATTTTAATTATGGTAATCGCGTTATGCTTAGTGCTCTACTCGAATAAATTAAGAAATCTCTAAAAAATAAAAGTGCGGTCAGAAAACAATTTGATTTTTCACCGCACTTTAAAGATAAAAAAGGTGAGCCCGTTGCTCACCTTTTTTACATTACTCTTCCATATATCCCAGGCTACGTAAGGCACGTTCATCGTCCGCCCAGCCGGATTTCACTTTCACCCAAAGTTCTAAATGGACTTTATTATCAAATAAACGCTCCATATCTAAACGGGCTTCCGTACCGATTTTTTTCAATTTTTCCCCTTTATGGCCAATGACGATTTTTTTCTGTCCGTCACGCTCAACCAAAATTAAGGCATTGATTTCATAAGTTCCGCGCTCGTTCACCTTAAATTGCTCGATTTCCACGGTCACAGAATAAGGTAATTCCTCCCCCATAAAGCGCATTAATTTTTCGCGAATAATTTCCGATGCCATAAAACGTTGCGAACGATCGGTGACATAATCTTCCGGGAAATGGTGCACACCCGGGCGCAAAGATTGACGCACGATGTTCTCAATCACCTCTAAATTATTCCCTTTTTCAGCAGAAATCGGCACGATGTCGGTAAAGGTAAATTTACTGCTGATTTCCGTAATAAATGGCAATAAATCGTCTTTATTCTTAATGTTATCGATTTTATTAATGGCAAGTACAACCGGCACATTGGTTTTGCGCAGTTTGTTAAGCACCATTTCATCGTCATCATTCCAATGAGTACCATCCACCACAAAAATGACTAAATCCACATCGGTGAGCGCACTGCTGGCAGCACGGTTCATTAAGCGGTTGATAGCCCGTTTTTCCTCAATGTGTAGCCCCGGCGTATCTACATAAATTTCCTGATACGGGCCTTCGGTTTTAATGCCCACAATACGATGGCGGGTCGTTTGCGCTTTGCGCGATGTAATAGAAATTTTTTGTCCGAGAATTTTATTCAGTAA
This sequence comes from Aggregatibacter sp., assembly GCF_057314075.1. Classification (NCBI taxonomy): domain Bacteria; kingdom Pseudomonadati; phylum Pseudomonadota; class Gammaproteobacteria; order Pasteurellales; family Pasteurellaceae; genus Aggregatibacter; species Aggregatibacter sp. Next base: position 77,472 of record NZ_DBHLAR010000002.1, on the reverse strand, counting down.
GGTGGATTTCCCTACGTTCGGACGACCTACAATAGCAATAAAACCACAATACGTTTCAAGTTGTTCTGTCATTTGATATTTAACTCTTGAAGAATTTGCTCTGCTGCCGCTTGTTCTGCTTTACGACGGCTGGAACCTTTACCGATAAAAGTGCGGTCATTATCTGAAATGGAACACTCCACGATAAATAATTGGTTATGGGCTTCCCCTTGAATACTTACCACATGATAAGTGGGTAACGGTTGGCGATTACCTTGTAAATATTCCTGTAAACGGGTTTTAGCATCTTTTTGGTTGTCGCCCGGTTTAATCGTTTCAAGAAGCGTTTGATACCAACGATTCACGATCTGTGTCGCATGACTTAAGCTACTATCCAGTGAAATAGCCCCGATAATCGCTTCAACACAATCCGCCAAAATAGATTCACGGCGAAAACCGCCACTTTTTAACTCGCCTTGCCCAAGTGATAAATAATCACCCAATTGAAAATCACGGGCAAGAATGGCTAAGGTCGGCTCACGCACTAAAGTCGCGCGCATCCGGCTCAACTCACCCTCATTGCATTTTGGAAACTGATGAAACAACGCTTCCGCGATGGTTAAATTCAAAATGGCATCGCCTAGAAACTCTAAGCGTTCATTATGATTATGCCCAGCACTACGATGGGTAAGTGCTTGCTTAAGCAAGGCAACATCTTCGAAATGATAGCCAATTTTTCGTTGTAAACGATCTAAGTTATCTTCTCGCATATTATTGAATTTTTTGGAACAAGCGCTCAGTGCGAACGCCGGTTGGCCATTCATCCTGTTCTTTCTTTAAACTCAGCCAAATATAGGTCGCTTTACCCACAATATTTTGTGACGGCACAAAGCCCCAGAAACGGCTGTCTTCACTGTTGTTACGGTTATCGCCCATGACAAAATACTGCCCTTCCGGCACAACCCATTCTGTTACATAATTTTCTTGTTTGCTAAAGGCTTTATAACGATATCCTTCGTTAATCGGCTGTGGATACCAGTGGATAGCGTGTGCCACATCACCCGTTTCAACAGTCTCCAACGGCGCCGGACCATATTGCACTTTTCCGCTGTGATCTCGCCCTAAAATAAAACGGAAATTGTCATTAGGTTCAGGTTGGGTATAGCTAAATTCTTTGATATCACAATCTGTCAAACACTCTTTACCGTCTTTGGCGTAAACCAAGGTTAAATGACGATTAGCTTCATTATAAATCACGCGATCACCCGGTTTGCCGACAATACGTTTTATATAGTCTGTGCTTGGTGATTCAGGTGCTTTGAACACAATCACATCACCACGTTGCGGCTCGCCCATTTTCACAAGGGTATTTTGGAAAATAGGATCTTTAATACCGTAATCAAATTTATTGACTAAGATGAAGTCGCCAATACGCAATGTGGGTTCCATAGAAGAAGAGGGAATTTGAAATGGCTCGAAAATAAATGAGCGCACAATCAATACAAAAGCTAATACCGGAAACAAAGACGCGACAAATTCAGAACTTTCTGAAATCGGTTCAATTTGAGTTTTTTCCTCTTCGTTTAGCGGTTTGCCACCGCGTTGCTCCAAGCGCGCAATTTGTCTGGCGCGTTTTGGTAACACGCCAAAACGCAAATAACACCAAACAGCACCGGAAAGTGCGGTAAAAATAATGAGCAAAATAGAAAAGGTATTGGGTAACTGAAAATGATCCAATACTTTCCACAAACCATATCCGACAGCGATTAAAATAATCGTAAATACGTTCGACATTAATACTTTCCTTATTTGTCTTTTCCTACGTGTAAGATGGCTAAGAATGCTTCTTGCGGCACTTCAACATTGCCGAGTTGTTTCATTCGTTTCTTACCTTCTTTTTGTTTTTGTAGCAATTTTTTCTTACGACTGACATCACCACCATAACATTTTGCCAACACGTTTTTGCGTAATTGTTTCACGGTGGAACGGGCGATAATGTGGTTGCCTATCGCGGCTTGAATCGCGATATCAAATTGTTGGCGTGGAATAAGTTCACGCATTTTTTCTACCAACTCTCGACCGCGATACGGTGCATTGTCTTTATGTACAATTAACGCTAACGCATCTACACGATCACCATTGATCATAATATCCACGCGCACCATATCTGCCGTTTGGAAACGTTTGAAGCCGTAATCTAAAGACGCATAACCGCGCGAGGTGGATTTCAGACGATCAAAGAAATCCAGCACCACTTCGCCCATCGGGATTTCATAAGTCAGCGCCACTTGATTGCCGTGATAAACCATATGGGTTTGCACGCCACGTTTTTCAACGCAAAGGGTAATCACATTGCCGAGATATTCTTGTGGCAATAGCATATTACATTCCGCAATGGGTTCACGAATTTCAGCAATATTGTTTAACGGTGGCAGTTTTGACGGACTGTCTACATAGACTACCTCACCATTGGTTAATTCCACTTCATAGACCACGGTTGGTGCCGTCGTGATTAAATCTAAATCGTACTCACGCTCCAAACGTTCTTGAATAATCTCCATGTGCAACAGCCCAAGGAAACCACAGCGGAAACCGAAGCCAAGTGCGGTGGAATTTTCCGGTTCATAGAACAAGGAGGCGTCATTTAAACTTAATTTACCAAGCGCATCACGGAATGCTTCATAATCATCAGAGCTGACCGGGAATAATCCGGCGTAAACCTGTGGTTTAACTTTCTTAAAGCCCGGTAAAACGGAACTTGCCGGATTATTGTGTAGCGTTAAGGTATCTCCTACCGGTGCGCCTAAAATATCTTTAATGGCACAAACGACCCAACCAACTTCGCCGCAATTTAATACAGTGGTATCCACTTGTTTCGGCGTAAAAATCCCTAAACGATCGACGTTATACGATTGGCCGGTGGACATCACTTTGATTTTGTCGCCTTTGCGTAACGTACCGTTTTTGATGCGAACCAAAGACACCACGCCCAAATAATTATCAAACCAAGAGTCAATAATTAATGCCTGTAATGGCGCATTCGGATCACCTTCCGGTGCAGGAATTTTAGCAACAATTTCTTCTAATACGTCTTCAATGCCGACGCCGGTTTTCGCCGAACAACGCACGGCTTCCATGGCATCAATTCCCACGATATCTTCAATTTCTTCCGCAACACGTTCAGGATCGGCTGCCGGTAAGTCGATTTTGTTTAAAATCGGCACCACTTCCAAGTTCATTTCGATGGCGGTATAACAGTTTGCCAAGGTTTGGGCTTCCACACCTTGTCCGGCATCTACCACCAATAATGCGCCTTCACAAGCCGCAAGAGAGCGAGATACCTCATAAGAAAAGTCAACGTGTCCTGGCGTATCGATAAAATTCAGTTGATAGGTTTCGCCATCTTTGGCTTTATAGTTCAGGGTCACGCTTTGTGCTTTGATGGTAATTCCGCGTTCGCGCTCCAAATCCATAGAATCGAGTACTTGCGCTTCCATTTCACGATCCGACAGCCCCCCACAGGTTTGAATTAAACGATCAGATAAGGTAGATTTACCGTGGTCAATATGGGCAATAATAGAAAAGTTGCGAATATTCTTCATAAATAAGTCAGTTTTCTCATTCAAAAGTCATAGAATTTAACTGGCGGATTGTACCCGAAAAGCGTGTAAATCGCTAGAAAAGAAAAGGAAAAGTGCGGTCAGTTTTTAGTGTGTTTAAAAAAACAAAACCCCGAATTGCTTCGGGGTTTCTTTTTTCATTCAAACTGAAATTATAGGCTTTCAGTGAAAGTACGGGTAATAACGTCGCGTTGTTGTTCAGGGGTTAATGAGTTGAAACGCACAGCGTAACCGGAAACACGAATGGTTAATTGTGGATATTTTTCCGGATGTAATACAGCATCTTCTAAAGTTTCACGACGTAATACGTTCACGTTTAAGTGTTGCCCGCCTTCTACTTTAACGGTTGGTGCAACGTTTACCGGTAATTCACGGTATTCGATTTGACCTAATTCGCTTACTGCTACGATTTGATCTTCTGCGTAATCACCTTTTGCACATAAACAACGTGCTTCACCTTTTTCGCTATCTAACAACCAGAAAGAGTTTAAAAGATTGTCGTTAGCAGCATGGGTAATTTGGATACCTTTAATCATAAAATGCCTCCTAAGTTTGGCTTTTCTGTATATTAATTGAACTGTTCAAATTCTATCAAAACTTTTGAAAATTTCAAATTAATTTGATATAGAACCAAAGTCTTTTTTAAATCTATTTTCAATATTTGATACATATCAAAAACAATCTATTCTAGGTATATTTAATTACATATCGATCGCAAACTAACCACGCTTATTGCTATGAATTTCATGATGGCTTCATTATAATTCCCGCTATGCAAAATTAGATGAGAACTCCATGATGAAAACCTGGACAGATGTCATTGGGCAGGAAAAACAACAGCCTTATTTTCAACAAGTGTTGCAACGTGTACATGCAGAACGGGAACTGGGGAAAATTATTTACCCGCCGGCACCGGACGTGTTCAATGCCTTTAAATTAACAGAATTCGAACAGGTCAAAGTGGTGATTTTAGGGCAAGATCCTTACCACGGGCCAAATCAAGCGCACGGCTTATCCTTTTCCGTTAAACCCGGTGTCAAACCACCACCGTCCTTGTTAAATATGTATAAAGAATTGTCCAATGACATCGAAGGCTTTCAGATGCCAAATCATGGCTATTTAGTGGAATGGGCGCAACAAGGCGTGTTGTTGCTTAACTCGGTATTAACCGTAGAACAAGGTTTAGCCCATTCCCACGCGAATTGGGGTTGGGAAATCTTTACGGATAAAGTCATTGAAGCCTTAAATCAACATCGCGAAAATCTGGTCTTTCTATTATGGGGTAGCCCGGCACAGAAAAAAGGGCAATTTATTGATCGCCAAAAACATTGTGTTTTAACCAGCGTGCATCCATCACCGCTGTCTGCTCATCGCGGATTTTTCGGTTGCCACCATTTTTCAAAAGCCAACGCCTATTTACAACAACATGGTATTGCCCCGATTAATTGGCAATTAAGCGCGCTTTAGCGTTGTTATCAGAACCATTACAGGAATTTTTATGTTAGCGATTATTTCTCCCGCAAAAACATTAGATTTTGAGAATGCAGTGCCCAAAAAACTTCCGCATTTTCAACCGAACTTTTTAGCGCAAAGCCAGCAGCTGATCGATATTTGTCGTGAACTGACACCGGCAGACATCGGTTCATTAATGTTAATCAGCGATAAACTCGCCGGACTCAATGCCGCCCGTTTTGCCGAATGGCAACAAAACCATAACGAACACAATGCCAAAGCAGCGGTTTATGCGTTCAAAGGCGATGTTTACACGGGATTAGACATTGAATCTCTCAACGAAGAAGATGTGTTATTTGCCCAGCAACACTTGCGTATTTTATCCGGCTTATATGGCTTATTAACGCCACTCGATTTAATCCAGCCATACCGTTTGGAAATGGGGACAAAACTCGCTAACCCGAAAGGCAAGGATTTATATGCGTTCTGGCATAATGTCATTACGCCGGTATTGCAACAAGCGATCGATCAGCAAAACGGTACACTCATTAACTTGGCATCTGATGAATATTACAAATCGGTGCAAGAACACAAGCTCAAAGCTAACATCATTAAACCGGTATTTTTAGATAACAAAAATGGGAAGTATAAAGTGATTAGCTTCTATGCTAAAAAAGCACGCGGCTTAATGTGTCGTTACCTCATTCAAAATCGCATTAGCGACGTAGAACAGCTCAAGGAATTCGACCTTGGCGGCTACTGGTTTGACAGCGCGGCATCGACTAAAACGGAATTTGTCTTTAAACGGGATTTGGCGGAATAAACATGATGAAAAAAACACTTGTTATTTTGACCGCACTTTTCCTGACCGCGTGCGTTTCCAACTCACAATTAGACGTGCCGCAAAGCATTCAACACAACGATAAAACCTACCAACTTGCTACCCAACAAGATTTGGGCAGTGTCGCTCGTTATGTTTATCTGTTGCCAGGCGAAACACCGAAAGAATGGCAAAGTGCGGTGGAAATTTTACTCGATCGAAACTTTCAAAACCGTACCTTGCAACAACGCATTGATTTACGCAAACGAGTTTATACCAACACCGGCGTGAAAAATTTTCAGCTTTATAGTCAAAACGAAACATTATACGCCTACGTCATTTATGAGCCGTCCGAACAAAACAAAGACTGGCAAATCGACATGGCAAAGGGTAAAGAATTGCCGTTTTGTGGCTTTGTGCAATATCAGTATTCCTTGAAAATTCCGAAAAATTACAAACTCGGCAATATGAATAGCAAACGCGTGGTCAACCATCTGAAAAAATATTTGGTTGAGAAAGAAATGAAACAACTGAGCAAAGCAGATTGGCTGTTGGGATGTAAATCGTAATGCCGGCTTCTGAATATTCTGCTCAAGTCAAAAAGGCGGCACATTTTTCTATTATCACCGCCTTAGTGTTGATTATCGTAAAAGGCATAGCTTGGTGGCAAACAGGCTCGGTGAGTATGCTCGCCTCAATCACCGATTCCATGTTGGATTTATTAGCCTCTTTCATGAGCATGCTGATTTTGCGTTTCGCTTTAATGCCTGCGGATCATAATCACTCTTTTGGGCACGGTAAGGCAGAATCCCTGGCTTCGCTCGTGCAAAGTGCGTTTATCTCTGGTTCGGCGATTTTCTTATTATTACAAGGCATTCATCGTTTTAATTCCCCGCAAGCTTTGAGCAATACGCTGCTTGGTATGGCCGTTACTGTCTTTTCCATTTTAGCTACCGGATTGTTAGTGTGGTATCAAGGACGGGTCATTAAAGCAACAGAGAGTCCGGCGATTAAAGCGGATCGCCTTCACTATCAAACCGATTTGCTGATGAATTTCACTATTTTGCTTTCCTTAGGCTTGAGTGCATACGGTATTTTGTGGGCAGATGCGGTTTTTGCAATTTTAATTTCCCTGTATATTTTATGGAATGCCGCAAAAATGTTGTTTGATTCAACACAGCTGTTGCTTGATCAAATGTTACCGCCGGAGGAAATTGAACAAATTCACGCCGTACTTAATCAAGAAATTGTTCAAGATTCAAGAATGCTCAGTTTCCATGCACTACGCACCCGTCGTTCCGGTGCCATTCGCTTTATTCAATTTCACTTAGAATTAGCCGATGAACTGTCTTTTATTGAAGCCCATGACATTACCGAACATTTGGAACGTTGCCTATGTAAGACATTTCCGCGCAGTGATATTGTGATTCATCCGGAACCGACATTTATTGTGCAACAGGAAATGCAGTTAGATAAAAAAGTGATATAATTTGTACAGTTTTTAACATTCATTCTTTTATATTTTAATAGGAATAACGCATGATCAAAAAAATTGCACTACTAACAAGCGGTGGAGACGCACCGGGTATGAACGCGGCAATTCGTGCTGTGGTTCGTGCCGGCTTGAATGAGGGGTTAGAAGTTTATGGTATCTATGACGGCTATTATGGCTTATACCATAACAATATTAAGCAATTAACCCGTTATAGCGTATCGGATATCATCAACCGTGGTGGTACCTGTTTAGGCTCTGCCCGCTTTCCGGAATTTAAAAATCCTGAGGTCCGCGCCAAATGCGCCGATATTTTACGTTCTCATGGGATTGACGCGTTAGTTGTGATCGGTGGGGACGGTTCTTATATGGGAGCAAAACTGCTGACCGAAGAACACGGTTTCCCATGCGTTGGGATTCCGGGGACAATCGATAACGACGTTGCCGGCACCGACTATACCATCGGCTACCAAACTGCCTTACAAACAGCAGTTGAAGCGATCGACCGTTTACGCGACACCTCCAGTTCCCACCAACGTATTTCTATCGTAGAAATCATGGGGCGCCACTGTAGCGACTTGACGATCTCCGCAGGGATTGCCGGCGGTTGTGAATATATCGTAGCTTCCGAAGTGGAATTTAACCGAGAAGAACTGATTCGCCAAATTGAACGCAGCATCATTAAAGGCAAACGCCATGCGATTATTGCGATTACTGAGTTAATTTGTGATGTGAATGAGTTAGCAAAAGAAATTGAAGAACGCGTTCATCATGAAACCCGCGCTACCATTTTAGGCCATATCCAACGTGGTGGTACACCATGTGCATTTGACCGTATCCTCGGTTCCCGCATGGGGGTCTATGCTATCGACTTATTGCTTCAAGGCAAAGGCGGTTATTGTGTAGGGATTCAAAATGAACAGCTGGTTCACCACGATATTATCGATGCTATCAATAATATGCGCCGTGAATTCAAGGCAGATTGGTTAAAGATGTTTAAACGTTTAGACTAAATACTATTATTTTTAGCCAAAACAAAAGTGCGGTCAAAAAACACAATGGATTTTGACCGCACTTTTTGTTTATTTCGTTAGAACTGCCAATCAAATTTCATCATGATAGTACGCGGGCGTCCGTAGAAATTATTCATCCCGCGGGTACGATTATAGTTATTTTCAAAGTAAGTTTTATCCGCTAAATTCGTTCCAATCAAACTGAGTTTGGCGTGGTGATTAAACTCGTACTGAATATTGGCATCAAACAGAGTATAACCTGCTTGTTTAATGCCATATAAGCTACTCGTTGGGCTCTGTGCAGAGATACCGGCCCCAATCGTCCATTTGCTACTTGGAATTCGATAACTGGTGGCAAGTCGAAACATCTGAACAGGTGTAAAATTACTAAAGTTGTAAGGATCTTTAGCGCCTTTTGCCCGTTCATTATTAATCTCTTCCGCATTTTTATATTTACTTTTATTGTAAGTGTAGCCTGCAAAAAGTTGCCAATTTTCTGTTATATTCCCAGCCAACTCTAATTCAAACCCCTTGCTAACAACGCGTCCGATTGGTTTTGCGATGGTCTGGAATGACCCGACAGCGCCATTTTTTCCCGGTATATATCCAAAATCAACAACAGTACGATTTTTTTGCTCAACAGAAAATAAAGCCAAAGAGCTATTTAACTGATTATCAAAGAAGGAACCTTTCCAACCGATTTCATAGTTTGTGCCAATTAACGGAGGTAAAACCGTTTTACTGGTAATATCTACGTTGTCTTGTTGTTTAAAAATCTTAGTATAACTTGCATAAAGGCTCTGCTCATTCGTCAAATCATAAGTAATACCAACATACGGTGTAAAATGATGCCCCTTCATTTTGGCAGTATAGTGCTCATTATCCTTATCAATATTTGATTGCGATTGATAGCGCGTCGCTGGCTCACCATTATAAACCGGCGTTTCTTTGCGTTGTGAGGTCTCAAAATGGGTAAACTGCACACCACCTAATAAATGGAAGCGTTCCGTTGCATTAAAACGAGTGCTCAAAATAACTGCATGTGTTTCATTTTTATTGAAATATTTAGCATAGTTATAGCGAGCTAAAACATGGTCATCCGGCTCCTTTAACATCTTATAAACAATTTCATTTGGATTTCCGTAAGCACCATTTTTATACTTAATGTTACCGTTGCTATCACGTTCCGGAATTTTTTGCCCATTTTTATCTAATTCATACAAAATATTACCGTCTTTATCGACTTTAATTTTATAGGCATGTTGGCAGTCCGGTGTATAAAGCATGTGGTCACCTTTTTCATCATGCTTGTCCCAATCCGGTTCAGGAAGATTTTTATCGGTTGGAGAATAATAATTTCCTTGCTCATTAGGAACACAACGACCGGCTAAATGCTGATGCACTTGACCAACCTCATCAATAGTACTAATACGATAACGTTTCTGAAAAATTTCAACAAAATCTGATTGAATATTTTCATGGTTATAAGCATAACCTACATAAAAATCATGGTCTCGTTCAAAAAGATTATAGTGCCCAGTTAGGTTCAATTTAATCCCGTATTGTTCATCTTTTTTAATATGTCGAATTGGTGCGAATGTAAATTTCCGGTTAGTTGTACCCTTATTGTTATAAGCTCTATTGTAGAGATAGTTTGAAAAACGATTTTCTGCATCGTTAGTAATACCTGCTTCTTGTAATTTTTTATCAATATATTCTTGTTTATCTTTATCAATACCAGGATCAGCCCAATCATTACATAAAAAATCAAGACCTATATCATTCATGCATTGATCAAATCCTTTCTTCCGGGCTGCAAGCCGATCGTTTCTATATTGATTAAACTCTCCTTGATTAAATTGATTTTGAGCATAATCTGCCTTACGTTGCTCGTATTCTTTAGTTGCTTGATCACGATATTCTTTTAATTTTTTAAGTGCTTGGTCTTTCGGCTCAAAAGGAATAATTTCACCTTTCTCGGTTAGAAATCCTTTTGCATCAGAACCAGACAAACCGGCAGCATGCTCATCTTTGATAAAAAATTGCCCAACTTTTGCATCTGAATTATTTTTTGTATAGGACGCCTCAATACTAAACTCCCAATCGTTATCAAAAACAAATTTGGTATTGGCAAATAAGTTATATTTATCTCCCTTCAAACGAGACCAACTCTGCCCTAAATAGGTATTTCGGGGGAGTTTCACAGGATTATTACATGCCGGACGGGAGGCAAAAGGAGCGACTTGGGGATTTTCACAAGGTAATATCACACCAGAAAAATCCGGCACTTCATTAATTTTCTGATACATACCACCTAAAGTTAACACACCAACATTGCCTAAATCCACGTCAGCGACACCATAAATTAAACCTTTCTTACCATGTACATTATCTTTAAAAGACTTCGCTTTTTCCCCTACACCAACTAAACGAGCACGAATACTGTTATCTTGATTTATACCACCCGCGACGTCCAGCATCGTACGGGCACTACCTCGGTGATCGATCGTGATTTCGCCTAAGTGTTGGAATTTGTCTGTAGGCCGTTTTCGAATCAAATTAATTGTGCCACCCGGCTCAGAGTTTGACTGGGTTAATCCTGTCGCACCACGTACAACTTCAATATGATCATAAATAGCTAAATCAGTGCTAGGAGAAACGTCTATTTTGGCAGTATAACCTGAACGCCCACCGACATTAGTCGTAATACCATCTTCACCGATTTGATCGACATAAAAGCCACGGGAAAGAAAACGAGTTTGTAACCCGGAATCGCGTACAACATTAACACCTGTCGTATTTTTCATTGCTTCTTCAAGAGTATGAATAGCTTTGTCATCTAATTGCTTTTTGGTAATCACACTAACAGATTGTGGCGTATCCTTACCGGAAACTTTTAGTCCGGTAGCTGTTTTCATCGACTTAATTGTATAGCCGCGGCTACCTTCAGTGGTATTAGTATCAGTTTCTTCAATAACATTAATCTGCTCTAAACTGTCCTCCGTATACGCGGTTTGGCAAGTACAAAATAAAGAAATAGAAAGCAAACTAAGGTGAAAATAAGATGAGGGTGAAAGATGAGAACGATGCATTTTTGGCTCCAAATAATAACAAAAATGCAAATAATAACGATTTTTATTTATATGTAAAGGTATAAAAACAATAAAATAATCAAATATGAAAATTATCGTCATAAATAGAAAGTGAGTTCAAATTAACAAAAGAAATCAAAGCGTAGTTAAAAAAGTGGTATTTTTTACAACCGCACTTTTATACTTCTAATCCGAAAATTTGCTCAAAGAATCAGGTAAGTTCTGCTAGGTGAGTAACACTGATAACTATGGTATGAGACAGCTGTTGTTTTAATAAGGTTAAAAGCCCTATCGCGGAAGGAAAATCTAATTGGCTGGTACTTTCATCTAAACAGAATAAATTCGGTTTAAGCAACAATGCTCACCCGAAGTTTAAACGTTGTTGTTCACCACCAGAGAAGACTTGCTGAACGCCTGACATCACCCAACGTACACCTATAAACGCGACCAATTTCTCTATATTGCTAAAAAATAGAGAATGAGATGAAAAAATGAATAAGGCTTTGCATGATCAGAAATAACTGAAAACAGTACCGCACTTAATAAAAAAAGTGCGGTTGAAAAAATTAGTGTATTACGACTTCAATCTCAACAACACCAACACTTCATAATGCGCGGTATGTGGAAACATATCGAACAGTTGGATTTTTTCCGGTTGATAATGAGTCAAAGATCGCAAGTCTTTGCCCATGGTTTCCGCATTACAGCTGGAATACAAAATAAAGTGCGGTCGCATTTCATTGAGAAATTCAGTAAGCGATTGGCCAACGCCTCGACGAGGGGGATTGACGATCACCAAATCCGGTTTATCGACTTGTGCCAAGGCAAAATTTGCCGCATCTAACGATTGAAAATGAACCTGCGCCTCCAAGCCGAGTTGTTGTGCCGATAGTTTCGCGGCAGCAATGGCAGGCGCGGAGATTTCAATGCCGGTGAGGTAAATTTGTTGTTCCGGGTTCTGCATTTGTAACGCTTTTAAGCAATGTAGCCCGAAACCGCCCACACCACAGAACAAATCCCAAAGTTGACGAATGGGCAGATCTTTTATCCATTGTTGCGCCGTGCCGTATAACCCTTCAGCAACCTGCGGGTTAGTTTGAAAGAACCCCTGCGGACGAATAAAAAGCGGAATCTGATTAAACCTTTCGGGTAAGGTGTGTTGTTCCGTCAGGAAAATCTCTTTTTCACCCTCGAGAATTGCGGCATTTTGCGGCTGGATATTCACGCTAATGACGGCAAGTTGCGGCAATTTTTGGCACAATTCGGGCAATTCCCGTTGAATCAACGGCAATTTGGCTTCCGAACGTAACACAAAGCGCAACATGAGTTGGTGGCTGTGTTGGCTTTCTGTCAATAAAAGATGTTTCAATTCTCCTTTTTGCTTTGCCACGTTGTAGGGCACAAGCCCGGCGCGAGCAATGAAATCTTTGAGAATGGGAAAGAGGATTTGAAAACGTTGTGGATAAAGTGGGCAATCACATAAATCCACCGCACTTTGTGGCGCCAATGGGTTCGGCAAGATGCCGAGGACTGGGCGTTCGACTGGACCACTGACGACCATTTTGGCTTTGTTACGAAACCCTTCTTGGGGTGATTGAAAAGGGGCAAACCAAATCAAATGAGACGTTTCTAAACCCTGCAGCTGCTGTTGCAAATGCGCTGTTTTCTGTTCCAGTTGAACGGCATAGGGCAACTCCAACCATTGACAAGAACGACAATCGCCTCGTTGATAATGTTCACATTGCATCATATTAATTTTTCGCTGCCAACCATTGCTGTTGAAGTGCGGTTAGTTTTTGACAATTTTCCAACCAACGTGGGGCGCATTCCAGTTCTGACCACGTCAGGTTTTTACGTTTGAATAGGCTTTGTAGGCGCTGCTGCCGCAACAAAAAGTGCGGTTGTTTTTCCGAGAGTTTTAAATTGTCTAAAACTTGGATCACACCATCACGCTCATTACAAAGCAACAACAAATCACAGCCGGCATTCAGTGCTTGTTCGCTACGCGCCACAAAATCACCCATGAATCCCGCCCCTTTCATGCCGAGATCATCAGAGAAAATGGCACCGTTGAAAGTCAGTTGAGCACGCAAGATGTCTTGTAACCAAAATTTAGATCCACTCGCCGGTTGGCTGTCACATTGCGAATAAATCACATGTGCCGGCATGATGGCTTGGAGCAGATTTTGTTCGATAAGTTGTTGGAATGGCTGAATGTCCTGATTGAAAATATCTTCTTGGCTACGCTCATCATAAGGGGTTTCCAAATGAGAATCGGCAATCACATGGCCATGCCCGGGAAAATGTTTTCCTGTTGCGGCCATGCCTGCTTGATGCATACCGCGAATAAAATTAGCCGCTAAATCCACCGCACTTTTTACGTCACAACCAAAACTGCGATCACCGATGGCTTTGCACGCATGACCAAGATCTAATACCGGCGCAAAGCTCAAATCGATATCAAGTGCAGTCATTTCCGCTGCCATTTGCCAGCCGGCCTCAAATGCCATTTTTTGTTGTGCAATCGGATCTTCAATCAATGCGGAAAACGCCTGCATTGCAGGAAGTTGGGTGAAGCCGTCACGAAAACGCTGTACTCTGCCACCTTCTTGATCCACCGTAATCAACAAGGGCTTTTTCACCTTTTGTCGCACAGATTGAATCAGCGCTTGTAATTGCGCACGGTCGTGAAAATTACGCGTAAAGAGGATCAATCCCGCCACGAGCGGATGTTCCAACAATTCAATTTCTTCTTGTTCCAGCTCGTAACCGGCTAAATCAATGAGTAGTGTAGACATTTTAGTTTAAGCGAAGATATAAGCGGTAATTGGCACTATCCGCCGTTGGTCGAGCCAATGTGAGCGCTTGTTTTTGCAGTGGTTGCAACGCCAACCTATGCCAAACGACAGGCTCTTCAGCCGTCACTGTCACGCCATGTTTGTCATACCAAAACAGGCGGTAAGCCAAGTTGATCGGCTGTTCGGTTTTATTTTTGACCCACGCACTGTCGCTATCAACGCCCGCTTCCAGCCTTTCTGCGGCAGGGGCTTCAATGTTTAAAATCGGGCTTTGCGTATTTAATAAGGTCGGCACCTTTGCGCTACATCCGGCTAAAAGTGCGGTCACAAAAAAGAGAGAAATAGACTTTTTCATTATTTATCCAGCATTTTACCTAAAGGTTCACCACCGACGAGATGCATATGTAAATGGAACACTTCTTGTCCGCCATGTTTGTTGCAGTTGACAATTAAACGATAACCGTCTTGCGCAATGCCTTCCTGTGCCGCCAGTTTCGCCGCCACCGTAAACAGACGGCCTAAAGTCACTTCATCTTGTTCAGTTACATCGTTGACGGTTGGAATAAGCTTGTTCGGTATAATCAAAATATGAATTTTCGCTTGCGGTGCAATATCGCGAAAGGCGGTAACAAGGTCATCTTGATAGACGATGTTGGCGGGAATTTCTTTGCGAATAATTTTGCTGAAAATGGTTTCTGCGGCCATGGTTTTCTCCTTAAAAAATATTGCGTTTTATGACCGCACTTTTTAACAGAAAACAACCCAAATAGCAATTTGGCTGTCGTCAAGAAAGGCTTTTGACTACACCGTTCTAATTATTGACAAAGAACAAGATTCTCGCATTAAAAGGGAGAAATATTTTTACTTTGCAGGGGAAAGAAAATATAATTAACAAAAATGATAAAAATTCAATTTTTTTTAAGTTTTTTAGGCCTTTCCTTGTAATACCACGCTGTCGTGGACGTATTTACAAGCCAAATAAATTAACAGGGAATTCTGTAATGAATACCGAAACGTCCAAAACAACTTGTATGGTCTCTCCGGCAGAAATAAGCCAAATTGGCGAGGATGCCGGCGTCTATAAGGCATCTAAAAAACAAATTCTCTCTTTTTTCTCTGCCATTCCGGCAGGTGCTTTTATTGCGTTAGCGTTCGTTTTTTATACCACAACACAAACAGGCAATCTCGGAACTTCGTGGGGCTTAACTAAGCTGGTTGGCGGCGTGGTATTTTCTCTTGGTGTGATTATGGTCGTGGTCTGCGGCTCTGAATTATTCACCTCATCAACCATGACAACTATTGCCCGAGCCAGCGGGCGAATTAGTCGTTTTCAGATGCTACGAAATTGGATTGTGGTTTATTTCGGCAATTTCGTTGGCGCGCTTTTTATCGTTTCTCTCATTTGGTTTGCCGGTCAAACAATGGCAGAAAATGGACAGTGGGGATTCACCATTTTAACGACCGCTCAACATAAGATTCACCATACTTGGTTTGAGGCTTTTTGTTTGGGCATTTTGTGTAACGTGATGGTGTGTCTTGCCATTTGGATGAGCTACGCAGGAAAAACCTTGACAGATAAAGCATTCATTATGATTTTACCCATTGCGTTGTTTGTTGCGTCAGGATTCGAACACAGTGTAGCGAACATGTTTATGATCCCAATGGGGATCCTCACGGCACACTTTAGCGCACCGGAATTTTGGCAAGCCATTAATATAGATTCTCAGCAGTTCGCAGATTTAAATCTTTATCATTTTATCGTGAAAAATTTGATTCCGGTGACATTAGGAAACATTGTCGGCGGTGGTTTTTGTGTTGGATTGGCCTTGTGGTCAATCAACCGACCGCATTAATCGGTGCATAAAAGGAAGGGAACTTGCGTTGTTTATTTCCTTCCTAGACAGGTTTATTTTTATCAATAATCTAAAAGAGGAATGTTATGACTCAATTAACAGAAGCTCAACAAAAGGCTTGGGAAGGTTTTGTCGGTGGTGATTGGCAACATGAAGTCAACGTGCGTGACTTTATCCAAAAAAACTATACCCCGTATGAAGGTGATGAATCTTTCTTAGCCGATGCAACCCCTGCAACCACGGCGTTGTGGGATAAAGTCATGGAAGGCATCAAAATCGAAAATAAAACGCATGAGCCGTTAGATTTTGATACGGATAACCCGTCAACCATCACCTCTCACAAACCGGGTTACATCAACAAAGAATTAGAAAAAATCGTAGGTCTTCAAACTGATGCACCATTAAAACGCGCCATTATGCCATTCGGTGGTATCAAAATGGTTAAAGGTTCTTGTGAAGTTTACGGTCGTCAATTAGATCCTGAAGTCGAACATATTTTCACTGAATATCGTAAAACCCATAACCAAGGCGTATTTGATGTATATACACCGGATATTCTTCGTTGCCGTAAATCCGGTGTGTTAACCGGTTTGCCGGATGCTTATGGTCGTGGTCGAATTATCGGTGATTATCGTCGTTTAGCCGTTTATGGTATCGACTACTTAATGGCAGATAAGAAAAAACAATTCGACTCACTTCAACCTAAACTAGAACGTGGTGAAGACATTCAAGCCACCATTCAATTACGTGAAGAGATTGCCGAACAACATCGTGCCTTAGGCAAAATTAAAGAAATGGCTGCCTCTTATGGCTATGACGTTTCCAACCCGGCAACTAATGCACACGAAGCCGTTCAATGGACTTACTTCGCTTATTTAGCCGCCGTGAAATCACAAAACGGTGCGGCAATGTCTTTCGGTCGTATTTCTTCCTTCTTAGATATTTATATCGAACGTGATTTGAAAAACGGCAAAATTACCGAACAAGAAGCACAAGAATTAATCGACCACTTAGTGATGAAACTTCGTATGGTGCGTTTCTTACGTACTCCTGAATACGATCAATTGTTCTCCGGTGACCCAATGTGGGCAACCGAAACCCTTGGTGGTATGGGCTTAGACGGTCGTACCTTAGTGACCAAAAATAGCTTCCGTATTTTACATACCCTTTACACTATGGGCCCATCTCCGGAACCAAACTTAACTATCCTTTGGTCCGAAAAATTACCTGAAGCCTTCAAACGTTTCTGTGCCAAAGTGTCTATTGATACTTCTTCCGTACAGTATGAAAACGATGACTTAATGCGCCCGGATTTCAACAGCGATGACTATGCTATTGCGTGTTGCGTCTCCCCGATGGTGGTGGGTAAACAAATGCAATTCTTCGGTGCCCGTGCAAACTTGGCGAAAACCTTGTTATACGCAATCAACGGTGGTGTTGATGAGAAAAACGGTATGCAAGTCGGCCCGAAAACTGAACCTATCAAAGATGAAGTGCTTGATTTTGACACCGTCATGACCCGCATGGACAGCTTCATGGATTGGTTGGCAACACAATATGTGACCGCATTGAACATCATCCACTTCATGCATGATAAATATGCTTATGAAGCCGCATTGATGGCATTCCATGATCGTGATGTTTATCGCACCATGGCTTGCGGTATCGCCGGACTTTCCGTTGCAGCCGACTCTTTAGCCGCAATCAAATATGCGAAAGTCAAACCAATTCGTGGCGATATCAAAGATAAAGAGGGCAAGGTTGTGGCATCTAATGTTGCTATCGACTTTGAAATCGAAGGTGAATATCCGCAATTTGGTAACAACGATCCGCGTGTAGATGACATTGCTTGTGATCTCGTTGAACGTTTCATGAAGAAAATTCAAACGCACAAAACATATCGCAATGCAACGCCAACACAATCTGTACTGACTATCACGTCTAACGTGGTCTATGGTAAGAAAACCGGTAACACCCCGGATGGTCGTCGCGCCGGTGCACCATTCGGACCGGGCGCAAACCCAATGCACGGTCGTGACCAAAAAGGTGCGGTAGCGTCTTTAACGTCTGTCGCCAAACTCCCATTTGCTTATGCGAAAGACGGTATTTCTTATACCTTCTCTATCGTGCCAAATGCGTTAGGTAAAGAGTACGAAGCGCAAAAACGTAACTTGGCAGGTTTGATGGATGGTTACTTCCATCACGAGGCAACAGTTGAAGGCGGTCAGCACTTGAACGTCAATGTGTTGAACCGTGAGATGTTATTAGATGCCATGGAAAATCCGGAAAAATATCCGCAATTAACCATTCGCGTTTCCGGTTATGCCGTACGTTTTAACTCATTAACCAAAGAACAACAACAAGACGTTATCACCCGTACATTTACACAATCCATGTAATTTCGTGATAAAACTGTGTTAATATTTCAGCCGCTTGCCGCAAGGTAAGCGGTCTGATTTTTTTAGGAACATTTCATTTTATAAACATGACAAGGCCATCAAAAAACGCTGGCAAAAACTACCGCACTTTTAACGAACACATGACACATTATTGAGGAACATATGTCAGTTGTAGGAAGAATCCACTCTTATGAATCCTGTGGCACCGTTGACGGCCCGGGCATTCGTTTTATTCTTTTTTTGCAAGGTTGCTTAATGCGCTGTAAGTATTGTCATAACCGCGATACTTGGGATTTGCATGGTGGCAAAGAAGTTACGGTGGAAGAACTAATGAAAGAAGTGGTCAGCTATCGTCATTTTATGAATGCGTCAGGCGGTGGGGTGACAGCTTCCGGTGGTGAAGCCATTTTACAGGCAGAATTTGTTCGTGATTGGTTCCAAGCCTGTAAAAAAGAAGGCATAAGCACCTGCTTAGACACTAACGGTTTTGTGCGTCATTACGATCATGTGATTGATGAACTCATTGATGTGACGGATCTGGTTTTGCTTGATTTGAAAGAACTCAACGATCAAGTGCATCAAAATCTTATTGGCGTACCGAACAAACGCACACTTGAATTTGCCAAATATTTGCAAAAACGTAACCAACCGGTTTGGATTCGCTACGTAGTCGTGCCGGGCTATACAGATTCTGACCATGACGTACATTTACTCGGTCAATTTATCGAAGGCATGACAAACATTGAAAAAGTAGAACTTCTTCCTTATCACCGCCTTGGCGCACATAAATGGGCGGCAATGGGCGAAAAATATGAATTGGAAGACGTAAAACCCCCGACAAAAGAATCGCTTGAACACATAAAAGCCATTCTTGAAGGCTACGGCCATGTCGTCACCTACTGAGTTGGATCGGGTCAATCCGATCTTCAAAAAAACATTCCTTTTTATGACCGCACTTTTAACCATAAATAAAACGCCTTGCACATTTACGCTACGCTAAAAGCGCACTACAATAATCCCTAATCTACTTCCTCAAGGATTTCTTATGCGCTACATTCTCATTGCGCTGTTTTTATGGAGCAGCTCTTTTGTTGCTGGCAAATACACCTATTCCATGTTAGATCCGGTGTTAATGGTACAAATGCGTCTGATCATCGCCAGCTTTATTGTTTTCCCTATGTTTGTACGAGTTTGGAAGCGCGTTCCCAAAACAGTTCGCCCACAAGTGTGGTGGCTTGGGTTTCTCAATTATCCGGCTATTTTCCTTTTACAATTCATCGGATTAAGCCATACATCCGCGTCCAGCGCCTCTACAATGCTCGGTTTAGAACCTTTCCTCGTGGTACTTATCGGACACTTTTTCTTCGGTGATAAAGCCAAAACACATCATTGGATCTTTGGACTCGTTGCATTTTTAGGTGTTGTATTATTAATTTATGGGGGAGAAGAAACCGGCAATATCAGCCTTTTCGGTTGCAGTTTAGTGTTACTCGCCGGCATCGTATTTGCAGCTTGTCTGCGCTGGACACAAAGAATTATTGTGCAACTGACCGCGCAAGTTTACACTACCAGCAGCATCGTACTCGGCACCATTACCTGTCTTCCATTCACCCTATGGCTCACTCAAAGCTGGGACATTCATTGGAACTGGCTGGGGCTCGCCGGCCTGTTGTATATCGGAATCGGTTGTAGCTGGCTCGCTTATTATCTATGGAATAAAGGCATTAATAGTGTTGACTCTAATCTCGCCGGTATTTTAGTTTCCTTAGAGCCGGTATTTGCCATTATGCTGGCCGTATTATTACTGGGCGAGAACATCAGCCCGCTTTCTTGGTTAGGCATTTTAGCCGTCGTCAGCACCACTCTAATTTCCAGTATTTATCCGCGCTTGCTACGCAATGCAAGTTAATCTGAAAACAACCCAAAAAAGAACCGCACTTTATTTTTAAATATAAAGTGCGGTTCTTTTTTACGTCTTTTTTATGTTGTTTACTGCACCAATATTAATCCCATACAGCCTTTATCCGCCAACATTAAATCAGAAGCACCAAAAGTAAAAGGATAGTTATTAGAGGAAGTGTTATCGAATTTCACTAAAATAGTCACTGTGCCATTAATCAACACGCTGTCTTTCCAGCCGATTTCGCTTTCTTCCAACGCTTTACCGTT
Source organism: Aggregatibacter sp. (assembly GCF_057314075.1). Lineage (NCBI taxonomy): Bacteria > Pseudomonadati > Pseudomonadota > Gammaproteobacteria > Pasteurellales > Pasteurellaceae > Aggregatibacter > Aggregatibacter sp. The sequence continues at coordinate 56,785 of NZ_DBHLAR010000002.1, read as the reverse complement.
AACGGATTCCACAATAAATTTTGCGCCTCGTAACGCAAATCCTACCGCTGCGGAAGCGGTTAACGTCCAACGTTCAACACTGCCTAGTTTTGCTGACACATCTAAACGACGCGGGTCGAAACGGTTCCGGTTAATGGTGGCATTGGTGACATCCACATGAAATGCTCGTTCCTGTTGCACTTTAGCAGACAACAGACTTGGCGCATCGGTAACAAATTGCCATGTTTGTTCTTTTTGTGCGAATGCACCGGCTAAGCCGTCCGGACGTAGTTCCAAAACTGTATTGTCAACTAATTCCCCTTCTGAACCGAAGAAATAACGAATGTTATCAATAAAATCACGTTTTTTCCCCACGATGAGAGAAACGTTGTCGCCGTCATTCAAATCAACTAAAAGCTCAACACGCTCACTCGGTGCGATTTTAATCACATTTAAGGTTTTGCCTTGTGGTAAAAAACCAAGATCTTGTGCAATCAATGTAAACGTTCGCTCATCCTCAAAACGAAGCTCATAAGTACGGGAAAGAGACGCATTTAAAATGCGTAAACGCACCAAACCACGAGGTACATTGAAATAAGGAGCTTCCTGTCCATTGACTAACAATCTTTCACCAAGAAAAGCCCCTTGATTCTGCTGAAAAAGTTGTGCGCCATCACTATTGAGTTGCATATCTTGCAAGATTAATGGAATGTCATCCACGCCATATTTCTGCGGCAATCCCAATTTGGCACTCTCTTTGTCCTCAATCAGCCACAAGCCAACCAAGCCACGATAAGTTTGATACGCTGAATTGGCAAGGGTGCAAGCATGATACCAGCAGGTTGCAGGGGCTTGATTGATCGGAATAATCGGTGCCCAAGTTTCACCTTTTTGTAAATTTTTACCCACACCGCCAATAAGCTCGCCCGATGCCTGTAAGCCTTGGATATTCATCGCAACAAATTGCGGTAAATTATTTTTCCAATTCAGTTTTGCAAAGTCATCTTTCTTAATTTTAATGGTTGGCCCTAAATAACTGCCGTTAAAGCCCCACACTTCGGTACGTTTTCCAGGCAATAGCGGTGCTTGGGTATTTTGCATATTCAGAAAAATCGGCTTGCCTCGTCGAACTTCAAAGAGTGGCGGAATTTTCAAAGCTGGGCGTGTTGCCGCCAATAGTGGAGACGGCACAGCAAAAAGTGCGGTAGAAAATAACGTTGTTTTGAGTAGCTGACGACGGGAGCAATGTTTCATTTAGGCCTGCTTATTCTCGTTTTTCTGTTCAACTTCTTTTTGTGCCACTTCACGGTCCAATTCAGCAATTCGATTTTGCATTACATCATGGCAATATTCCGCTAATTCACGCACATTTTCACGGCTGTAGCCGGATACATCAATAGGTTCCAGCATTTCACAAATCACCGTACCATTATCCCAACGGTTTAAATCGATTTTATTATGGGTTGTCGAGCAAACGACCGGCACAATGGGTACGCCGGCGGCAATGGCCGCGTGGAATGCTCCTGTTTTGAACGGCAATAACCCGCGTCCGCGACTGCGTGTTCCTTCCGGGAACATCCAAATAGACAAATTATCTTCGTTAATGCGACGCGCTAATTCCGACATGGTGTTATGCGCTTTAGAACGGTTATCACGATCGAGAAAAATATTGCCCGTTGCCCAATATAAAATCCCGAAAAACGGCACCCAAATCAGACTCTTCTTGCCGACGCTCACTGTACGAGGCATGACCATATAAGAAATGGTCACCATATCGTAGTTATTTTGATGGTTGCCGATATAAATACAGCGCCCAACTTTATCGGCATTCGCAGGGAAACGATGTTCCACCTTCAAACCAAAGAGTGGATGTAACCGTCCAAACCAACGGGCAAAAATGCCCACATTACTCGGATTACGGAAACGAATGAAAGAATAAAGCGTACCGAGGATACAAATAAGAATGCAACAAATAACAATGATGAAAATTCTGGCGATTTTTAGCATGATAAAGCCCCTTAAAAATTTGCGTAAGTATAACGAAATTAGCTCGTTAAGTGTATTCATAACGATGAAATGTGCTAATCTAATCAAAAATTTTTTAATTGAATTTCTATGCAAAAAACCTATTTTATTGCGGATTTACATCTCTCCGAAAATCGACCGCACTTATTAGCCCTGTTTCGTCAATTTATGCAAGAACAAGCGCCAGAAGCAGAAAAACTCTATATTTTGGGCGATTTATTTGATTTTTGGATTGGCGATGATGAACAATCCGAACTCATCAGCGAAGTGCAACAGCTCATCAGACATCTGACAGAACAAGGCGTGCCATGCTATTTCCAGCACGGTAACCGGGATTTTTTGATTGGCAAAAAATTTGCTAATGCGTGCGGGCTGACGTTACTGCCAACTTATCACGTCATTGATTTATACGGCACGCCCACCCTTTTATGTCACGGCGACACCCTTTGCGTGGACGACGTGAAATATCAACAATATCGCAAAAAAGTTCATCAAAAATGGCGCCAGTGGTTGTTCTTACATTTACCGTTAAAAGTGCGGTTAAAAATCGCAGAGAAAATTCGCGCTAAAAGCCGCCAAGATAAACAATTAAAATCGACGGAAATCATGGATGTGAATGCCAATTTTGTGCAGCAAATGTTTGCGCAATTTCATGTGACGCAAATGATTCACGGACATACGCATCGCCAAAAACACCATGAAATTCCACCGCACTTTCATCGTATCGTGCTGGGTGATTGGGGAGAAACCGCTTCCCTTTTAGAAGTCACGCCCCATTCAATCGAATTTATTAATGATACATTAAGGAGAAAAAATGGCTGATCCACATATTAAATCGCCTATGGATCGTTGGGATTACACAACAGTAATCATTTATCGTTTAGGCTTTGTGCTTGCTGTTCCAATGTTGTTTATGCTGCCTTGGTATCCCGCAACAGCACACTTTGGTTTGCTTATCGCAGCGACCTTATGTGCCGCTTGCGTCCATTTATATATGAAAAACTTCCGTTATATTTTTCAATTTGCCATGTGGGTGGGCTTGTTATGCCAAGTGTTAGGTTTTCCACAACTGGCGCTCGGTGCGGCATTTTTGGTTCTCGGCGGATTAAGTTATAAAGAATATTTTTGTTTCCGTGTCTTTGCCTTAAATCTACAACCGATATTTTTTGCGGTGTTATGGTTTGCCTTATTATTCAATATTACTTGGTTAAGCAGCCTATTGTGCTTTGTCACCGGGCTTTTAATTTTGTTATTAAGCATTCAAAAATGGCGCATGCCGTTGCATTTTGATATTGGCGATAAAAGCAAATATCAGGTTTGATAAATTTCGGATAAAAAAATAGCCTACATCATGTAGGCTATTTTTATGCAAGAAAAAATTATTTCACACGAGAAACGTATTCGCCGGAACGGGTATCAACACGAATCACTTCACCGATTTGTACGAATAATGGCACTTTCACCACGGCGCCAGTGCTTAAGGTTGCCGGTTTGCCGCCGGTACCTGCAGTGTCGCCTTTAAGACCTGGGTCGGTGTCAACAATTTCTAATTCAACAAAATTTGGTGGTGTTACCGTAATTGGTGCACCATTCCATAATGTCACGATACAATCGGCTTGATCTAACAACCATTTTTCTGCATCGCCTACGGCTTTCGCATCGGCAGAATATTGTTCAAATGTTTCCGGGTGCATGAAATACCAGAACGCATCGTCTTTATAAGAATAAGTTAAGTTTAAATCCATTACATCAGCAGCTTCAACGGAAGTCCCGGATTTGAAGTTTACGTCCAATACTTTGCCGGAAATTAATTTACGAATACGGGTGCGGGTGAACGCTTGACCTTTGCCGGGTTTAACGAACTCATTTTCAACGATCACGCAAGGCTCGCCGTCTTGCATAAATTTTAGACCTGGTTTGAAATCACTGGTAGTATATGTAGCCATATTATCCTCAAAAAAAGATTGTTTTTTAAAAGTGGCTATTCTACATCAAAACATCCCGATTAGAGAAGAACAAAGTTGGTTAACCCATCTGACAAACGGGATTTCCGATCCGAAAGTTTTATTACAACACCTCGAACTCCCTCTCGAATCCTTCAAACACGACATAGAAGCACGCAAATTATTTGCCATGCGCGTGCCGCTACCTTTTGTAGAAAAGATGGAAAAGGGCAATCCAAAGGATCCTTTGTTTTTACAAGTCATGTCTTCTGCGGATGAGTTTTTACAAACCGAAGGATTTAGCAAAGATCCGTTGGAAGAACAAGAAGATAAAAACGTCGTCCCCAACATTTTGCACAAATACCATAATCGCTTGTTATTTATGGTAAAAGGCGGTTGCGCAGTAAATTGTCGCTATTGTTTCCGCCGTCATTTTCCTTATGAAGACAACAAAGGCACCAAGCAAAATTGGCAAAAAGCGTTGCAATATATTGCGGAACGCCCTGAAATTGAGGAAGTGATTTTTTCTGGTGGCGATCCATTGATGGCAAAAGATCATGAGCTCGAGTGGCTGATAAAACACTTAGAAAACATACCGCACTTAAAGCGTCTGCGTATTCATTCCCGTTTACCGGTCGTCATTCCGCAACGGATAACTGATGAATTTTGTCGCCTTTTAGCGCAAACCCGGTTGCAAAAAATTTTGGTCACTCACGTCAATCATGCCAATGAAATTGATGAGGATTTTGCCCATGCCATGGCGAAATTAAAGGATTGCGGCGTCGTTTTATTAAACCAATCGGTTTTACTCAAAAATGTGAATGATGACGCGCTAATTCTAAAAACATTGAGTGACTGCTTATTTTCAGTGGGCATTTTGCCTTATTATTTGCATTTGTTAGATAAGGTCGAAGGGGCAACGCATTTTTATCTTAATGACGCCCAAGCCCTGAAAATTTATAAAGAGCTACAACGCATTAGCTCCGGCTATTTAGTGCCGAAACTTGCCCGTGAAATCGGCGGAGAACCAAATAAAACCTTATATTCGTCTTGAGAAGACGGTATCAAAAAAGCAAAAGATGTTTTAAAATAGGCGCGATTTTTACTTATCAATTTATGTCGTAATAGATTCGATTTCTCGTTTCGTTCATCACCCAAAAAAACGCAGAGAAAAACAACCGCACTTTACGGCAGATCATCATTCGTTAATCAGAGGTATATTGTGGATTCTGAAAAAAGAACCCCGGAAAATGAAAATAATCCGGCACAAAATGAATTGGATTTAGGCTTTAATCAAATGGAACCAATCACCCCGAAAAAACCGGCAAAACCGGAACCATCCTTCTTTGAAAAAGCCAAAGGCATGTTCGCTAAAAAAGAACAAAAAAATACAGAAAATCAATTCGCTACTCGTAAAGAGCCGGTATTTGGTGATTCAGCCCCAGCAGATGTAACTGTAACAAGTGCAACGTCACCTGAAGAAACCATTATTGCAGAAGAAGCATCCCTCGAAACCACGAATGTGGTTGTCGAACCCGTGCTTGATACCGCAACAAATGAAACAAAACCGCAAGCAGAAAGCGCAGAAAAACCGGCTGTCAGCCTTAAGAACCCTGAAACTTGGCCAATGTTAGCCATGTTACCGCAAAAACATCGTCGTCTTTTTGTCACCATTTTGGCCCTGGTGCTACTGCTTATGTTCATTTTATGGATGAAGCCGAGTTCAGATACAGTGCAATCTTATGAACAACAAAGCAACAATGACGTACCGATTCAATTCCAACAATTAGATCAATCACAAGTGAACGAGCCAACCGTGTTGGATAACCCGACGAGCGCCGGTACACAGCCAAATACCGCTGAAAATATTGTCCCTGCGCAAAGCAATGAGCCGCTGTCAAATACCCCGGCTGAAGAACCTCAAGCAATGAATTCGGTTTCCGAAAACAAACCGGCGGAACAACCAAAAGCCGTGGAACCGGCTAAACCACAAGAAATGGTTAAGCCGCAAAGTACCCAACAGGAACCAGTGAAAAAATCGGAACCTGTAAAAACAAAAACAGCCGAAAAAGTGCAAAAAGCTGAAACTAAAAATCAACCGGCAAAAGCTCAAAGTGCAAAAACCGAAAAACAAGTTGTTGAAATTTTAGAAGCAAAACCGGCAACGACTAAAACCGCTAATACGAGTGCAGGAAGCAAAACCTTAGTCGTTCCGCAAGGCGTCTCTTTAATGCAGGTATTTCGTAATAACAACCTGCCAATTGCTGATGTGAATGCCATGACGAAAGCCAATGGTGCCGGCAACGCGCTAAGTAGCTTCAAACCGGGCGATAAAGTTCAGGTGACAGTAAACGCACAAGGTCGTGTTAACGAACTTCGCCTCTCCAATGGCGGACGTTTTATTCGCCAAGCTGACGGTAGCTACCAATTTAAAAAATAATCCGTAAAATTCAATAAGCGTAGTCAAAACTACGCTTATTCCATTTAGAAGGGTACACATTATGTTAAGAGCGAGCTTTATATTACTGACGTTACTGGGTATTGCTGCTTGCACCGCCAAGCCGATCGAACCTAAAGTCTCCGAAAAACCGCTACAACCGGTTTTACAAAAAGCCACTCAAAAAGGGGAAATGAAGGAATACCTTTGTAAGGACGACAAAATCGTTCGTATTGTGTTTCACACTACCAAGCACAAAAAAAACAAAACGAGCTCCATCAGTTTAACGTTTAACAATGTGACCCATAAACTAAGCCCGACAATTGCAGAAAATGGGCGAAATTATGCCAATATTCATTGGGTATGGTTAGAACGCAAAGATGTTTCCACTTTAAAAACCAGTGTTGGGGAAGTTCTCGCAGAACAATGTGTGCCACGTTAATAGCGTGAAAACACCGCAAAAAACCACCGCACTTTTTGTTCAATAAGCCGGATAACCCGGCTTATTGAGTTTTCATCCCACACAAAAACTTTATTAAAAACGCCATTATGTCAACGCTGCCCCAAATCAAAAACGCCATTATGCGCGATCCGCAAAATCAATCCTTCACTGAACGTGGCATAGAACCACTCTTTGCCGCACCAACAACAGCACGCATTAACATTGTCGGACAAGCACCGGGCACCAAAGCAGAACAAACGCGTTTGTATTGGAATGACCAAAGCGGTGATCGCCTACGTGAATGGTTGGGTGTCGATCGTGAAGTGTTTTATCACTCCGGCTTGTTTGCAGTGATTCCAATGGACTTTTACTATCCGGGAAAAGGCAAATCAGGCGATCTGCCGCCGCGTAAAGGTTTTGCAGAAAAATGGCATCCACAGATTCTGGCGGATTTACCTCATATTGAACTAACCATCTTGATCGGACAATACGCACAAAAATATTATCTGCCGCAGAACAAACTGAATGTGACGGAAACCGTAAAAAATTACCGAATATTTCTACCGCACTTTTTGCCGCTCGTGCATCCTTCCCCACGTAATCAGTTGTGGTTGGCTAAAAATCCCTGGTTTGTACAAGAAGTCATCCCGGCATTGCAACAACGGGTTAAACAAATCCTCGCCCGCTAAGTGATGTAAATAAGGCATACAAAAAAGCCTGTCAAATGACAGGCTTTTTACCAAACATTATTTTGCTTTCCTTTATTACACTTCAATGCCGTCAAAAAGTGCGGTACTTAAATAACGCTCTGCCGCAGACGGTAAAATCACCACAATCAGTTTATCTTTAAATTCAGGCTGTTTCGCCAAGCGTTCAGCCGCAGCGACAGCCGCACCGGAAGAAATACCGGCAAGAATGCCTTCTTCCGCCATCAAACGACGGGCAGTCACGATCGCCGTTTCACTATCAATCGTTTCCACTCGATCAATTAAGGAAAGATCGAGGTTTTTCGGAATAAAGCCTGCACCGATTCCTTGAATCTTGTGTGGGCCCGGTTTAACTTCTTCACCGGCAAGAGTTTGAGTAATCACCGGTGATTCAGCCGGTTCTACGGCAACGGAGGTAATTTGTTTACCATGATCTAATTTAATGGCACGGGAAATCCCAGTGATGGTACCACCAGTACCCACGCCGGCAACCAATACATCAATTTTGCCTTCAGTGTCTTTCCAAATTTCTGGACCGGTGGTTTTACGGTGAATTTCCGGGTTTGCCGGATTTTCAAACTGTTTTAACATCACATAACGACTCGGATCAGATGCCACAATTTCTTCTGCTTTGGCAATCGCGCCTTTCATGCCTTTAGCACCTTCGGTAAGCACTAAATTCACGCCCAAACCGCGCAATAAACGCTTACGCTCATTGCTCATGGTTTCCGGCATGGTAAGTGTAATTTTATAACCGCGTGCCGCCGCCACATAGGCCAAAGCAATGCCGGTATTCCCGCTGGTCGCATCCACGATTTCTTTATCTTTTGTCAAAGAACCATCTTTTTCTGCCTGCCAAACCATGTTAGCCCCGATACGGCATTTCACGCTGAAGCTTGGGTTGCGCCCCTCAATTTTCACCACGATATTGCCGTTGCCAAAATGTTTTAAACGCACCAACGGTGTATTACCAATAGAATAAGAATTATCGTTATAAATAGTCATACTGTTCTCCAAAGCATAGGGATAATGTTATGGCGCTAGTTTTAACACGAGAGCTCGCAATAAAAAAATAGCTATTTTTTATAAATAATAACTAAAAGCTATTTACTTACGATTTGTCCGCCAACGGAATGAGCATGATGCAAGCTCACCTCCGTGCCGGTTTTGTCTTGCGAAGCACGCTTAAACAAACAGCGATATTCATTCACCCACATTGCCGTTGCACCACACACCGCGACAGGAATAATCACTAAATTCACGACCGGTACAAACGTGCATAATGAAACCAAACCACCGAAAGTAACAGTTACATTACGCTTAATGGCTAATTCATTTTTCATTACGTCAAAAGGAATTTTGTGATTATCAAAAGGATAGTCACAATATTGAATTGCAAACATCCAAGCCGTAAATACAAAAGTGGCAATCGGAATCACGGTCTGCCCGAGTAACGGCACAAACCCTAATAAAAACAAGGCGATAATTTTAGGCAAACTATAAACCAACTTTTGCCATTCACGCCCTAACATACGAGGCACATCTTTCAGAAAATCCCATAAAGACATTTCCTGCAAATCTTCCCCTGTCAGCATTTTTTCGACTTTTTCTGCCAATAAGCCATTAAACGGCGCTGCGATAAAACCCGACAAGGTCGTAAAAATAAAGTAAAACAGGATTAAAATCATCAAAATGGAAGCCAGCAATAAAATGCCGCTCAGCCATGCAAGCCAATCAGGAATATAGGACATAATGCCGTCAATATAATCACCAATTTGACTCACAAACATCCAAAATAAGCCGCCTAACAACATTACATTTAATAAAATCGGCAGGATCACAAAACGGCGTAACCCCTTTTGTAAAATTAAGTGCCAACCCATCACAAAATATTCAAAGCCGGCTTTTATTTCTTGTTCTTTCAACATCACATTCTCCCTCAAGGAAAAGAGGCTCAGAATACAAAGTGCGACAAAAAAAATCAAACGTTGTCTCTCATCAATTTTGTAAAAATATGATAAGCTTACGCCCACTTATACATGAGTTTTACATGATGGGAGAGTCGGCATGGATTTAAATACTATTTTGATTATCTTGGGGGTTATCGCCCTATTGGCATTGATTGCGCACGGCATTTGGTCAAACCGTCGCGAGAAATCACAATATTTCAAAAACGCCAATACTTTTTCACAAAATCATCAACCCAATCGTTTTCATGCACCGCAACCGGCACAGCCGATAACAGAAACACCGATTGCCGACAAACCGGTGCATTCTTTTGTCGAAGAAACACCTCCACAACAACAAGCATTGGATTTTGAAGCTACTACCACACCGAGCATAAGCGAGTCACACTCCATTGAGCGTGCTGTGGATGAAATTAAAATTACCTTACCGAATGGCACCTCCAACACAACATTGAATAACGTTGAATCAACTGCGTCCTATTCCTTTCGTGAACAACCGACTCAACCTGTTCAACCCGTGATGACACAAGCTAATACGTCATTTCAATCTTATGATGAACAGCCTTCTTACGCTGAACCAAACACGGCTTCTCTGGCTGAAAGCAACTCACATCAACCAGAAAACGAATATGTGACGCCAACCGTTTCATTAAACCAGACAAATGAACAACACACGGTGACTACTCCATCAACAACCTCTGCGGGGGAAACGGTCTCAGAAAATCAACGTACGCCTGACTTTATTATGTTATATGTGGTCGCGCCCGAAAATCGTGAATTTAACGGTGGACGCTTAGCACAAGCTCTCGACAGCTTAGGCTTTATTTTTGGCGATCAGCATATTTATCACCGCCATTTAGATTTAACCGCTGCCAGCCCGGTGCTGTTCAGCGTAGCAAATTTACAACAGCCCGGCACCTTTAATCCTTACGACATGGACAATCTAGTCACCGTCGGTATTGCCATTTTCATGCAATTACCCTCACCGGGCAACAACCTCGTCAATCTGAAAACTATGATTCGCGCCGCCCGTAGTTTGGCAGATGAACTTGGCGGTTTCGTCCTCACGGATAAACAAGAAATCTTTAACGATCACGCTGAACAGGAATATTTGGCCAAAGTAGCTTAATTCATCACGCGGCTTAAAAACGTTTTAAAAAAACGACCGCACTTTTGGCTCGCTGAGCACCTAAAAAGTGCGGTCGTTTTTTCGATTATTTTTATGGAATAACAATGACAACTTCAATCCAACAACAAATTGACGATCTCAGAAAAACCCTGCGTTATCACGAATATCAATATCATGTGTTAGACGATCCGCAGATTCCCGACAGCGAATATGATCGCTTATTTCATCAGCTCAAAGCCTTAGAACAACAACATCCCAAATTGATCACCGCCGATTCGCCGACCCAGCGCGTGGGGGCTCGTCCGTTATCAGAATTTGCGCAAATTAAACATGAACTTCCGATGCTCTCGTTGGATAACGCCTTTTCGGATGAGGAATTTTTGGCGTTCGTGAAACGTATTCAAGATCGTTTAGGACTTGTGCCAGAACCATTGACATTTTGTTGCGAACCTAAATTGGACGGATTAGCGGTCAGTATTTTGTATGTGAATGGTGTGCTGACCCAAGCGGCAACCCGTGGCGATGGCACAACGGGCGAAGACATTACGCAAAACATTCGTACCATTCGCAACATTCCGTTGCAACTACTAACAGATAATCCGCCTAAACGCTTGGAAGTGCGCGGTGAGGTGTTTATGCCGCACGAGGGGTTCGAGCGCTTAAATGAACGCGCCTTGGAACAGGGAGAAAAAACATTTGCTAACCCGCGTAATGCGGCAGCAGGTTCCTTACGCCAATTGGATCCGAAAATCACTAGCCAACGTCCATTAATGCTTAATGCGTACAGCATTGGCATTGCCGAAGGCGTAGATTTGCCAACAACACACTATGAACGCCTACAATGGCTGAAGTCCATCGGTGTGCCGGTAAATAGCGAGATTCGTTTATGTGATGGTGTTGAAAACGTTTTAAATTTCTACCGCACTATGATGGAAAAACGTAGTGCCTTGGGTTATGACATTGACGGCACAGTATTAAAAGTCAATGACATTGAATTGCAACAAAGACTGGGCTTTATTTCCAAAGCACCGCGTTGGGCAATTGCTTACAAGTTCCCTGCCCAAGAAGAACTGACAGTATTAAATGACGTGGAATTCCAAGTCGGTCGCACCGGTGCCATCACGCCTGTGGCTAAACTACAACCGGTGTTCGTTGCGGGTGTAACGGTAAGTAACGCAACCTTACATAACGGCGATGAGATCGAGCGCCTCAACATTGCTATCGGCGACACGGTGATTATTCGTCGCGCCGGCGATGTGATCCCACAAATTATTGGCGTCGTACACGATCGACGCCCGGCCAACGCGCGCCAAATTGTTTTTCCAACGCACTGTCCTGTATGCGATTCCTTAATTGTTCGCATTGAAGGCGAAGCGGTGGCACGTTGCACCGGCGGGTTATTCTGCGCGGCACAACGCAAAGAAGCGCTAAAACATTTCGTCTCACGCAAAGCCATGGACATTGACGGTGTAGGGGCCAAACTGATTGAGCAGCTGGTGGATCGCGAATTGGTTCATACCCCGGCAGATTTGTTCAAGTTGGATTTAACCACACTCACCCGCTTAGAACGCATGGGGCCAAAATCGGCTGAAAATGCGTTAGCTAGCTTAGAAAAAGCCAAACACACGACCCTCACCCGTTTTATCTTTGCGTTGGGTATTCGTGATGTGGGTGAAGCTACGGCATTAAATCTGGCAAACCATTTCAAAACCTTAGAAGCGTTACAAAATGCCGATTTAGAACAGCTACAACAAGTGCCGGATGTGGGCGAAGTGGTCGCGAATCGCATTTTTGTGTTCTGGCGCGAAGAACATAATGTTGCGGTGGTGAATGATCTCATCGCGCAAGGCGTACATTGGGAAACTGTTGAAGTGCAGGACGTGAAAGAAAATCCGTTCAAAGACAAAACCGTGGTACTCACCGGCACACTTTCCCAAATGGGACGCAATGATGCCAAAGCGCTGTTACAACAACTTGGTGCTAAAGTCAGCGGCAGTGTTTCAGCCAAAACCGACTATGTTATCGCCGGTGAAGCGGCAGGTTCCAAACTCAGCAAAGCAGCAGAATTAGGCGTGCAGGTGTTGAGTGAGGAAGAGTTTTTGGCGTGGGTTAATGGATAAAGTGTAAAGACAGAAATCCATTTATCCCAAAGCAAAAAATAAGGACAAGCATAAAGCCTGTCCTTATAAAAACACTTGAAAACTGATTCATAATCGAATCAAGTTCTATTATTCGCCCCGAGGCGCCGTTGGCAAGCTAACGTTTAAAATTCGTTGGATTTTATGACCGCACTTTTCAGTCACTCTATTCCGCAATGCGTTCTTTATAATGCAATCGGCAGACCGATAAATAACTGTCGTTGCCACCAATTTGAATTTGATCTCCTTGTTTAACAACTCCGCCTTGTTCATTTAGTCGCAATACGAAATTGGCTTTACGTCCACAATAGCAAATGGTTTTAAGCTCTTCCAGTTGATCCGCCCATGCCAGTAAATAACGACTCCCTTCAAAAAGTTCGGCTTGGAAGTCGGTGCGCAAGCCATAACATAAAACAGGAATTTTCAGTTTATCCACCACATCGCTCAATTGATACACTTGTGCTTTGTTTAAAAACTGTGCTTCATCCACCAAAATACAATGCAACGGCTCTTTCGTTACGTGTTGTTGAATTTCTGCAAATAAATCCGTGTCACGTGCAAAGGTGTTCGCCTGTTCACTGATACCAATACGGGAAGTCACGCGTCCGGTGCCAAAACGATCATCAATGGCAGCCGTATAAACCAGCGTATTCATGTTGCGTTCGCGGTAGTTATAGGAAGATTGCAGCAATGTCGTGGATTTTCCTGCATTCATAGTGGAATAATAAAAATACAACTTAGCCATTATTTGAGCACCCATTTCCAAAAGTAATAGCAGATAAAACCGGTGAAGGGCGGTAACGAGGCAAGAATAAAGACACCAATAGTGGTTCGCCCGCCAGCCATTTGGCCAATCTCTGTTAAGAAATCGATAAGCTCATTTGTCGGTGTGGTAAACACAAAGAAACCGATAATCGCTAACATAACAAAACAGCCGATGCCGGCGGCTCGCATTGCTCTAAATTTAATGTTGTCCATAATGTTTCCTTAACTGAAGTGCGGTCAAAAAAACGTTTAAATTTTTGACCGCACTTTGATTTGATATCAGATTAAACGGCAGTTAATTCGGTCATCGCCCAACGGGGGCGCACTTCGATGGCAAGATCTTGCTGCTGTCCTTGTTTTAAACGTAGAAAACCGGCATAGGCAATCATGGCGCCGTTATCGGTGCAAAATTGTGGTTGTGGGTAAAACACTTCACCACCTAATTGTTGCATCAGCTCCGCCAAGGTTTGGCGCAACTGTTTATTGGCGCTCACGCCACCGGCAATCACTAAACGCTTCAGGCCCGTTTGTTTTAACGCACGCTTGCATTTGATTGCCAACGTGTCCACCACCGCCTCTTGGAACGCATAAGCAATATCCGCTTTGCTTTGCTCGGTTAATTCCCCTTCTTCTTGCATGACTTGATGAAGCGTATTGGCGGCAAAGGTTTTTAAACCGGAAAAACTAAAATCCAAACCGGGACGATCGGTCATTGGGCGAGGGAACGCAAAACGATTCGGCGTACCATTTAATGCTAAACGGGCTAATGCCGCTCCGCCGGGATAATCCAAACCGAGTAATTTTGCCGTTTTGTCAAACGCCTCCCCTGCAGCATCATCGATAGATTCACCTAATAATTCGTAGCGCCCAACACCATCCACACGCACTAATTGGGTATGCCCGCCGGACACTAACAACGCTACAAAAGGAAAGTGCGGTGGATTTTCTTCCAGCATCGGCGCCAGTAAATGCCCTTCCATGTGATGTACGCCAATGGCGGGGACATTCCACGCATAGGCTAAAGAACGCGCCACGGTAGAACCTACCAACAACGCACCAACCAAGCCGGGGCCACTGGTATAAGCGACGCCGTCAATATCTTTGGCGGTGAGATGGGCTTCTTGAAGTGCGGCTTGTAATAAGGGGGCGAGTTTTCGGATATGATCGCGCGAGGCCAGTTCCGGCACAACGCCACCGTAATCGGCGTGTAGTGCAATTTGCGTATGAAGTTGATTAGCAATCAAGCCTTTTTCTTCGTCATAAATGGCAACGCCCGTTTCATCACAAGACGTTTCAATGCCTAAAATTCGCATTTGTGTTCTCTTTATATGGGATCTAATTGAGATAAATTTTACCTTTTTTACAAGGGTTTAACCAGTTTATCAACACGGATTTTAGGAAAAGGCGAATCTTCCCTTTACTTTTCCTGTTAAGTTGGATTAAAATTGCGACCTTTATTGAATCTGCCACGACTTGTGGCAACAAATAAAATTTAAATTGCAATTAAATTAATTAAACTCATTGAGGTGATTGGCTTATGCCTGTAATTAAAGTTCGTGAAAATGAATCCTTTGACGTAGCATTACGTCGTTTCAAACGCTCTTGCGAAAAAGCTGGTATCTTAGCAGAAGTTCGTGCTCGTGAATTCTACGAAAAACCAACGACAATTCGTAAACGTGAAAATGCAACTCGCGCAAAACGTCACGCAAAACGCGTTGCTCGTGAAAACGCACGCAATACACGTTTATACTAATTAGCAGTATTTTTAACTCGAGTTATAAAAACCGTGAATCTTCCGAGGCTCACGGTTTTATTTTCTCTTAATCTCATCAGTTAGGCTCATATTTCGTTCACAATAAGAGGCAGAATACTCGATGAAAGGTTCCATTCCCCGCACATTTATAGACGATATTTTAACCAAAATTAACATCGTCGATTTAATTAATTCCCGCGTAAAACTGAAAAAAGCCGGCCGTGATTATCAAGCCTGCTGCCCGTTTCACCATGAAAAAACGCCTTCTTTTACCGTCAGCGATAAAAAGCAGTTTTATCATTGTTTCGGTTGTGGTGCGCATGGCAATGCCATTTCCTTTTTGATGGAATATGACAAGCTGGAATTTGTAGAGGCGGTGGAAGAACTGGCAGGTTTTCTCGGCTTGGAAATTCCCTACGAAAAACGACCGCACTTTAACGATAACGGCAAGCAAGTCGGCTATCAAACCAAGCGCAATCTGTACGAACTTATGCAGGAGATTGCTAAATTTTATCAGCAACAATTGCCGTTAAATATTCCTGCACAAAGTTATCTGCAACTGCGTGGTTTATCAGCGGAAATCATTGAACGTTTCCAAATCGGTTATGTGCCGAATGCCATGGATACCGTTTATCGTCAATTTGGTAAAACGCGTGAAGAGCAACAAAAACTGTTTGATTTAGGCATGCTGTCGCGTAATGATCGTGGCAATGTGTATGACAAATTCCGTAATCGGATTATGTTCCCGATTCGTGATCGTCGTGGGCGCACCGTAGCTTTCGGTGGACGCGTGTTAACAGATGAAAAACCAAAATACTTAAACTCACCGGAAACCGTCACCTATCACAAAGGCAGTGAACTCTACGGTTTATTTGAAGCGCTACAAGCGGCTGATTCACCACAAAGATTACTGGTTGTTGAAGGTTATATGGATGTGGTGGCATTAGCCCAATTCGGTGTCAATTATGCCGTGGCATCTCTCGGCACTTCCACCACCTCGGAACAAATTCAATTACTTTTTCGTTCCACTGAACAAGTCATTTGCTGTTATGACGGCGATCGCGCCGGACGTGATGCAGCATGGCGTGCACTAGAAAATGCGCTGCCTTATATGGAAGATGGTCGCCAACTGAAATTTATCTTTTTACCTGAGGGCGAAGACCCTGATACCTTCATTCGTCAATATGGTAAGCAAGGATTCGAGGAATACATTGAGAATGCGCAATCTTTAAGTGAATTTTTATTTGCTCACTTAACCCCAAAAGTGGATTTTTCCTCAAAAGAAGGCAAAGCGAAACTTGCCGCACTGGCAATTCCGCTGATTAAACAAATTCCGGGCGATGTATTACGTTTGGATTTACGCAATTCGCTTGCCAAAAAGCTAGGTATTTTAGATCCCGCTCAACTTGAAAGTTTGATGCCTCATCAGGCAAAACAGGAAAATGAACCTGTAGCACAAGGGATTCAATTTAAGCCTACACCAATGCGTATTTTAATCGCCTTATTGTTACAAAACCCAGATCTGGTGAAATTCGTACCGGATTTGGAGCCGCTCAAAAACTTGGACGAGCCGGGCTATGATTTACTCGTAGAATTGACCGCACTTTGCCGAGAAAAAGTGGGCATCAGTGCGGGGCAGTTATTGGAGCACTGGCGTGATACAAAACAACAAAAAACACTTGAAAAACTGCTGGCGTGGAACCACTTGATTGAAGACGATAAGATCGAGGACACGTTCCGCGAAACATTACGTTATTTTTACCTGCAACTGGTTGATAAACGCATCCATTGGCTCATCGCTAAAGATCGTGCAGAAGGATTGGATCTCAACGAGAAAAAAGAACTTTCACATTTGTTAGTAAAAAAACAAGAAAAGAAATAGTTAAACCTGAGTAAGAATGTTAGAATTCCTAGCATTTTATCTTCTCCAAATAAGTAAGCAAGGCGGATATCAAATATGGATCAAAATCCACAATCTCAATTGGAACTACTCATCGCTCAAGGGAAAGAACAAGGTTATTTAACCTATGCTGAGGTGAATGACAGCCTCCCTGAAGAATTAGTCGATGCAGATCAGATTGAAGATATTATTCAAATGATTAACGACATGGGGATTCAAGTGTTGGAAACCGCACCTGATGCGGATGATCTGATGCTCAATGAAAATATCACCGATGAAGATGTCGTTGAAGAAGCCACTCAAGTGTTATCCAGTGTAGAAGCGGAACTCGGTCGCACCACTGACCCTGTACGTATGTATATGCGTGAAATGGGTAGCGTAGAATTGCTCACTCGTGAAGGTGAAATTGATATTGCTAAACGAATTGAAGAAGGCATCAACGAAGTGCAAAGCGCTATTGCTGCTTACCCTGAAGCCATTACC
Source organism: Aggregatibacter sp. (assembly GCF_057314075.1). Classification (NCBI taxonomy): domain Bacteria; kingdom Pseudomonadati; phylum Pseudomonadota; class Gammaproteobacteria; order Pasteurellales; family Pasteurellaceae; genus Aggregatibacter; species Aggregatibacter sp. The sequence continues at coordinate 39,117 of NZ_DBHLAR010000002.1, read as the reverse complement.
TATCTCATTGAACAATATGATTTAGTGGAAAGTGGTGGCGTTCGTTTAGCCGACCTAATTACCGGTTTCGTAGATCCAAACGTATTAAGCGAATCAGAAACAGCCGAATTAGATGAATTCCATTCGGAAGAAGGCGAAGAAAACGTGACTGCTGCTGAAATTGATGATGAAAGTGAAGACGAAGAAGATAGCGAAGAAAGCAGCAGTGATGACAGCGATAGCGATAACAGCATTGATCCTGAAGTTGCACGTGAAAAATTCACCGCACTAAGACAACAACATCAAAAAACACTAGAAATCATTGCAAAACACGGTCGAACCGGTAAAAAAGCCAAAGATGAAATTCAAGCATTATCAGATATTTTCACTCAGTTCCGCTTAGTACCGAAACAATTTGATACATTGGTTCTATCCATGCGCGATGTGATGAAACGTGTTCGTAACCAAGAACGTTTTATTCAACGCCTTGTTGTGGATAACGCCAAGATGCCAAAAGCCAGCTTCCAAAAAAGCTTTATTGGTCATGAAACCAGCGACGTATGGTTGGTAAAAGCGCTTGCCGCCGGTAAGTCTTGGTCTGAAAAACTCGTACAGTATGAAGATGAATTGCGCCAAGCAATTGCTCATTTAGTTCAAATTGAACAAGACACTAATTTAACTATTCCGCAAATTCGAGAAATTGGTGAACGTATCTCACAAGGTGAACTCAAAGCTCGTCGTGCAAAAAAAGAAATGGTGGAAGCAAACCTGCGTTTGGTGATTTCTATTGCCAAAAAATACACCAACCGTGGATTACAATTCCTTGATTTAATTCAAGAAGGCAATATCGGCTTAATGAAAGCCGTGGATAAATTTGAATACCGTCGCGGCTACAAATTCTCTACTTACGCTACATGGTGGATTCGTCAGGCAATTACGCGTTCTATCGCCGACCAAGCTCGCACTATTCGTATTCCGGTGCATATGATTGAGACCATCAACAAACTCAATCGTATTTCTCGTCAAATGTTGCAAGAGATGGGGCGTGAAGCCACACCGGAAGAATTAGCAGAACGTATGGGCATGCCGGAAGACAAAATCCGTAAGGTGCTGAAAATTGCTAAAGAGCCGATTTCCATGGAAACCCCAATCGGTGATGATGATGATTCCCATTTAGGTGATTTCATCGAAGACTCTACCTTAGAGCTTCCTCTGGATTCTGCCACCGCACAAAGTTTAAAAGCGGCGACACACGAAGTGTTGGAAGGCTTAACGCCACGTGAGGCGAAAGTGCTTCGTATGCGTTTTGGTATTGACATGAACACCGATCACACATTAGAAGAAGTCGGCAAACAATTTGACGTGACCCGTGAGCGTATTCGTCAAATCGAGGCCAAAGCGCTACGCAAATTACGCCACCCAAGCCGTTCCGAGACATTACGCAGTTTCTTGGACGAGTAATTTTTAATACAAGAAAAAAGGATAAGTCAAAAGGCTTATCCTTTTTTTGTTTAAATTAAAAACACACAAGATAGTGCGGCTAGACTTTAACCCGATATTTCCCTATAATCCCACCGCAACTCTTACCGCCCCCATAGCTCAGTCGGTTAGAGCAGTCGACTCATAATCGATTGGTCACAGGTTCAAGTCCTGTTGGGGGCACCATTCTAAACTTCCTCTAAAATTGATAACTCAAGCTGAACACGATGGTTCGTCCTCTAGCATAGTTATTTAAAATAGATTGTGTTTTTCCGCCATGGCCATCCGTATGGCATAATTCTCCCGGTGAGCAAGGTTGTGATGGTGCGCTACTTACGCTACTGTAATAACGTTGTGTTGCCGCATCATTTCCGGCATCTAGCGGATCAATATACTTCTTATCAAACAGATTCTGAATTTCTGTTTTTAAAACCAGATTTTCAATTGGTTCATAACTGACATATAAATCAAAAATCAACGGCTGTTTTTCAATGGTTTCCGTTTCTTTAATTGCATGATGGCCACGTCTTAAGGCATTCTTCTCAAATGTGGTACCATCAATATACTGTTCCTCAATGGAAGCACGTTTACTTTCACCGTAATAGCGAACTGCACCGCCGACCGTTAATTTCCGATCAAACCAACGGCTACCAAGCTCAACGCGACCATAATCTCTTGGTAATGCAGAAATTCGACTCAAGCCATAGCCCTGTTTCAAAATATCTTCTTTTGATGCATTATTTGGACGAGGGCTGGCATCACTATAATTAGTCGGCTGATTGGTTCGTTGATAAGCATACGAGAGATTCGTAAAGAATCTGCCCATATCATAATTTAACTCTAATTCTACACCGCTCTTTTTCACCGTTTTAGCATAATTACGGTGTGCAATGGTAAATTGAAAACCGTTACTTTCTGCCCAAGTAGGCGCACCGCCTTGCCACCATTCGCCCCAAACATTATGAATATAATTTTTAATGTAACTACGATACCCGACGACTTTTATTCCTAGTACATCATCATTTTTCCAAACACCCTCCTTAAAGGTATTAAAACCCAATTGATAAGTCGAAGCGCGCTCCGGTTTTAAATGAGTATTAACACCAGCATCAGAGACTTGAGAAAAATACATCTCCTGAATATTTGGCATACGGTTCGTTCTGGCATAGCCCACGAAAGGCATAAAGTAATCATAAAGACGCGCACTAAAAATCGCAGAATGGTTTATTGCTGTTTTGTGGCCGGCTCTTCTTTCTAAAGGTTCATAAATTTGACAACCGCCGTTAGGATCACAATATTTTTTATAAATTTGAGAATCCTTGCCAAAAGCTTTTTCAAAATCTTCCGGAGAATTATAGTAACCCGCATATTCCCCATTAAATTTATACTTAATCAAATTCACACTGTAATCCAGCTGATAGATATCACGAGTTAGTGACGTATCTAAATAAAAGGTCTGAAACTTTTGCTCACCGGAAGGCTGTAAGATACTCGATTTTTGTGGCAATAGCCCTTTCGAACCTTTATAACGCCCTAGAAAATCGTATAAACCGCCCTGCTGCGAAGAACCGTCATAAAATAAGCTAAGCTCTTCAGGGAATCGATTTTTGCTATATTCATTTTTGAAGAAGTTAAAACCTAAGGTAGTTTTTAAATCAACGTCTTTTGGCAAGGTAAATGTGTAACTGTTACTAATGTCAAAAATATCAGCTGTATTTTTCGTTTCTAAATATTTTAATACTTCCCAGCCGGTAAACCGTGAACCTTGCGGATATTTGGATTTGCCCACGTTATGCGCTAACAACAGCTTCATATCAACATAGCCATTATCATTGAAGTTATAGTTAAGTTGATAATTACGGTTTTCAATTTTTCGCGTACCAATAGCATTATCCAAAGCACGTAATTGTAGATTTAACGTATGGCGATCGTCAGCATATTCAAACTTGACTAAATGACTATGAGCGCTTTGACGAATACTGCTTGGATCTAATGGCGCCAAACGATATTGGTCGTTATTGCGCTCAAAAGCGGCGTTAGTTTCATCAATTTGTTTTTGTAATTCAGGAGAGTGTTCCGGATCCTGTAAAATTCGTCTTCGCTCCGCATTACGATAATAACTGCAAGGATAGGCCTCAGGTTGAGATGGGGTCGGTGCGTTACAAGCCCACATATTTTTATTCATATCCGGCATCCAACGGCCTTTAACTTGATCAAACACGAACCCTGCTTCGGTAAATTCTTTCTTTTTTTGTTGTTGTAAAAAATCATCACCGACATCCGCAATTTTCTGACCACCTCCGCCGATTTTATAATCTTGCGACACTTCTCGGCGACTATAACCATACAACATGCCCATATAACCACCATTATCCAGCCATTTTCGAGTCGCTGCCATTGCCATATAGTTGGATTTTGTTGCATTGGTGCCGGTCATCCCTTTGATAATAAAACCAATATTCTTATCCCCTACAATCACATCATTGACGCCCAATGTTCTGAAATTTGCCGAGCCATAAAGAGAATTCACACCGTTTGTGCCACTAAAGTTTCCCTTCGTTAAATCAATGCCGGCAATAAAATTCGGATCTAAGGATGCGCCAAATTGAGAATTACCACCAGCTTGCCCGGAATCCATTGACGTGGAATAAAATGTTTGTGTAACACCATCTACCATAGTATTTGCCCGTCCAAAACCGGTTTCTCCACGAATATTCAACGACAACACACCGGAGCCTTTATCTTGTTGGGTAAATGCGCCCGGCATACTACGAACAACGTTATCAATGTTTTGTGTTTCTTTAAAAACATGTTCTCGCGTACTTTTCGCTTTTGCTTCAGTAAACGGTTTTTTCTCATTAGCAATGATTCTTTCAACCACATCAATTTGGTCTAATTGCTCTTCAGCATAGGCAACATTGAGCACATTAAACATACAAAGTGTTACCACATTAAATTTGATGATGTTACGCATTTTTCTCCTCAGGATAACAATAAAAGTTTTTATGCAACAAAAAACAACATTCTAAAAAACAAGTGAATAAGACTATAAATACGGATAATTCCATATGTCAATTCATCTATAAAAGCCATCTTATTTTAAGATGAAAAATAAGATTCAAGCAAATAAAAAATAAAAGAAGAGGAAAGAGAAATAAAAAAAGTGCGGTGAAAATCCACCGCACTTTTTACTGGAAATGAAAAGAAAACAGGTTAAACGCTAGCAAATAACAAGGTTGACGTTCTTATTTTTTAATAACTCATCAATGCTTGGCGGGACATCCGAATCGGTGAACACATACTCTACATCTGTAATGGATCCCAGTTTGACCATTGCACGTCGACTAAACTTAGAATGGTCTGTTACTAACAAAGTATTACGGGAGTTTTCAATGATCGCCCGTTTTACTTGTACTTCATGATAATCGTAATCCAACAATGTGCCATCTAAATCAATGGCACTGATACCTAATATCCCAAAATCCAAACGGAACTGAGATAAAAATTCCACCGTTGACTCACCGATAATACCACCATCTTGACGCAAAGACCCACTGGCAATGGTGATATCAAAAGAGTCATTTTGCATGAGAATATGTGCTGCGTTGAGGTTATTGGTCACAATGCGTAGTTTTTGATGGTTTAATAAGGCAAAGGCAACCGCTTCAGAAGTCGTACCGATATCAATAAACAGTGACGCACCGTTAGGAATAAGTTGCACCACTTGATTCGCAATGCGATTTTTTTCTTGAGAGAAAAAGTGTTTGCGATCGTGATAATCGCTATTTTCTGCTGTAGAAGGCGAGGCCGCACCACCATGATGACGGCGAATCACGTTCGCTTCTGCCAGTTCATTTAAATCACGTCGAATTGTTTGGGGGCTCACATCAAATAACGCCACCAACTCATCTGTACTTAAATATCCTTTTTGTTTAACCAATTCGACAATTTTTTGATGACGAAGAGATTGTCTCATGTGTCTTCCTTAGTTGTTAAAATAACACTTCGGGCTGTTAATTTATCTTATTTTTACTCGAAGATCACGACTTTACGCGAATATTTCGATCCCCAAATGCCAATAACATTCCTACCAATAAACCGGAAATATGCGCTGTATTGCCGATATTGATATCCACTAATGGGCCGGCAAAACCAAGCAAAATCCCCACCACTAACATATAAAAAAAGCCATCCGGCAAGTCAAAATCGGTTTGCTTATTCAATTTATCCAATACAAACACATAGCCCAACACGGCATATACCACACCTGATAAACCAAAAAATGCCGGCCCGCTTGCGACGTTTTGCGCCACGCCGGTGATTACACCGGCAAGTAAATAAATCTGAAGTAATTTAATGCTCCCTAACTGCCGCTCAATCGCCCCGCCAAAGATCCACCACCATGTAAGATTAAACAGAATATGCATATTGGATAAATGTACCAATGTATGGCTGAGATAACGCCAAATCTCTCCCTCTTGTTCCGCTTCAGCTGGAAAATGGGTAAGCAATAAGAGAGGTTCGGCAAAGCCTAAAAACATAAAAAGGTAAATCAAGGCACAAAGTGCGGTTAGAAATACGGTTATTTTTTGCTGTTGGAAATAAGATACAAAAGAAAAGCGGCTATTTGCCTGAGAGTTATCGGAAGGTACTTCATGATGAACATTGATCGAACTGACACCGTTTTGCCACGCTTGTGCATTTTTTCGTTCCAGCCATTCTGTTAGAAAAACCTCTGTTTCCTGTTCAATCGCCAAAAAGTGCGGTGTGTTTTCCGATAGAAAAACATGATATACCACCTTGCCCTGTGTATTTGGTTTTTCTTCAACAAGCACTTCCGCTTGATATTTCGTACGAATATGCGCCTGAAAATCACGCACTAAGTCAGGGATTTCACTACCAAACAAATGCTGCATTTGCTATATTCCTTTTCCAAAATTTAATCGACGGAGAAAAAATGAGAAATTCAAATTTGCCTCAGGGATTTAGCCCGTTCAGTTGGGCAATTGCTCTCTTTTGTTTGCCAATTTTACTTTGGCCTTTGGCACAATTAGTTTCACCGCATTTATTGAACAATCCGCACCTCAGCGACATTCAAGTCCGTCTCATGTCCATTTTTCTCTGGTGTTATCCATTGGCATTAGTCATCCTAGCGCGGATTTTTTACCGACTACATCAACGTAAACCGGCTTTTGCACGTCGAGGTTTAGCCTTAAGTGCGGTCCTATTTTACGGCGTTTTAGGTTATATCATCGCCGTTGGATTTAATTAATATGCCGTTTCCAGCGGTAAGTTAGCGTCCACCCAAGCGGCGAATCCGCCTTGCACACTGTAAACCTTTTCATAGCCACGTTGCAGTAAAAATGTGGCAACACTGCGACTGCTCACGCCATGATAGCAACTCACCAGAATCGGCTGATCGTAGTCATATTCCGCTTCAAAATCCGGCCAAGTATGCTCTGTTAAATTCACAGCACCTTGAGCATGAGAATAATTGAAACGTACCTGATCACGCACATCCGCCAACACGACATTTTCATCCTTTTGTAACATTTCCCACGCTTGTTGTGGCGTGATTTCAATAAAATCTGTCATAACATCATCTTATTCATTAATACGTATTAAAGCTTATGTCGTAAGGTATTTATCCATATACATTAACAACGGTATTTAAGTACCACCTTTCAAGATAGAGTAAAAATAGTAACGATTGCCTTACGAATAAACGATTTTCTTCCAAATATTAGTATAAAAGGTAGGCAAAACTAACCTTTTTCAGCTAAAAACTCAACGTTTTATTAACAAATAAAATAGCGTTCAACATCATCGCCTTTCACAAAAAAGCCCTCTATTTCTATCGAACTTTTCTTCATTTCGCGATCAAGATCTCAAAAGTGCGGTCATTTTCTCGTGTGTTTTTTCCTTTTCAGCAAAATACTTTCGTTGATTAATTCAACATGTGTTCAACTTTAGTCTAAAAAGGAATCACTATGAAAATAATGAAACATCTTTTGGCTTCTCTGTTCGTGTTAGGAACGGTGTTTACCGGCACTGCCATGGCAGCAGAAAAGGCAGCAGAATCTGTAGCGCAAACAGAGCAACCCACCGCAACGGCCTCTGTTAACCAGAAAGTCAACATCAATACAGCCACTGCTGCCGAAATTCAAAAAGCACTTGTGGGCATTGGCGCGAAAAAAGCGGAAGCCGTCGTGCAATACCGTGAAAAACACGGGGCGTTTAGTGCTGTCGAGCAATTATTGGAAGTGCAAGGCATCGGCAAAGCCACGCTTGAAAAAAATCGCGATCGCATCGCACTTTAATCTCACTCCTCCACATTGTTTTTATATAAGACGAGGCAATGCCCTCGTCTTTTTTATTGGGTGCGTTATAATACGAGGCATTTTTCAACCGCACTTAACAGCACAAGTAAGAGAGCAAAAATGAAACAAAAAATTGTTTTAGCCACAGGCAATCAGGGTAAAGTCAGAGAAATGGCAGATGTGTTAGCCGATTTCGGTTTTGAGGTTATCGCCCAAACCGACTTAGGCATCGACAGCCCGGAAGAAACCGGCTTGACCTTCGTAGAAAACGCCATTTTAAAAGCCCGCTATGCAGCAGAAAAATCCGGTTTACCGGCGATTGCTGATGATTCGGGATTAGTGGTTGACGCGTTAAACGGCGCGCCGGGCTTATATTCCGCACGTTATGCCGGTGTAGATGGTGAACAGGCTGATGCGAAAAATCGTGAAAAATTGTTAGCGGAATTGGCAAATGTGCCCACCGAACAACGTAGTGCGCAATTTGTTAGCACCATCGTCTTATTACAACACCCAACCGATCCGTCTCCGATTATTGCACAAGGCGCATGTCACGGTGTCATTACTTTTGAAGAAAAAGGCGATAACGGCTTTGGTTATGACTCACTCTTTTTCAGCCCGGAAACAGGTTGCACCTTTGCAGAACTGGAAACTGCCGAGAAAAAGAAAATCTCCCACCGTGCCCGCGCATTAAGCGTACTTAAAGCAAAATTAGGCGCATAAAGTGCGGTCGTTTTTTCTTCTAAATTTACAGGCAGCCACATGATTATCACCACCACGCCTCACATTGAAGGCAAGCAAATTGTAGAATATAAACAACTGGTATTCGGCGAAGTCGTTGCCGGTTCGAATTTTATCCGCGACTTTTTTGCCGGCATTACCGACATTATCGGTGGGCGTTCCGGCATGTATGAATCGCGCATTACCAAATCGCGCAAAGAAGCGTTAGATGAAATGCAAAAAAACGCTCAAGCATTAGGCGCCAATGCCGTTGTAGGCGTAGAAGTCAATTACACCACCATCACCTCCGATGCCAAAAGCATGTTTATGATTGTGGCAAGCGGCACCGCGGTAGTCGTTCGCTAATGATAACACCGCCGTTAAATCCGTTGCTGTTGCCACCGCTGAGTTTATACATTCACATTCCGTGGTGTGTGCAGAAATGCCCGTACTGCGATTTCAATTCGCATGCACAAAAAGGTGCCATTCCTGAACAGGAATATGTGCGCCATCTACTTGCTGATTTAACGGCGGATTTATCACATTATCAGGAAAGCGTTCAACAGCGTCCGCTGCATTCGATTTTTATTGGTGGCGGTACACCAAGCCTATTTAGCGCAGAAAATATCGAGTTTTTATTACAGCAAATTGAACAGCGCATTCCCTTTGCTCCCAATATTGAAATTACCCTCGAAGCCAATCCCGGTACGGCTGAAGCCGAACGTTTTTTAGGTTATGTACAAGCCGGCGTCAATCGAATTTCCATGGGCATTCAAAGTTTTTCTGATGAAAAATTGCAAAAACTCGGGCGCATTCATAATGCTGCCGAGGCGAAAAGTGCGGTAGGTTTTGCCCGCGTTTCTTCTCTGCGCAGTTTTAACTTAGATCTCATGCACGGCTTGCCGAATCAAACCTTACACGAAGCCTTAGCGGATTTACGTCAAGCCATTGAACTGGCGCCGCCTCATTTATCTTGGTATCAACTCACGATCGAGCCGAATACGATGTTTGCCTACCGTCCACCAAAACTGCCTGATGACGATGAATTGTGGGATATTTTTGAGCAAGGTCATCAGTTATTAACTGCCGCGGGCTATCAACAATACGAAACTTCTGCTTATGCCAAACCGGACTTTCAATGCCAACATAATTTAAATTATTGGCGCTTTGGCGATTATCTGGCCATTGGTTGCGGTGCCCACGGCAAAGTCAGTTTTCCAAACGGCAAGATTTTACGTTACAGCAAAACCAAACACCCGAAAGGCTACATGCGCGGCGAATACTTATATGAAGAACGGGAAGTCCGCACCGAAGATCGCCCTTTTGAATTCTTTATGAACCGTTTCCGCTTGTTGGAAGCCGTGCCAAAAAGCGAATTTGAACAATTCACCGGCTTATCGTTAAGTACAGTAGAGGACAAGATGACTTGGGCGCAGGATCAAAAATTCATCACAGAAACCGACCGCACTTGGCGGGTCACCGAGCACGGTAAACTGTTTTTAAACGAATTATTAGAAGGCTTTTTGCCCGAATAATCTCTCTCTACTTGTTTATGCGAGTAAAACTAATTAAAGTAAACGCAATCGTTTACGTATTTGTTTCAGCATCATGTTCTGATGTTAAGGAGAAAAAATGAATCAACTTGAAATGAAAAAAATCGCCGCGCAAGCGGCTTTGCAATTCGTGAAGCCGGAGATGATCGTAGGCGTGGGAAGTGGTTCCACTGTGAATTGTTTTATTGAAGCGCTTGGCTCAATGAAAGATGAAATCAAAGGTGCTGTAGCAGCCTCCAAAAATTCGGAAGAATTACTGAAAAAACATGGTATTGAAGTATTTAGTGCAAATGATGTGGCAAGCTTAGATATTTATGTGGATGGTGCCGATGAAATTAACCCGCAAAAAATGATGATCAAAGGCGGCGGTGCGGCGTTGACACGTGAAAAAATTGTGGCTGCATTGGCAAAAAATTTCATCTGCATCGTGGATAGTAGTAAACAGGTTGATGTGTTAGGCTCTACATTCCCATTGCCGATTGAAGTCATCCCAATGGCACGTTCACAAGTGGCGCGTAAATTGGTGGCACTCGGTGGTGCGCCGGAATATCGTGAAGGCGTTGTGACCGATAACGGCAACATCATTTTAGATGTGCATAATTTTGAAATTCTGAACCCGGTAGAAATGGAAAAAGAATTAAATAACATTGCAGGTGTCGTGACTAACGGCGTGTTCGCTTTACGCCCGGCAGATACTGTCATTGTCGGCACACCGGACGGTGCAAAAATCATTTAAACATCATTGGAGAGAAATATGACATCAAAAGTTTCATTAGATAAAAATAAAATCAAATTTGTGTTGTTGGAAGGCGTTCACCAAAGCGCCTTAGATACGTTACACGCCGCGGGGTACACCAACATTGATTACTACAAAAAAGCATTGGACGGTGATGAATTAAAAGAAGCAATCAAAGATGCCCACTTTATCGGCCTACGCTCCCGTACGCATTTAACCGAAGAAATGATTGCAGCCGCACCGAAATTGATCGCCATCGGTTGTTTCTGTATCGGCACCAACCAAGTGGATTTAAATGCAGCAAAAGCCCGTGGTATTCCTGTCTTTAATGCACCCTTCTCCAACACCCGTTCTGTAGCAGAATTAGTGTTAGGTGAAATCCTGTTATTAATGCGTAACATTCCCCAAGCCAATGCAGAAGTGCACCGTGGTTTATGGAATAAGTCAGCTGTGGGTTCACACGAAGTGCGTGGTAAAAAATTAGGGATTGTGGGCTACGGCCATATTGGTTCACAGCTTAGTATTATTGCTGAATCCTTGGGCATGGATGTGCATTTCTACGACATTGAAAACAAACTGCCTCTTGGCAACGCCAAACAAGTGCGTAGTTTGGAAGAATTGCTCGGTTCTTGCGATGTCATTTCCCTGCATGTTCCTGATTTACCATCTACTCGTAACTTAATCAGCGCAGAACGTATTGCCCAATTAAAACAAGATGCCATTTTGATTAACGCAGCACGCGGCACCGTCGTGGACATTGATGCATTAGCCAAGGCGCTAGAAGAAGGCAAATTGCGTGGTGCGGCAATCGACGTATTCCCGAAAGAACCGGCCTCCATTAACGAAGAATTTGTTTCACCATTGCGCAAATTCGATAATGTGATCTTAACGCCGCACATCGGTGGTTCTACGGCTGAAGCACAAGAAAATATCGGATTCGAAGTCGCCGGTAAATTTGTGAAATATTCCGACAACGGTTCAACCTTGTCTTCCGTTAACTTCCCGGAAGTCTCTCTACCGGAACACGAAGGCTCCAAACGCTTGTTGCACATTCATGAAAACCGCCCGGGTATCTTGACAAAAATCAACCAAATTTTCGTTGAGGCTAATGTCAATATCGCAGCGCAATACTTACAGACAGACCCGAAAATCGGCTATGTTGTGATCGATGTAGAAACCGAAGATTCCGCACCATTGCTCGATAAATTACGCCATATTGACGGCACAATTCGCACGCGCGTGTTGTTCTAATACTAAAAAAGTGCGGTGGATTAAAAATATATTTAAAATCCACCGCACTTTTTTTGTTATCTTTAACTACGGATTAACCCATTCCACCACGTCTTTCGTTAATCGCCCAATTTCCTGCCAATTTTTAGCATTAATCAGATTCTTCTCAACAAACCAAGAGCCACCACATGCCAATACATTTGGAATCGCCAGATATTCCTTAATATTCTGCATTCCAATGCCACCTGTAGGCATGATACCTAACTGGGAATAAGGGCCCAACAAGGCTTTGATCATTTTTACTCCTCCTGAGGCTTCAGCCGGAAAGAATTTCACGGTTTCTATCCCCATGTCTAATGCAGCTTCAATGGCCATCGGATTATTCACTCCCGGCGTGATCGGCAAGGCTAAATCTTGGCATAATTGCACAATTTTCGGATTAACCCCTGGTGTAACCACAAAATCAGCCCCACTGTTTTTTGCAGCGACGACCTGCTCGGCGTTTAACACTGTTCCAGCAGCAATCAAAAAGTCCGGTCGTTGTTGACGTAATAAACGAATCGCTTCTGAAGCAGCAGATGAACGAAATGTAATTTCTGCTACCGGCAAACCATGGTTTGCTAACGTATCTGCCAGTGGCAAAATATCTTCGGCTCGTTCCAAGGCAATCACCGGCACGACTTTAAGTTCGCGAAGTTGCTCGGTAATTTGGGCTAACGTCAAAGACATACTCTCTCCTTTTTTATCTTTTATCATCCGGCTACTGTTTAATTGCGATGCCCTCAAACTCCCGAATTTTATTCAACGCCTCCGCCAAATCCGGCGTGAAATTAATTTTTTTAATTTCCGGCAAGCTACTTGATTTCACGATGGTACGCAGCGGTTGGAATTGCATATTGCACATATAAAGTTGTTGATGTGGAAGCATATGCTGCACAAAACGTGTAAGCGCGTGAATTCCCCCGGTATCCAATACCGTCACCGCATCGCATTGTAAAACAATATGTTTAATTTCGTGGTCAGTGTGTACAGTCTTATCATGCAAATCAGCAAACAAATTATCTGCCGCAGCGAAAAAGAGCGGTCCGCTAATACGATAAATTAACACATCATCCAAGTCATCCGGCACAGCAATGCTGATGGATTTAGTCATTTCAGCGATGGTGCGAATAAACAACAAGCTTGCCAACAACACGCCCACCGAAATGGCAATCACCATATCGAATAACACGGTCAACACCAAGCAAACCAATAACACGGTGATTTCATTACGTCCGGAGCGACGAATTAACTGAATAATTTGTGGCAAGTCCGCCATATGCCAAGCTACCACCAATAATAATGCCGCCATAGACGATAACGGCAAATAAGAAAGTGCCGGCGCAAAAAATAACAAGGCAAACAAGACTAATAGAGCATGAACCACGCCAGCAAGTGGTGACACCGCCCCCGATTTAACATTAACTGCCGAACGGGCAATCGCGGCTGTGGCCGTTATCCCCCCGAAGAACGGGGACGCGATGTTACCTAAACCTTGCGCTAATAATTCGTTATTGGAATGGTGTTTGGTGTCCGTCATGTTATCTAACACAACAGCACATAATAGAGATTCAATAGCCCCCAATACCGCCATTGAAAACGCAGCTGGAAGCAATCGTTGGATGGTATCGAAATTCCAATCAATTAAGTTGCCATTCACATCAGGAATGTTCCACGGCAGTGCAAATTCAGGCAAAACATTTGGAATACCAAAACCGGTGCTACCATCAGAAAGCGTGTATTGGAATTGTGTCCCGATAGTCGTCACAGAAAATCCGAAATGAGCTAAACCTAAAGATAATAATGTCGCAATAATCACCGCCGGCAAATGCCCTGGGATCGGTAAACGAAGTTTATGCCATTGGGTTAATACGATGAGTGTGATAATACCTACCGCAGTATCCGGCCAGCTGATACTTGGAAGTGCGGTCAAAATAACTTGTACTTTTTCAAGGTAATGAGAAGGCATTTTTTCAATGCTTAAACCGAGAAAATCCTTAATTTGTAAAGTAGCAATAACAATACCAATCCCCGATGTAAAACCGAGCGTCACCGGCAACGGGATATATTCAATTAATCGCCCTAAACGACACAGCGCCATTAACACTAAAATAATGCCCGACAATAACGTGGCCATCAACAAACCACTTAGCCCGAATTGTTGCGTCACAGGATATAAAATCACCACAAACGCCGCTGTGGGCCCAGAGATATTAAAACGGGATCCGCCGGTTAATGCGATAATAATCCCAGCAATAATCGCTGTGTATAAACCGTGTTGCGGCGGCACGCCACTGGCAATCGCCAATGCCATAGAAAGCGGAATGGCAATAATACCAACCGTCAAACCCGCAATAATGTCTTTAACCAAATGACGCGAGGTATAGCCTGCACGAAAGCTGTCTTTCAACGCACTGAAAGGTTTCACCGCAAGAAACACATTTTTAGAAAGAAACCATTTTTTTAACATAATCAATAATCGTAGATGAGAAATTGAATGGAATAACCACGAGCGGGTGTTTATTTTACCTGATTATTGGCGAAATTTTTATCGTCTGGTGGAACAAATCACAAAAATACTTGACGAGGCTCAATGAAATCCTTATAGTTCGCACGTCCTAAGCACGGTGAGATGTCCGAGTGGTTGAAGGAGCACGCCTGGAAAGCGTGTATGTGGGAAACTGCATCGAGGGTTCGAATCCCTCTCTCACCGCCATTCTTAATGAATTTTCTTTTTTAATCTTTATTCATTCCAATCTATTTCAGTTATACTGAGCAACATTTTCAACAATAAACATATTAAAACATTACCGCACTTTTATGTGTTGGCATCTCCTTTTAATGCTTGAATTTAAAGAATCCATCCCAATATTAGGCGAAATCAGCGGAATTTAGATAAGAGAGTACATGATGAGAGCAAAAAAATCAGAATTACAAACCATACCGGTATTGCCATTGCGCGATGTCGTCGTGTTTCCTTTTATGGTCATGCCGTTATTTGTAGGCAGACCAAGATCCATTAGCAGCCTTGATGATGCCATGAATAATGGCAAACAGCTGTTATTAGTTTCGCAAAAACAGGCAGAATTAGAAGAACCGTCCATTGACGATTTATATGATGTCGGCACCATTGCCAACATTATTCAGCTGCTAAAACTGCCGGATGGCACCGTGAAAGTGTTAGTGGAAGGACAACAGCGCGCCAAAATTCATCAAATTGAAGATTCCGGTGAACATTTTCAAGCACAAGTAGAACCGCTTAATAGCACGCTTGGTAATAAAAAAGAATTGCAAGTCGTCCATAAAGCGGCCTTAGATGAATTCCAAAATTATATAAATTTAAATAAGAAAGTGCAGCCGGATATCCTTTCCGCACTTCAACAAATTGAAAATTTGGAACAATTAAGCGACACCTTAGCCTCCCATTTACCGGTTTCCGTTGCCCAAAAACAAACTGTGTTAGAAATGAGCAATGTGGTGGAACGTTTTGAGTATTTGCTGGGTTTAATGCAGTCCGAAGCGGATCTATTACAGGTGGAAAAACGCATTCGTAGTCGCGTGAAAAAACAAATGGAAAAAAGCCAGCGCGATTATTACTTAAACGAACAAATTAAAGCCATTCAAAAAGAGCTTGGTGAAGAAGAAAATGCGATAAGTGAAATTGAACAGCTTCGTCTAAAAATTGAAGAGGCAAGAATGCCTTTGGAAGCTCGTGAAAAAGCCGAAGCCGAATTACAAAAACTGAAAATGATGTCACCAATGTCAGCTGAAGCCACCGTTGTGCGCAGTTATATTGACTGGATGATTCAAGTGCCTTGGCATAAACGCACTAAAGTGAAAAAAGATCTCGCGAAAGCACAAGACATTTTGGATGCCGATCATTATGGTTTAGAACGTGTGAAAGAGCGTATCTTGGAATACCTTGCCGTGCAAACCCGTTTAAATCAATTAAAAGGCCCAATTCTTTGCTTGGTAGGCCCTCCGGGTGTCGGTAAAACCTCTTTAGGACAATCCATTGCCAATGCAACCGGGCGTAAATATGTGCGCATGGCATTAGGCGGCGTGCGTGATGAAGCGGAAATTCGTGGTCACCGTAAAACCTACATTGGTTCGTTGCCGGGCAAATTGATTCAGAAAATGGCAAAAGTCGGTGTAAAAAACCCGCTCTTTTTGTTAGATGAAATCGACAAAATGTCTTCGGATATGCGTGGTGATCCGGCCTCTGCTTTGTTAGAGGTCTTAGATCCGGAACAAAACGCCCATTTCAACGATCATTATTTGGAAGTGGACTACGATTTATCCGATGTCATGTTTGTGGCGACCTCAAACTCCATGCACATTCCAACACCATTATTAGATCGTATGGAAGTGATTCGTCTATCCGGTTATACCGAAGATGAAAAACTGAATATTGCCACTCGCCATTTGATCAACAAACAAATGGAACGCAACGGGCTAAAAGCCGGTGAATTAACCATTGATGACAGTGCGATCGTGGATATTATCCGCTATTACACTCGTGAAGCCGGTGTACGTAATTTAGAACGTGAAATTTCGAAAATCTGCCGTAAAGCCGTAAAAACCTTACTGTTAGATAAGAAATTAAAATCCATCAAAGTGACCGCGAAAAATCTACACGATTACCTTGGCGTGAAACGCTTTGAATTTGGTCGTGCAGATACGCAAAATCGTGTTGGCGAAGTCACCGGTTTGGCATGGACGGAAGTCGGCGGCGATTTACTAACGATTGAAACCGCCTCAGTACCAGGCAAAGGTAAACTCAGTTACACAGGCTCCTTGGGGGATGTCATGAAAGAATCCATTCAAGCGGCAATGACTGTCGTACGCGCCCGTGCAGAAAAATTAGGCATTAATCCGGAATTCCACGAAAAACGTGATATTCATATTCACGTTCCGGACGGTGCGACACCAAAAGATGGTCCAAGTGCAGGAATTGCTATGTGTACCGCATTGGTGTCCTGTTTAACCGGCAATCCGGTGAAATCGGAAGTGGCGATGACTGGTGAAATCAGCCTCCGTGGCAAAGTATTACCGATTGGCGGTTTAAAAGAAAAATTACTGGCAGCCCACCGTGGCGGTATTAAAACCGTCATTATTCCAAAAGAAAATGTGAAAGATTTGGAGGAGATTCCGGAAAACGCTAAACGTGATTTGAACATTCATGCGGTAGAAACCATTGATGAAGTGCTAACTATTGCATTGGAAAATCCACCGGCTGGCGTAGAGTTTGTCAAACTTGAGCCGATTTCTGCGGTGAAAAGCAGTCGTCGTAAGAAAAGTATTTCTCCAAGTGCGGTCAATTAATTAAACGTTTTTTAAAAGCCAAATTATCATCGAATAATTTGGCTTTTTTTATTTTGCTAGTGCGTGTAAAGGCGCTTTAGATTATAATCGTGCAAATTTTTGCTTTATTTTTATAGGATACGTTTCATGGTAATGGAAAAACTACACGGAGCCTCAACTAACTGGGCTTCCAAGTTTCTTTTTGGTTTTATTACTGTCACATTTGTTATCAGCTCGATGGCGGGTTATCTTTATACCCGAGTGGATAACTCAGCAGCAAAAGTGAACGGAGAAGAAATTTCACAACAAGCGTTTCAAAATCAATACAATATTGCATCACGTAATTTAACGCCTCAAGAAATCGATTCACCTGCACAAGTGGCCAATCTTAAACGTCAAGTACTTGCTTCTTTAATTGATCAAGAACTACTACGCCAATACGCTAACGAACTTAAATTAGGTGTTAGCGATGCACGTATTAAACAAGAAATCGTCACCACGCCAACTTTCCAAAATAATGGCAAATTTGATAATACGCTATATCAACAAACACTACAAAATAATGGGATTTCTGCTGAAACCTATGCCGGTTATGTTCGCGAAGCATTACGCCTAGAACAATTACAAAGCGGTTTAGGCACGACTGCGTTTAGCGTCCCTGCTCAACAAGAAAAATTAGCAAAACTTTTCTTCCAAAGCCGTCAAATTCGTTTAGCAAATTTATCTTTAGCTAATGAAATTGCCAAACAAGAAGTTAGCGATGAAGAAATTCAAGCTTACTATGATGCTCACAAAGCTGAGTTTACGATTCCGGAAACCGTAAAAGTACAATACCTCGACTTATCCGGCGCAGCGATGGAGAACAATATCAACATTACGGATGTGGAAATAGCACAATATTATCAAGATAATAAACCTCAATTCACGACCCAAGGACAACAACGCTTAGCCCATATTCAAGTAAAAACAGAGCAACAAGCACAAGAGTTATACCAACAGCTACAAAACGGAGCTAATTTTGCAGATTTAGCCAAAAATCACTCGATTGATCCAACCAGTGCTGAGCGAGGCGGTGATTTAAGTTGGGTAAGTGCGGGTGAATTTCCAAAAGTTTTTGAAGATACAGCAAATGCCTTAGCCGTTGGACAATATAGCCAACCGATAAATCTTGACAATCACTACCATATTATTTTGGTAGAAGAACGCAAAGAACCAAAGTTACAACCACTAGAAAGCGTAAAAGCGCAGATCACGGCGCAAATCCGTCAAAACTTAGTAAATACACAATTTTATTCCATTGAAAAACGTGTTGCAGAAAAAGCATTTGAAGATCCTTCTTCATTGAATGCCGCTGCAGAAGTGGGCGGTGTCAAAGTACAAGAAACGGCATATTTTTCTCGTGATGATATTCCTGCTGAACTCAATTATCCTAATGTCGTTTCTGCAGTTTTCGATTCTGATCTTTCCCAGGGCGGTAGTAACTCTGAACCGATGAACGTGGGTGAACAACATTCTGTTGTCGTTCGTGTGCTTGATCATAAACCTCAAAGCATCAAAACATTAGATGAAGCCAAAGCTGAAATTACCGCACATTTAAAACACCAAAAAGCAGAAACAGTCGTATTAGCTCAAGCAGAACAAATTGTCCAAAATTTATCAGAGGGCAAGTCTGTTGAAGATGTAAAATTCGGTGCAGAACAGACTTGGGTCTTCGCCGAAAATAAAGATCCTGTGTTAAACAATACCGTATTTTCTATGGCGAAGCCGGAAGAAGGTAAAACTACCTATAAAGCCGCTAGCAATGCAAATGGTGATGTCGTTATCATTGCATTAGATAAAGTGGTTGACGGTAAATTAACCGAACAAGAGCAAAAACAATTTGCCGTACAAATTGAGCAACTCTCTCAAGTGAGTTTACAAAACAGTTTATTAAATGCACTACGTGCTAAAGCGAAAATCGAGATAAACGACGCATTTATTAACCAAGAGCAATAATCAAGCGTAATGCCTATGATTTCATAGGCATTATTTTTGAGCTAAATTTAAGAAACCGTATGCTTTAATGTATGCATCGCGATTCTTTTCGCAGTGAACCGTTTAATATGAAGGAGATAAAAAATGAAATTAGTCGAAGTCAAACATCCATTGGTGAAACACAAATTGGGTTTAATGCGTGCAGCAGAAATTAACACGAAAAAATTCCGTGAATTAGCCACCGAAGTCGGAAGCCTATTAACTTATGAAGCCACATCGGATTTAGAAACAGAAAAAGTGATTATTGATGGTTGGTGCGGTCCGGTTGAAATTGACCAAATCAAAGGTAAAAAAGTCACTGTTGTACCGATTTTGCGTGCCGGTCTGGGTATGATGGACGGGGTGTTAGAACACGTTCCAAGTGCGCGTATCAGCGTTGTGGGGATGTACCGTAATGAAGAAACCCTTGAGCCGGTACCTTATTTCCAAAAATTAGCCAGCGATTTAGATGAACGTTTAGCTATCGTTGTTGACCCGATGCTAGCAACCGGTGGTTCTATGATCGCAACCATCGATTTGCTCAAACAAAAAGGGTGTAAACACATTAAAGTTTTAGTATTAGTTGCTGCACCGGAAGGTCTTGCTGCATTAGAAAAAGCGCATCCGGACATTGAATTATACACCGCGGCAATTGATAATCACTTAAACGAAAACGGTTATATCATTCCGGGTTTAGGTGATGCAGGTGATAAAATTTTCGGTACGAAATAATCCTGAAACCGAAAATTTTATTAACAGGTGAGGCGGATTTTTATCCGCCTTTTTGCGGCAAAAAGAAACAAAAAATATTTCGAAAAATGACCGCACTTTTTAAGTTAATTCAGACAGCGAGTTGAAACTTACATGACAAATACAACACAAGCTCCCATCACGGAGCAACAGAGTTCCGTTAAACAAGCATTTGTGGGTTTACAAATGCTATTCGTCGCCTTTGGTGCATTGGTTTTAGTGCCGTTAATTACCGGATTAGATGCTAATACTGCCTTGCTTACTGCCGGTATCGGTACTTTATTATTCCAACTTTGCACCGGCAAACAAGTGCCGATTTTCTTGGCATCTTCTTTTGCCTTTATTGCACCGATCCAATACGGCGTTGCCACTTGGGGGATTCCTGTCACCATGGGTGGCTTAGCCTGTGCCGGTTTGGTTTATTTGGCACTGAGTGCTTTAGTTAAATTACGTGGTGCAGCGGCATTAGAACGCATTTTTCCTCCGGTGGTTGTCGGCCCCGTGATTATTATTATCGGTATGGGCTTAGCGCCGGTCGCCGTCGATATGGCACTCGGTAAAAATAGCGCTTACCAATACAATGATGCTGTTTTGGTCTCTATGGTAACCCTCATCACCACCTTGTGTGTGGCTGTTTTTTCCAAAGGGTTAATGAAACTTATCCCGATTATGTTCGGTATTGCGGTGGGCTATATCCTATGTCTTTTCATGGGACTCATTAATTTCCAACCGGTTTTAGATGCACCTTGGTTTAGTTTGCCAAACATCACCACACCGGAATTTAAATTAGAAGCCATTTTATATTTACTGCCAATTGCTATTGCGCCCGCTGTGGAGCACGTTGGTGGCATTATGGCGATTAGTTCCGTGACCGGCAAAGACTTCATCAAAAAACCGGGATTACACCGCACTTTGTTAGGTGATGGTATTGCAACCAGTGCCGCTTCCTTATTAGGTGGTCCGCCAAATACAACCTATGCAGAAGTGACCGGTGCAGTCATGCTCACCCGTAATTTCAATCCCAATATCATGACTTGGGCGGCTGTCTGGGCAATTGCGATTTCCTTCTGTGGAAAAGTCGGTGCCTTTTTATCTACCATCCCAACCATCGTGATGGGCGGTATCATGATGTTGGTATTCGGTTCCATTGCCGTTGTGGGCATGAGCACCTTGATCCGTGCCAAAGTCGATGTCACCGAAGCGCGCAACCTTTGCATTATTGCTGTGGTCATGACATTTGGTATCGGTAATATGTTTGTTGATGTCGGTGGCGTGTCTTTAAAAGGAATCAGCCTTTGCGCGGTGGTTGCCATCATTTTGAACTTGGTATTACCTAAAGCGAAAAACGAAGCCGCATAAAACGCATATGTAACAGTCATTAGCGGAAAGGAAAAATATCCGCTAATGACTTTCTAATTTTAAAAATTTCGTTTATTCTTACCGCACTTTATTTCAGCATTTTCGGTATTTGATTTGAGCGAGCCATATTTCCAACTTCCTCTCCCCATTCATCAATTTGATAATGACACCCTGGAAAATTTCTACGCGGAAAACAATCAGCTTCTACTCAGCTCTCTACAAAAAAACTTTTCTCATCTTAGCCAACCTTTTTTCTATCTTTGGGGTCCACGTGGTTGTGGGAAAAGCCATCTATTAAAAGCCATTTGTCATCATTACTTAACGTATCAACGCCCTGCCTTATACGTGCCTTTGAACAAAGCACAATATTTCTCTCCGGCAGTACTGGAAAATCTAGAGCAACAAGAATTAGTGTGTTTGGATGATTTACAAGAAGTGATTGGTAATCCGGATTGGGAAGTGGCTATTTTCGATTTAATTAATCGAATCAGAGAGACCGGAAAAACGCTTTTAGTGATCGGCGCGGATCAATCGCCGACCAATTTATCGATCCATTTACCGGATTTGGCTTCTCGTCTTACATGGGGCGAAGTGTATCAATTAATGCCGTTAAATGATCAGCAAAAAATCACGGTCTTACAACTGGCAGCACATCAGCGCGGCATTGAATTGCCTGACGAAACGGCTAATTTTCTCTTCAAACGTTTAGAACGGGATATGAAAACCTTATTTAATGCGTTAGAAAAACTCGATCAGGCCTCATTACAGGCGCAACGTAAACTAACGATTCCCTTCGTTAAAGAAATTTTATCTTTGTAGTGGCTGTTACAACCATCTACGCGTACGCTGGCAATAAGCTGTGAACGCGTCACCAAATAAATGTTTGAGTCCCTCTTCTTCCGGTTTAATTTGAAACTTAGTGACATACCAAATAAATAACCCAACGCCAAACAACGCCGACAGTGAACCGAGATAAAGCATCCAAGCCAATAAAATAAAAACAAGGCTGAGATACATCGGATTTCTACTCAATCGATAAATACCACTGGTCACTAATTGAGAGGCTGCTTCAAGTTGAAAAGGGTTTACTGTTGTTTTCGCCAATAAAAACTGCAAAACACTAGCTGCCCCAATGGCGCAACCCATTCCGCCGAATACAATCACCAACCACAAAGAAGATGGAAATTGCCAAATAGGCGGAAGGAATTTCATCAACAATGCACAAAAAACAAAAATTAACGGTGGTGGAACAGGGATATGGCGTTTATTCAATGACATAGGAATTCCTTATTCAGGGCAAAAGAAAGGCTTGGGAAAACCAAGCCTCAAAAAACTATAAATTATTTAACCGCACTTGAATGAGTTGTTGCTCTAACGGTGTGGCATTCTGTTGGGCTTGTTGATAAGCACTTTTTGCTGCATCCTTATCGCCTTTCGCCAACTGAATATCGCCGACCAACATATTTTTAGCGCCATTCCAAGCTTGATCTTTCACTAATTTTAAACTGTCTAACGCCGGATCAAATTGTCCAAGCTGGAATTGTACCGCCGCCAAACGCAACGCCGTTACAGAAGATAAAATGTCATCCGTTGATTGTGCCACCGCTTGTTTTAACGCTTCTTCAGCCTGCGTAAAATCTTGATTCTCTACTGCAATTTTTGCTTTATCTAACAAGGCCAATACCACATAGGCAGTTTTCTCATTATTTTTAATGAATTGAGCAAATTGCGCTTCTTGTGCTTTCGGATCTTTTGCATAGTTAAACAACACTTGCTCATACTCGGCAGAGGCATTGTGTATTTTTTGTAAGTGATAAGATTGCCAATAGTTCCAGCCGAACACACCGCCGAAAGCAATCACAAAACAGACAATAATAAACTTATAGTTTTCTTGCCACCACGCCTTAATCGCACTGAGCTCTTGTTCTTCTTCAATGGTATATGCCATGTTTTTTCCTTATTTGAATGTGTTTTGAATGTGATTGATGATGTCTCTTAATGCCACAACCGCTTGTTCGCTATGTTGCAACAAGTCTTTTATGACCACTTGTTGATTTTTCACTTCATCCTCGCCGATGACTAAGGCTAACTTCGCACCACTTTTATCAGCGCGTTTAAATTGTTTTTTGAAATTTCCGCCGCTGCAGTGTAAAAGCGTACGTAAGTGCGGTAATTCTGAACGAAGTTTTTCCGCCAAATTAAAGGCTGCCACGGTAGTGCCTTCGCCTTGATAAACGATATAAATATCCACCGCACTTGGCAAGGTAATCTGTGTATTCACTTCCTGTACCAACAGTACCAAACGCTCCAAGCCCATAGCAAAGCCAACGCCACTGGTGGCATGACCGCCTAGCTGTTCAACCAACCCATCGTAACGACCACCACCGCAGACGGTACCTTGTGCGCCTAAAGCAGAAGTCACCCATTCAAATACGGTTTTGTTGTAATAATCTAAGCCTCGCACCAATTTTTGATTGATTTCGTACTGAATGCCTAAACTATCTAGCAAGGCGCATAATTGCGCAAAATGTTCGCGGGAATCGTCATCAAGATAATCATGTAATTTCGGTGCATCATTTAGCACTTCTTGAACACGTTGATCTTTACTGTCCAAAATGCGTAACGGATTGGTGGTTAAACGACGCTTGCTGTCTTCATCTAAAATATCGATGTGATTTTGTAAAAAATCGACCAAGGCTTGACGATAATTTTTGCGCGCCTCTAGTGAACCGATAGAGTTTAGTTGAAGCGTCACATGGTCAAAAATACCTAAATCCTTCCATAAACGGGCGGTTAAGGCGATAAGTTCTGCATCAATTTCCGGATTAGGAATACCAAAAATCTCCACGCCGACCTGATGGAACTGACGGTAACGGCCTTTTTGCGGACGCTCATAACGGAACATTGGCCCTATATACCATAAGCGTTGTTCTTGGTTGTACAACAAACCATGTTCAATACCTGCGCGTACACAACCGGCTGTGCCTTCCGGACGCAAAGTCAAACTTTCTTCATCGCGGTCATCGAACGTAAACATCTCTTTTTCCACGACATCGGTGACTTCACCGATAGCACGAGCGAATAACGGTGTGCTTTCCACAATTGGCATACGGATTTCCGCGTAACCATACGCACTTAAAACCGACCGCACTTTATTTTCAACCCATTGCCATAGCGGGGTTTCTGTTGGTAAGCAATCGTTCATACCACGAATTGCCTGAATAGTTTTTGCCACAATAACTTCCTGTGTTTATTAAAAATTAAAGAATACGATTTTTAGGATCTTGCTGCGCAACACGGGCGCGGATTTTTGCTTCTAACTGATTAATTAAATCGTCGTTATCAAAACGCTCTTTCTGACGCTCACCGTCAAGATAATAGCCGCTTTTCTTATTGCCGCCGGTGACGCCTAAATCAGACACCAACGCTTCTCCCGGACCATTGACGACACAGCCGATAATTGACACATCCATCGGCGTAATAATATCTTCTAAACGCTGTTCAAGTGCATTCACTGTGCCAATTACATCAAATTCTTGACGGGAACAGGTTGGGCAAGCAATAAAGTTAATGCCACGAGAACGAATACGCAGTGATTTCAAAATATCAAAGCCCACTTTGATTTCTTCTACCGGATCGGCGGCTAAAGACACTCGCAGGGTGTCACCGATCCCTTCAGCCAACAACATCCCTAATCCGATGGCAGATTTCACTGCACCGGCACGCGCACCACCGGCTTCAGTAATGCCTAAATGCAAGGGCTGTTTAATGGCTTTTGCAAGTAAACGATAGGATTCCACTGCCAAATACACATCGGAGGCTTTAACGCTCACTTTAAATTGATCGAAGTTCAAACGATCTAAAATTTCAACATGGCGCAATGCCGATTCCAACAATGCTTGTGGTGTCGGTTCACCGTATTTTTCCTGAATGTCTTTTTCCAGTGAGCCGGCATTCACCCCAATACGAATGGGGATATTTTTATCTTTAGCGCAATCCACTACGGCGCGAATACGATCTTCACGTCCGATATTGCCCGGATTGATGCGCAAGCAGTCCACACCATATTCGGCGACTTTCAACGCAATGCGATAATCAAAATGAATATCGGCGACTAATGGCACGCTCACTTGTTGTTTAATTAATTTAAAAGCTTCCGCCGCTTCCATGGTTGGTACGGACACACGCACAATATCGGCACCCACGCGCTCTAACGATTTGATTTGCGCGACGGTGGCTTCAACATCGGTAGTTCGTGTGTTGGTCATCGACTGTACTGCAATCGGTGCATCACCACCGATAGGTACATTCCCGACATAAATTTTTGTGGATTCTCTACGCTGAATTTTTGGCTTTTCTAACATTGTTCGCCCATTATTGAGGTAATTTAAATTTTGCGACACGCCCATCAAGTGTTAATGGGAAAGCTTCGCCTTTATAAATAATTTTGACATTCCCCGGCGCACCGATAATTAAAGAATAAGGCTCTTCTTCGTTGAAACTTAACACATCGCCTTGCTTATATTCTTTTTGTGCTAACACCTTACGATTTTTGTCTTTCACACTGATCCAACAATTACCGATAACTTCAATGTATAAATTATCTTTTGTTGCAACCGCAGAAACATTTGAATTTTCCACCGCACTTTCTGTTGAGGAAGATGTTACCGTGGTTTCCATTGTTGCACTTTCAGGCAGACTTGCCACTTGCTCTGTACCGTTGATTTTAGTCATTTCAGATTGCAACACATTTGCCGGTGCTGCCTCTGTCGCCACAATGGGTGTAGCAACAACGTTCTCTTGCGGCTTAGCTTCAACAATAGGTTCAACCGTCGTGGATTCCACAACATGATTTTCTGCCTGGCTGATTGGCTGCGTGACCACAGGCACATTATCAACATTGGTGACTGTCGCTGGCGTTTCTGCTGATAATTGCGTGTAAGAATTCACTAAATTATCGCGCTCTGCATTGGATTGCTGATGACTTTCCCACCACCACATGCCTGTCATGCCAAGCACCACAAGCACAACTAAGGTGGTTAAATAACCTACCCAACGATTATGAGAGGAATATTGATTAACAGAACTGGTTGCACGAGCATTTTTGCCCAAGTCATTTTGTTGCTCGTCACCAAAATCAATCATATTCAGCCATTCGCTGTCTGCAATCTTGAGATATTTTGCATAGCTACGCACATAACCACGTACAAAAGTTGCAGGCGTTGAGCGATGAATAAATCTGTTATTTTCAATATCTTGCAGAATTGAAGGACGTAATGAAATGGCTTGAGAAACCGCCTCCAATGAAAGATTCAGGGCTTCTCTTGCCAAACGGAATTTATCACCAACGGTGATTTCTTGTGCATTATTTTGCGCTTCTTGAATTGTTTTAGGTGTATTCATAGGAATGGTATTTTTAGCTAAAAATTAAGTGCTAAAGTTTAAGGGGGTAAGGCTGGTTTTGCAACAGTTATATGGCGTTATTGTTATCTGACATGGAAATTGTCACGCCAGGCAAAATCAATTTTAAATGGCATTTTCACCTATTTTCGGAGAACAAAAGCAATCTCAAAATAATTGGCTAAAAACACCGGCAAAAATGACCGCACTTTGATCGACTATTTAGCGCGTAACGCTAATTTCTTTGCCCGCTCCGGTTCCATTTTTTCAAGTATTAACAGATTTTCCTGATAAACCGTTAAATCCTTTGCTGACAAAGCACAGAGTGCAAGATTTTCGTAAGTATCAGTCTGCCGATAATAATTAGGCGCCTTTAATGCTTTATGGAATTGCTCATAGGCGGCAGAATATTTACCTTGCAAACAAAGAAAGGTACCGAAATTGTTGAAAACATCACCTTGTTTTTTATCTAACTTAATCGCAGTCAAATAGGCTTGTTCTGCCTGAATCACATCGCCCTGTTGCTGATAAAAATAAGCGCGCGCCGCATGCACTAAATAATAATCTGGCGCATAAGAAATCGCCCTGTCTAAATTTGCCTTTGCTTGGTTGTGATCCCCTTGCTGCAAATAGCCTAATGCCAATTCAACACGGGCTTTTGCTGCTTGTTGTTTATCAAAATCAGATGAAACTTGTTGGGAAACACAGGCAGAAAAAAGAAAGGGGAAAATAAACGGCATAATTCGAGTGAAGAACGGGAAATGAACCATTTATTTTCCTCCGAGTTTGAATGGTTACTGAACTTGAACGGCAATCGCCTCGCCAAAACGTTTTTTCTGTGCAGTACGTTTGGTGCGGTCAATGACATCGCCGGCTAATTGTCCGCAAGCGGCATCGATATCGTCGCCACGGGTTTTACGCACAATCACCGTTAAACCATATTCCATCAAGGTTTTTTGGAAACGGTCAATACGCGTATTAGAGCTTTTCGCATAAGGCGCTTCCGGGAACGGGTTCCATGGAATCAAATTGATTTTACATGGCGTATTTTTTAACACTTCCGCTAATTGATGGGCGTGTTCCACATGATCATTCACATGATCCAACATGACATATTCGATGGTCACTTTGCCATGGTTGGCGTTGGAAACGCTTAAATAGCGATTCACCGAATCAATCAAGGTTTTGATATTGTATTTTTTGTTTAGTGGCACGATTTCATCACGCAATTCATCGTTGGGTGCGTGCAAGGAAATCGCCAATGCCACATCGATCATTTTGCTTAAATTATCAAGCGCCGGCACCACACCGGACGTGGATAATGTCACACGGCGTTTAGATAAACCATAAGCGAAATCGTCCAACATGATTTCCATCGCCGGCACCACATTCGCTACATTCAACAACGGCTCGCCCATGCCCATCATTACCACATTGGTAATCGGACGCACGCCTGTCACCCCAAAATTGCCAATGATTTTCGATGCACGCCAGACTTGCCCAATAATTTCTGACACCGTTAAATTGCGGTTGAAGCCTTGTTGCGCGGTCGAACAAAAAGTACAAGCCAATGCGCAACCAACCTGTGAAGAAACACATAACGTGGCGCGATCCGCTTCCGGAATGTACACGGTTTCCACTTGCTGATCGCCGACCTGCATCGCCCATTTAATCGTGCCATCGGCTGAACGCTGTTCCACCGCCACTTCCGGCGCTTTAATTTCTGCCACGGATTTTAATTTTTCCCGTAACTTTTTGTTTAAATTGGTCATATTGTCGAAATTGTCTTCACCAAAATGGTAAATCCATTTCACCAACTGATCGGCGCGGAACGGTTTTTCACCTAATTCGGCAAAAAACTCACGCATTTGCACACGGGTTAAATTCATTAAATTGACTTTTTTTGCCGGTTCGGCAACAGCTTGCGCTGATACTGTTTGTTCTGACATGAGGCCTCGTTATTACACATTACGGCGGATACCGAAATTTTTGGTGATATTTTAAACAATAGAAAAAATAAGGGTGCGATTGTACTGATTTCGGTTTGATTAATCTAGCGATTTTGTATGCGCCATACAAACGTTCAGAAAAATGACCGCACTTTTTTGTGAAGTCGATCGAAAAACGAGAAAAAAGAAGGTGTTTTTTATGGGAAATAAGCCGAAACGAAGCGATAAATGGAACAGTTAATTTTCTTCATTTTCCAGCCCAATCCAATTTAATTGTGTTTTACATTTTCGACAGAAATACACCGCACTTTCACGCTGAATTTTATGATGACGACGGATACTAAGCTGATGTGTTTGACAAGCACAATGGTACGTGAAGGTTTTTCCCTGCACGGAAGATAAATCAAATTGGTGATAGGTTTCCGCCGGCAAATGGAATATCTCTTGCATCACAAATTGCCATTCTTTGCCATGAGGTTGCACATGCCCGTAATGCTGATAAACCACAATATGGGCTAACTCATGCAATGCAACTTGATGAATAAATTGTTCTGAGTTTTCCAACAATAAAGTGCGGTTAAAATTGATGGTATTTCGTTGTAAATAGGCGACACCGGCCTTGACACCTTTTAATTCATAATGAATTTGCGGAGGCATAAAAGCTTGTTTGAAATATTCTTCCGCCAACTGTAAACCCTGTTGAATACGGCGGAGAATTTGCATTTTTACAATGCGAAAATGATTTTCAGTGTTCATAACAAATAAAATGCGATTAAAGATCGTAGTATTTTTTAACCGCACTTTAACATAGCGCAGGTAATAAATACTGTTGAATGTATTATTTTTAAATTTAATAAAAAAATAAATTTCCAACTTATTTCTTTAATTTCAACAAGTTATAATAACCATATTTTACATGCATAAAATCAGCTTTCCTGATATAATTCGCCCAATTTTTGTACTAACAAAAATGTCCTTTTCTATTTTATACAACATAACAAGAGGAAACATATTATGTTACTAAATACCAAGGAAAAATTCAGAAAGACATTTCTAAGCACACTGATTGTCTCTTCTTTTTCTATTCCTGCATTGGCCGTTGCTGCAGCTGATGACACATCACCTACTGTGGGAACAGAGGGTTCAGGAGAATTTTGGAAAGAACCAAATCAAAACATTGATGGAGATTACAAAGCTACACTAGCACCTAATAGCGGAGAACAATTTGCTCGTCCAAAAGGACTTATCGTTCGTGCGAATAATCAAGTTGAAATTAAAGGCAAAACTAACATTAATGTTACGTTAGCCAGCGAAGCTAATTCAGGATTAGCCGTAGACTCCAATGCCGCCTACGGTATTGCTGTAGGATATGATTATGCTGGTGGTAATGCTTCTGATACCGCAAGCTTAACTTTGCATGATGATGCTAATATCACTGTTAAAAACACAGAAAACACAGTGAAAAGTACAAAAAACTTTAGTGGCGCAACTGCACCATTTGGTCACCAATTATCCGGGGTGAAGGTTTATCGTAAGAATGGCGCCAAACCGGTTTTCAATTCTGAGAAAAAACTGACTATTACCGTGGAAGATAAAACCACCGCTAAAATCGGGGATTATTTAGTCGGGCTTTACGTTAGTGGAGACGGTGCGGAAGCGAACTTAAAAGATTCTGACATCACAGTGAAAGCAAACGGAAAATTTTCTGCCGCATTAAAAATTGGTAAACCGGAACTACCAAACACTGAAAAACCGGCTGACTATAAAGGTGCTGTTGTCAATTCCACCGGCAAAATGGTGCTTGATACAACAGAATCAAAAGACTCCGCAACCGTGCGCTTATTTGGCACTAAATCCCGCTTAATTGCCGATTCGGACACCAGCAGCGGTGAAATCAAATCCGGTAATTCAGCTGTTGTTTTCGATACTCAGGATTACACAACTAAAGTAAGTGCCTTTTTTATTAGCGACAATGTATCCAGAAATGAGCCTAATAAAGATCAAGAAGTTCGTTTAAACAATACAAAAATCACCACAACATCTGATGATGCTTCATTAATCGTTGCGGATGCAAAAACAGAGAATAGTTTCGCGGTAACCTTCGCAGGAAATAAAGTCGCAAGTTGGTTTAATAATGGTGAATTCGTTGCCGAAAATGCAAAATTCACTTTAAAAGGCAAAGACAGTGAAGCCAAAGCCGCAGAAAATGGCTGGCTTGCCGAAACCAAAGTGGCAACAACAAAAGGTGCTGATTTGACATTTACCTTGTCTGATCAAGCAAAAGCCATTGGTTTGATGCAGCAACAATCTAAAGGCGATGTGTATTCTAAATTAGACGTGCATGTGAACAACCAAGCTATTTGGGAATTAAAACAAAAAGGCACCGAGCAACGTTCTACCATCAATGCCTTAACCCTGGATAAGGGGGTATTAGATGCTTCTAAAAATATTCCGAACGGTTCAACTAAAACAGACTATAAAGTTAAACTGGTTAAACAAGATGGTACTGAAGGCACATTAACCAGTAACAACGGTGAAATCACCCTTGCCAACGGATCTTACGAAGACAAACTCACTGTGGAAGGCAACTACACAGCGAATAACGGTGTTCTTAAAGTGAATACTCATTGGGATAGTAATGATGCCAATAACGGTAAATCTGACTTATTAGAAATCACCGGTAATGCAGAAGGCACGACAAAAGTCGTGAGCCTAAAAGCAGACGGCTCAGAAAACTTAGTTGATGGTTCTATTGGCTCTATCGCTTCAGATTTAGGCAAAAACAGTACGGCCGTCGTTCGTGTACAAGGCACAAGCAATTTACGTAACTTTACCGGTATGACAAGAACCACCGGTGCAGGTGAACTACAATTAGCTTCTAAACAAGTCGGTAACGCCACCGAATATTTCTGGACAGTGACTTCAACAAATGGCGATGCAATTTATGTACCGTCCGTACCGGGCTACACACTTGCGCCAAAATTGAACTTAGAAGCGGGTTATGAAACCGTCGGCACATTACACCAACGTCGTGGCGAAAATCAGGCGCTTTCTTGGGAAAAATCCCAAGCGAACAACCAAACTTGGGGACGCATTATCGGTAAACACCTTGCTTTGGATGGTAAAGAGCGTTTGAACCTAACAGCTAACCTTTCCGGTTTCCAATTAGGTCACGACTTTAATGTTGCTTCTACTGAAAACGGTGGAAAACGTTTAACCGGTATTTATGCGGGTTACACGCACGCAAATTCAAAATTCTATGATGAATATCGTGCTGAAAATGGTGTTGTCCTTAATGACAAATACACCGGCAAAGCGAAAACCGAAAACTTCCATGCCGGCGTAACACATACACGTTATGCTGAAAATGGCAGCTACTTAGACTTAGTGGGTCAACTTTCTTGGGTGAAAAATAAATATTACGCTCTAGATTCACACGCTAAAAACCACGGTTTCGGTGTTGCATTATCAAGCGAAGTAGGTCATCCATTTGCTTTAGGTAAAGAAAAAATGAATAACGGTGACAGCTGGATCATTGAACCGCAAGCACAGTTAATCTATCAATACCTAGGATTAAGTCGCTTCAACGATGAACTTCGTTCTGTACACCAAGACAAACAACACGGTTTACGTGGTCGTGTAGGTGCACGTCTTGCTTACAACGATTTAACTGCCCGTGAGAAAGTCAGAACCCTGTATTTCACTGCAAACTTATGGCATGACTTCAGAAATACTGCCGGTAGCAACATTGGTGCAGATAACATCAATGAAAAATTTGCGAAAACTTGGGGTGAATTTGGTGTAGGTACTCAACTTGCAACCAGTGCTAACTCACATATTTATGCAGACGTTCGCTACGAACACTCTTTAAGTGGCGCAAAACGTCAAGGCTATAAAGGCTCTGTTGGCATTAAATATTCTTGGTAATCCAAGTGTGAATTAACGTAAGTTAATCTTATTAAAGCGGATAAATGGCAATAACATTTATCCGCTTTTTTTACACTTTTGCTTTTGTTGCTTTTTTAATAAAGAAAAAGTGCGGTCAATATTCAAAATGTTTCAAATATTGACCGCACTTTCTTTTCATTTTTGGCGAGTGTTGGAGAGAATTAACTCACCTCTTTTACACGCAATTCTTTTGGCACTTCAAAGAACATATTTTCTTCTAAGCCTTGTAATTCTTCCACTTCCGTGACGCCAAATGCTTTCATACGCGCAATCACCGATTGCACTAATTCTTCCGGCGCGGAAGCCCCTGCAGTGACACCAATGGTTTGTACGCCGTTAAACCAATCCAGCTGAATATCATTGGGATCATCAATTAACTTAGACGCCACCCCCATTCGAGAAGCCAACTCTGCCAAACGGTTAGAGTTAGAGGAATTTTTGGAGCCGACCACGACCACTAAATCCGATTGTTTTGCCAGTTCGCGCACCGCTTGTTGACGATTGGTTGTAGCATAACAAATGTCGTTTTTATGTGGACCTTGAATCGCAGGGTATTTTTCTTTTAATGCACTGATGGTGTCCGCCGTGTCATCTAAAGACAGCGTGGTTTGTGTCATAAAGGTTAAATCATCGTTGTGGCTTACGGGGAGATTAGCGATATCCTCAATACTTTCAATGAGATAAATGCCACCTTCGTGATTGCTATATTGCCCCATGGTGCCTTCCACTTCCGGGTGACCTTTATGCCCGATGAGAATCGCTTTCGTGCCTTTTCTACTGGCGCGCGCCACCTGCATATGTACTTTGGTCACCAACGGACAAGTGGCATCAAAGACTTTCAAGCGGCGATCTTTGGCTTCTTGACGTACTGCTTGAGACACTCCGTGGGCGGAGAAAATGACTATCGCGCCGTCCGGCACTTCACTCAGTTCTTCGACAAAAATGGCACCGCGTTCACGTAATCCATTCACCACGAAGCGATTATGCACCACTTCATGACGGACATAAATCGGCGCACCGTGAATTTCCAACGCCAGCTCAACAATACTGATGGCACGATCGACGCCGGCACAAAAACCGCGTGGGTTGGCTAAAATTATCTTCATTTTTGACCGCTCTTTTGTTTGTTCTTATCACCTTTAAAGGCATCTAATGCCAGTAAACCGGCGCCGATACAAATGGCAATATCCGCCACATTAAACACCGGATAATGATAAATATCCCAATAAAAATCAAAGAAATCCACCACAAAACCGTTGTAGGCACGATCGACCATATTGGCAAGTGCACCACCAATAATGAGCGCGTAGGCGGCATTTTGTAATGTTTGATTGGCACGATTTTTCTTCATGAAATATGCCAGCATAAGGGAAATACCTATCGCCAACAGAATAAAGAAATATTTTTGCCAACCATCGTGATCCGCCAAAAAGCTGAATGCCGCGCCATAATTGCGCACATAAGTGAGATTAAACACCGGCAGAACATTCACGCTTTCATACAAATCAAATTTTTGTACCACAATGTACTTTGTCAGCAAATCAAGCAAAAAAGCGACCGCACTTAGCCAGAGAAAAGAGAGCCCGGATTTGTGTTGGGACATAATATTTCCTAAATAAAATCATGATCAAAATTAGGTCGCCATTCTAGCACAAGGCAAGGTTTTATACAGAAAAACTGATTTGGAACATCATGAAAGAACAGAATTTCTCTATGATGGAGATCACAAAATTGAACAGCACAATTTGTTTTTCCAGCTCTTTTTCGATAGACTCTGCGCTATTATTAGTCGGGGTGCCATTGGCTGAGATAATACCCGTGAACCTGAAACAGTTAACACTGACGTAGGAAACTAAATCATGTCCATATCGCTATTCTTTTTAAAAACATTCTTAAAATCCACCGCACTTTTCTGCCTCTCGCGCTAAGTTAGCCTGCGATGCATTGTCTCGATATACAACATCTGTGCTTGCAATTAGATCACAAGCCGTTGTTTGTCGATCTCCATTTTTGCGTAGAACAAGGAGAATGGGTTGTGTTGCTCGGGCGCTCCGGTGTGGGGAAATCCACTTTATTACGCGCCATTGCGGGGTTAGAACAATCCGCAATTACCCAAGGGCATATCCAATTTGCTCCTCACATCAAAGCGGCTTGGTTGGCACAGCAAGACAGTTTGTTTCCCTGGCTTTCCGTGTTGGATAACGTGCAGTTGGCACAGCACCTCCACGGTCAGAAAAATACTAAAACCCAAGAGAAAGCCAAAGAACTATTACATGCCGTCGGCATGGCAGATCATTGGCATAAACCTTGCTATCAGCTTTCCGGTGGTCAACGGCAACGGGTGGCACTGGCGCGTACCTTAATGCAAGATGCCGATTTAATTTTAATGGACGAACCCTTTTCTGCCTTGGATGCAGTCACCCGTTTACAGTTACAAAATCTCGCCTGCGAACTGCTACAAGGAAAAACCGTGATTTTGGTGACCCATGATCCACAAGAAGCTATTCGTTTAGGGGAAAAAATTTATGTATTACAAGGACAACCGGTGCAAATAAAACAGGTCGCTCAATTAGATCCCATAAAGCCCCATCAGCTTCACCTAGAGGCACTGTGGGCGCTACAAAATAGACTTATCGAACAACTAATGGCGGAGCCAACATGAAGAAAATCGCCCGTCTCATTTTATTAAGCGCTCTGTTAATTTCGTTATGGCAAGGCATCATTAGTCTGTTTGATGTGCCACCCTACTTATTGCCTGCCCCATTCTCCGTATGGCAACGATTAATAACGCAAGCAGACTTGCTGTTTATGCATGCCCAAATTACGTTGTTGGAAATTCTGTTAGGCTTAGTTTTCGGTTTTCTATTCGGACTATCTTCTGCGCTACTGATCACCCTTTCCCGCAAAATCTCGGCTTTCTTAATGCCATTATTAGTGATTTCACAAGCCATTCCGGTGTTTGCCATCGCGCCACTGCTCGTATTATGGCTCGGTTATGGCATGGCATCCAAAATCACCATGGCGATTTTGATTATCTATTTTCCCGTCACGGCGGCCTGCTATGACGGCCTACGCAACACGCCGAAACCATGGCTTCAACTTGCCCAAACCTTACGTATTTCACCGGCAGCGATGCTATTGAAAGTCCGTTTACCTGCGGCGTTGCCCGCATTAGCGTCAGGATTACGCATTGCCGTCTCCATTGCGCCCATTGGCGCCATTGTGGGGGAATGGGTCGGTTCTTCGGAAGGATTAGGCTATTTAATGTTGCAAGCCAATGCCCGAATGCAAATCGACTTGATGTTTGCGGCACTCTTTTTACTTTTGCTCATGGCGCTTTGCCTTTATTTCGTCGTGGATAAATTACTGCGTAAAGCTCTGCCGTGGGTCAGTTATGTGCATTAGGAGGAAAAATGCTCAACCAACTGATTAAAAACGCCCAGCCTTATTGGCAACAGTATGTAGAACATGACTTTGTCAAACAATTGGCCTGTGGCACCTTGCCGCCCGAATGCTTTCGTCATTATTTAAAGCAGGATTACCTTTACCTGTTTCATTACAGCCGTGCTTTTGCGTTAGCTATCTTTAAAGCCAAAAACTTTAGCCAAATGGAAATACCTCGAAAAAGCCTTGAAAGTATTTGTCAGGAAATTCAATTGCATTTGGCCTATTGCCAACAATGGGGCATCAGTGAAGCGGAAATATTTTCCACCCAAGAAAGCGCCGCCTGTGTTGCCTATACCCGCTATTTATTGGATTGCGGTGCTACCGGCGGTTTAGCGGAAATTTATGCGGCCATCACGCCTTGTGCCGTAGGCTACGCACAAATTGCACGCGATATCACAGAAAACTACCCGCACTTAGCCAATAATCCGTATCAAACCTGGATCGATACCTATGCTTCGGAGGCTTTTCAGCAAGAAGCGGAAGAAACATCCGCTTTTTTGACCGCACTTTGTGCCGACTTTACCCCAACCCAACAAAATCATATGCAACACATCTTTACAACGGCCACCCGCATGGAAATTGCCTTTTGGCAAATGGGGCTGGATCTCACTTAACCACAAAAGGAGCTACAATGAAAAAACACATTCTTTCAACATTGAT
Source organism: Aggregatibacter sp. (assembly GCF_057314075.1). Lineage (NCBI taxonomy): Bacteria > Pseudomonadati > Pseudomonadota > Gammaproteobacteria > Pasteurellales > Pasteurellaceae > Aggregatibacter > Aggregatibacter sp. Next base: position 2,234 of record NZ_DBHLAR010000002.1, on the reverse strand, counting down.
TATCGGCGTGCTTTCGCTTAGCGTTCAGGCGGCAGAAAAACAAAAACTGTCTTTAATGCTGGATTGGTTTGTCAACCCGGATCACGCAGCGTTGATCGTTGCACAGCAAAAAGGCTTTTTTGCCGAGCATAATCTGGAGGTGGATATTATTGAACCTGCCGATCCCTCTCTGCCGCCTAAATTAGTCGCGGCGGGTAAAACCGATCTCGCGGTGGATTATCAACCGCAACTGCATATTCAAGTGGATGAAAAGTTGCCTTTAGTGCGCATTGCGACCTTGGCGAATTCTCCGCTAAACAGTTTGGTCACTTTGGAAAACAGCGGTATCAAAACCTTAGCGGATTTGAAAGGAAAGAAAATCGGCTATTCCGTTAGCGGTTTTGAAACAGCTCTGCTGGATGCCATGTTGAACTCTGCTAATTTAAGTAATAAAGATGTTCAACTGATTAATGTGAATTGGTCTCTCTCCCCTTCTTTAATTAGCAAACAAGTGGATGCGGTTATCGGCTCATTCCGCAATTTTGAATTAAACCAATTAGCCATTGAAGGTTATCAGGGCAAGGCATTTTTCCCTGAACAATATGGTGTGCCGACCTATGACGAATTAATTATCGTGGCCAATAAAGACAAAATTCATGAAACAAAATACCAAGATTTTGTCAGCGCACTACAACAAGCCACCGATTACCTCAATGCGCATCCGGAAGAAAGTTGGCAGCTTTTTGTCAGCTATAAACCGACAGAATTGGATAACGAACTCAATCGCCGAGCTTGGAAAGACACGCTGCCTTATTTGAGTAAACAGCCGGGCAGCTTTAATAAAGCGAACTATGAAAAAATGGCAGACTTTATGTTGCAACAAGGGTTGTTGAAATCCAAAACGGCAGTAGAACATTACGCCACGGAACTGAAAAAATAAATAAATGCTTTACGATCAAAAAGTGCGGTCAATTTTGACCGCACTTTTATTTAGGCTTTACTGCATGATTAAGCGAAACGTCTCACTTCGCCGTTGCCAGCAACGTTTTCTACGCAACGTGGGCAAAGGGTCGAATGCTCCGGATTCACGCCGATTTTATCGGAATAATGCCAGCAGCGTGGACATTTTTCACCGTGAGAACGGGCAACGCTTACGGCAATTCCCTCTAACTCACCTGCAGCTACATCTGCTGGTTTATCAGCTAATGGTTTGACTTCCGCTTTTGAGGTAATTAACACGAAACGTAATTCATCGCCTAATTGTTCCAACAAGGTACGATATTCATCGTTAGCGTAAACGGTGACTTCAGCCTCTAAACCACCGCCGATTACTTTGTCGTTACGGGCAATTTCTAACACACGGTTCACTTCGGAACGTACTTTAATCAATTGTTGCCAGTAAGCATCGTCTAATTTCTCGTTCTCACCTAAACCGAACAAGCCTTCGTAGAATTCTTCCGTGAAGACGAATTCTGCACGTGCCGTCGCCGTTTGTGGCAAGTAACCCCAAATTTCATCTGCCGTGAATGACAAGATTGGTGCCATCCAACGCACCAACGCTTCTGCAATATGCCACAACGCTGTTTGGCAGCTACGACGCGCAAGGCTGTCCGCTTTGGTGGTGTATTGACGGTCTTTAATAATATCAAGATAGAACGAGCCCATTTCCACAGAACAGAAACGCATTAAACGTTGTACCACAGTGTGGAATTGATAGTTATCGTACGCGTCTTTGATTTCGTTTTGCGCATCTAACGCACAAGCGACTGCCCAACGATCCAAGCTCATCATGTCTTCCGGTTTCACTGCATCACGTTGTGGGTCAAAACCGTTTAAGTTCGCTAACAAGAAACGTGCCGTGTTACGAATACGACGATAGCTGTCTGCCGCACGTTTTAAGATCTCATCAGAAACGGTCATTTCACCGGTATAGTCGGTAGAAGCGACCCATAAACGTAAAATGTCACCACCGAATTTATCCATGACTTCTTGTGGGGTCACGATGTTACCGATAGATTTTGACATCTTACGGCCTTGACCATCCACGGTGAAACCATGGGTTAATACTTGTTTGTATGGTGCTTTGCTGGCTGTTGCCGTAGAAAGCATTAAAGAAGACATAAACCAACCACGGTGTTGGTCGGAACCTTCCAAATACATATCGATATCTTGGCCGTTAAATTCCGGACGATTCGCCACCACAGAAGAATAGGTTGATCCTGAGTCAAACCATACGTCAAGGGTATCAGGCACTT
>NZ_DBHLAR010000001.1:0-78549 GCF_057314075.1 Aggregatibacter sp. | reverse complement strand
GGCATTTATCCCAACCTTGCAACCCCTTTTTTACGTTTTTTTGAAAATATTTTTTTATTGGTTATTTTTTAGATCTTTTGTTTAGAAATCAACCTTGGCAGATCCGCTATGGAATCTAATACATAGTCTGCTGTACTTTCCCCTTCAGGCGTAATCGCTTTGCCGGTTCTTACTAAAATATTCGTATTAATCTTTGCCCCTTTCCCCGCAAATATATCATCAACTTTGTCGCCGATCATAATTGATCTAACCGGATCTATATTTAGTTCTTCAATTGCCTGCAATAACATTCCCGACTTAGGTTTACGGCAATCACAGTCCTGCTTAAACGCTGCAAGTTTTGCCTCCGGATGATGTGGGCAATAATAGATACCATCCAAATCAACACCGCGATCAGCCAATGACCAATCCATCCACTCCGTCAACTGCAAAAACTGTTGCTCAGTAAAATACCCTCGCGCAATGCCTGATTGATTTGTTACCAGCACTAACAAATAGCCCATCTCTTTCAGTTTTTTTAGCGCCTCAATACTTCCTTCAATAAAATGAAAATGATCAATGTCATGCACATAACCATAGTCAATATTCAACGTTCCGTCTCGATCTAAAAAAACCGCTTTCTTCATCTTTTTATCCTATTTAAATATAAATTCGCTCCGATTATCTTCTTTATTTCTATCTCGTGCAAACCTTCTGCTATTTTGTTCTATCACGGAATAAATAATTATAAGAATGACGAGGATAAATATTGACATAGCATTCTAGACGTCTAGAATACAAAAAGTTCTTTTTGATAAAAATTAAACAGTAAAAGGGCTTATATGATTAAGCTAAAGAATGTCAGCAAAATTTTCGACGTTTCAGGTAAAAAACTGACCGCACTTGATAATGTTTCCTTGGATATTCCGAAAGGGCATATCTGTGGCGTTATCGGCGCATCCGGTGCAGGCAAAAGTACTCTGATTCGTTGCGTCAACCTATTGGAAAAACCCTCTGTGGGTTCCATCATCATTGATGGCAAAGATCTCACTCAACTTAGCGATGCTGAACTGGTATTGGAACGCCGTAATATCGGCATGATTTTCCAACATTTCAATTTATTGAGTTCCCGCACTGTCTTTGGTAATGTTGCGTTACCTTTAGAGTTAGAAGGTACACCGAAAGAAAAAATCGAAGCGAAAGTCAACGAATTGCTCTCTTTGGTAGGCTTAAGCGATAAAAAAAATGTGTATCCGTCTAATTTATCCGGTGGTCAAAAACAACGCGTCGCCATTGCACGTGCACTAGCAAGCAATCCAAAAGTGTTATTGTGCGACGAAGCCACCAGTGCGCTGGATCCGGCAACCACACACGCTATCTTAAAATTATTAAAAGAAATCAACCGCACTTTAGGCATCACGATTCTTTTGATTACCCACGAAATGGATGTTGTCAAACGCATTTGTGATTTAGTTGCCATCATCGATCACGGCAAACTCGTAGAACAAGGTTCAGTGAGCGACATTTTCTCCAATCCAAAAACAGAATTGGCTCAAGAATTTATTCGTTCTACCTTTAACGTTAATCTGCCTGATGAATATCTAGAAAATCTATCACACACGCCAAAACACGCTAAGTCTTACCCGATTATAAAATTCGAGTTTACCGGACGCTCTGTGGATGCCCCACTGTTATCTCAAGCTTCCAAAAAATTCGGCGTGGAATTAAGCATTTTAACGTCCCAAATTGAATATGCCGGCGGTGTGAAATTCGGTTTTACCGTGGCTGAAGTGGAAGGCGACGAAGACGCTATTACACAAACCAAAATCTATTTAATGGAAAATAACGTACGCGTTGAGGTATTAGGCTATGTGGAATGATTTTTTAACGCAACTTACGCCTCAAATGTGGCAAGCGGTGTGGGTTTCTACCTATGAAACCGTGTATATCAGCTTTGCATCTACCCTGTTAGCCGTGCTCATCGGTTTACCCTTTGGTGTAGTGACCTTCCTCACCGGCAAAGGCGAAATTCTGCAAAACGCTCGTTTAAATCTCATTTTGAACATTGTGATTAACATTGGACGTTCCATTCCCTTCATTATTTTGTTAATCATTTTGTTACCGTTTACCCGTTTCATTTTGAACACAACGCTGGGTACAACGGCGGCAATTATCCCATTAAGCATTTGCGCTATGCCATTTGTGGCACGTTTAACCGCTAATGCCTTAGTGGAAGTACCAAAAGGCTTAACGGAAGCCGCAAAAGCCATGGGTGCGACAAACTGGCAAATCATCCGCAAATTCTATTTGCCGGAAGCGCTACCAACCTTAATTAACGGTATCACACTGACCTTAGTTACCTTAGTGGGCTATTCCGCCATGGCAGGCATTGTTGGCGGCGGCGGTTTAGGCAGTCTCGCCATTAACTACGGCGAATACCGCAACATGGTGTACGTAAAATGGGTCGCCACAATTATTATTGTCGTATTCGTCATGATTTCACAAAAACTGGGCGATGATTTAGCAAAACGCGTCGATCATCGTTAATTCACTTAACATTGACATCAAAAGAGGATCTTTTATGAACTTAAAAAAACTATTAGGCGTAGCAACACTTGCCTCCGTATTTGTATTAACGGCTTGTAACGAAGAGAAAAAAGCGGAAGCTGCACCAACCGCAGAAGCACCGGCTAAAATTAAAGTCGGCGTCATGGCAGGGCCTGAGCACGAAGTGGCTGAAATTGCGGCAAAAGTTGCGAAAGAAAAATATAACTTAGACGTAGAATACGTTTTATTTAACGACTATGCCTTACCAAACACCGCCGTGTCTAAAGGCGATTTAGATGCGAACGCCATGCAACACAAACCGTATTTAGACAAAGATTCCCAAGCGAAAGGGTTAAACAATCTCGTTATTGTGGGCAACACCTTTGTTTATCCGCTAGCAGGTTACTCCAAAAAAATCAAAAGCGTAAATGAGTTACAAGATGGTGCTGTGGTTGCTGTACCAAATGATCCGAGTAACTTGGCACGTGCGTTAATCTTATTAGAAAAACAAGGGTTAATTAAATTAAAAGATGCCACAAACTTATTCTCTACTTCCATGGATATCATTGAAAATCCAAAACATTTACAAATCAAAGAAGTGGACACCTCTGTTGCTGCTCGCGCTTTAGACGACGTGGATTTAGCGGTTGTGAATAACAACTATGCCGGTCAGGTTGGCTTGAATGCGCAAGATCACGGCGTGTTTGTGGAAGATAAAGATTCTCCATATGTGAACATTATCGTGGCACGCACTGATAACAAAGACAGCAAAGCTATCCAAGATTTCGTGAAAGCTTACCAAACACCGGAAGTAGAACAAGAAGCGAAAAAACACTTTAAAGACGGCGTGGTGAAAGGCTGGTAATTTGAAGCCCCTATAAAAACATCGTAAAACAAGACCGCACTTTTAAGCGCTAAAACGCAAAGTGCGGTCATTTTTTTACACGCTTTTCACGGAGAACATCAGAATAAAAATCCCTTTTTAACCATTGATAAGGATTTTTTATGAACGCTTTTAGCCGGTCAGGTTTACGCCTATAATAAGCCGTCTATTGTTATACCAATCAGGAACACCATGTTAGATATTGTTTTATACGAACCAGAAATTCCGCAAAACACCGGCAATATTATTCGTTTATGTGCCAACACCGGCTTTCGCTTACATTTAATCGAACCTCTAGGATTTACTTGGGACGACAAAAAATTACGCCGTTCCGGCTTGGATTACCACGAATTTGCCGACATTAAAAAGCACAAAACTTTCGAGGCATTTTTGCAAAGCGAGCAACCCAAGCGTTTGTTTGCCTTAACAACAAAAGGCACGCCTGCGCACAGTGAAGTGACATTTGAATTGGGCGACTATTTAATGTTTGGCCCGGAAACCCGCGGCATTCCGATGGACATTTTAAACAGCATGCCGGAGGAACAAAAAATCCGCATTCCTATGGCCGCCAACAGCCGCAGCATGAATCTCTCCAACTCCGTAGCCGTCACCGTATATGAAGCTTGGCGCCAGCTGGGATATCAAGGCGCGGTCAATTTAAACCGATAACAAAAAGCCCATCATCTGATGGGCTTCTTTTTTAAGTGCGGTCGTTTTTTCTCGCATTTTTACGGTAAATGCCTAGCGCACGCTTAGTGCAGCTGCCATATTTTCTTGTAATTGCTCCAACATGGCATAGCGTTTACGGTACATAGAACGCTTATTGCTTGGAATATCGTCCATATTTTTGGTTTCAAAATGCAGTGGTAATTCCCAATAATCTTTTAACGTGCCGGCAGATTCCGCAAAAATCGCATCATAATCCACCACATAACGTTTGCTTTGCACAATGCGGGATTTGTTCTGATACTTATGCGGAATGCCCCACAGTGCAGAATAACCTAACACATTGGTCAGGGCTTTCATGGCTTCTACCATCAAATAAGCCGGACGCAAACCATGACATTTCTTGGTCAGCAATTTAACCATTTCTTTTGAACCTTCAAAATTCGGCCCTTGAATCACCGCAATTAAAAGCGCCTGTTGCACTTTGCCGAAGGTCAATAAATAAACCAATTCTTGACTTGGTGAATGAACCAGCTCTAACGTCCAAAACCCTTCCATCGGCTGATAATCAGTGATGGTTAGCCGCATTTCAAAATCAGGGATCACTTCACCAAAAGAAATCGCTTGTTGCCACAATGGCGGCAAACCAAGTGCGGTCAATTTTTCCGGTAAAAATGTCAGGTTGTCGCACATGGCATCAAAACGTTGTGTCGTATTAAAGCGTTTATCCAAGAAACGATGCACTAACGGATAACTAAAATTTGCCCGTTGATTAAGCAAGTCAACGAGCCACGGTTTTTTATTCACCACACTTTCAAATTTTTTCACTGCCTGCCAGTGCAACCAAGAACGCAAGCGATAGCGAAAACGTTTCATACGGTAGGATTTCTGATTTCTATCCGGATATAACGCATGAGGATCCGGCCATTGATAAACATGTTGCTGTGTCATAATAAATTTTATTTAGATTCAAATAAGGAAAAATCGGGGCACATTTTCGCATAATCTCCCCTTTTTTGCATTTTTTTGTCGTTTTTTTGCGGTTGATAAAGTATCCTAGCCGGCAATTTATCACCTTGGACACAAAGCACATTATGTCAGAGATTAAACTGAATTATCACAAAACTCATTTTTTAACCAGTTCGCCGAACCTCAAAAGTCTGCCGGAAGACAGCGGCGTTGAAATCGCCTTCGCCGGTCGCTCTAATGCAGGGAAATCAACCGCACTGAATGCCTTAACGAATCAAAAAAACCTTGCTCGTACGTCAAAAACCCCGGGGCGTACCCAGCTCATCAATTTGTTTGAGGTGGAGCCACAATGCAAGCTAGTGGATTTGCCGGGCTATGGCTATGCCGCCGTGCCGGAACAAATGAAATTGCAATGGCAACAAGCCCTTGGTGAATATTTGCAAAAGCGTGAATGCCTTGCCGGAATTGTGATTTTGATGGATATTCGCCATCCCCTCAAAGATTTGGATCAGCAAATGATTGAATGGGCAGTGGCTTCCGAACTGCCGGTGTTATTACTACTTACGAAAGCGGATAAACTGAGCCAAAGCGAATGCAGCAAACAGGTCAAAATGGTGCGTGAAGCGATTTTACCGTTCCAAGGGGACATTCAAGTGGAAGCGTTTTCTGCCTTGAAACGCACCGGCATTGATCGCTTGGCCGCCAAATTAGATGCGTGGTTTGCCCCGATTTTTGCCTAAAAAAAGCCATTTCTGCGATTCTGATCGCAAAAAAGTGCGGTGTGAATTTCTTTCATTTCGCACTTTTTTTATTTTGGCGCTCCGCTTTTTTCTTCAGCATTACGGAGCCAAACATGTCTTTAGCCATCGTTTACAGTCGCGCCTCCATGGGCGTTCAAGCGCCACTGGTCACCATTGAGGTGCATTTGAGCAACGGTAAGCCAAGTTTTACGCTGGTTGGGTTACCGGAAAAAACGGTGAAAGAAGCCCAAGATCGTGTCCGCAGTGCGTTGCTCAATGCTGAATTCAAATATCCTGCCAAGCGCATTACCGTCAACCTCGCCCCGGCAGACTTACCCAAAGAAGGCGGACGTTTTGATTTGCCTATTGCGATTGGTATGATTGCCGCCTTTGGTTATATCGATCCGGAAAAATTAAAACACTTTGAATTTATCGGCGAACTTGCCCTGACCGGTCAACTGCGTGCCGTACATGGCGTCATTCCTGCGATTCTGGCGGCAAAACAAGCCAAGCGAAAATGCATTATTGCACAAGGCAATGCCAACGAAGCGTCACTGGTTTCTGAGCAAGAAACCTATTACGCGAATTCTTTATTGGAGGTGGTGCAATTTCTTAATGAACAAGGGGAGCTGCCTCTTGCCGGTGACATCAAAACTCAAAGTGCGGTGGATTTTTTCCCTGAAAATCCCAAAGATCTGACAGACATCATCGGACAACAACATGCCAAGCGCGCTTTAATGATTGCCGCGGCAGGGCAGCACAATCTGTTATTTTTAGGCCCGCCCGGCACAGGAAAGACCATGCTCGCCAGTCGCTTAACCGGATTACTGCCGGAAATGACCGATCAAGAAGCCATTGAGACTGCGTCGGTGGCCAGTTTGGTACAAAATGAACTAAATTTTCACAACTGGAAACAGCGTCCTTTTCGTGCACCTCACCACAGCGCCTCCACACCGGCATTGGTGGGTGGTGGTTCGATTCCAAAACCTGGGGAAATCTCCCTTGCACACAATGGCGTGTTGTTTTTGGATGAACTGCCTGAATTCGAACGCAAGGTGTTGGACGCCCTCCGCCAGCCGTTAGAAAGTGGTGAAATTATCATTTCTCGCGCCAATGCCAAGATTCAATTTCCGGCAAGATTTCAGCTGATTGCCGCCATGAATCCCAGCCCGACAGGGCATTATCAAGGCACCCATAACCGCACTTCGCCACAACAAATCATGCGTTATTTAAATCGCCTCTCCGGCCCATTTTTAGATCGTTTCGATTTATCCATTGAGGTGCCATTGCTACCGCAAGGTAGCCTGCAAAATAGCGGCGACCGTGGCGAATCCAGTGCCATAGTGAGAGAGAAAGTCTTAGCCGCCCGCGCAATTCAACTGCAACGTGCCGGCAAAATTAACGCCCATTTAACCAGCAAAGAAATTGAACGAGATTGCAAACTGGAAGAGAAAGACGCGTTATTTTTAGAAAATGCGCTGACCAAGCTTGGGCTGTCTGTGCGGGCATACCACCGCATACTGAAAGTTTCCCGCACCATTGCGGATTTAGAAGGGGAAAAGCAAATTCACCAGCGACACTTAGCCGAAGCTCTTGGCTATCGTGCGATGGACAGACTATTACAGAAACTTTCTAAAGCATCTGTCTAACCAAACGGCAAGACTAAGGCACACCACGCAACAATGGCACTGCGGTATAAGGTGGAATGGAGGTAGGCGAAGGCATTTCGCTAAAGAGAAGCATAAAAGGTTTTGGCGGTGCGATTTTTTCATTTCGCCACAAACTGCCCATAGAAACAAGCTGAACGTCCGCCGGCAAATTGGCGATGCCCGCTTGCAAGACGGCAATGGTATTTTTACGCGGATGCCCTATGGCAATGGCGATACCGTGTTTCTGCGCATATTGCACGGCGGCTTGAAATTGTCGTTGCACATCAGCAAATGCGTCACTATCGTCTAAAAAGATGTGCCGATCTAACGTCCGCACGCCTTGTTCTTTTGCCATTTTACCTGCCACACTGCGGCCAATGGTACGGCTGTCGAGGAAAGCCAAATGACGCTCACGAAGTGCGGTCATTAATTTGGTCATTAAAGGCCCATCTGCCGTAGCCGCACTGCCCATGTGATTGTTCATCCCAATGGCGTTGGAGACAATATTGTGAGCTGTTTGAACGCGATGGCTCACCTCCCCTTGCGACATACCCAAATGCAAACCGCCGTCTTCAATTTTCATTTTAGACACCGTTTCCATGGGCATATGAATGAGAATATCGCGCCCTTGTTGGAACGCCTGTTGATTACGTTGTTTGGCGTAAGGTGCAGCCGGAATAATCGCCACCGACACCGCTTTCGGCATCGCCAAAATCTGAGCATCTTCTTTTGCGTGATAGCCTAAATCGTCAATGACAATGGCCAATTTAGCAGAATAAGCAAAGGACGCCGATAAAAGTGCGGTCGTCAACAACAACGTTTTTTTGATTGCCAAAGTCATCGCAACCAACCTAACGGATTCACTGCCACGCCTTTGCGGCGAATCTCAAAATACAATCCGCTTTTCGATTGACCGCCGCTATTGCCCACTTCACCGAGTTTCTGTCCGGCTTTCACAAGCTGTCCTTCTTTCACGGCGACTGATTGGTTGTAGCCATACAAACTCAAATCGTTCTCACCGTGTTTCACAATCACCATTAAACCGTAACCTTGCAGCCAGTTGGCGAGAATCACCCGCCCGTCGGCAATGACTTCCACCGGTGTACCGGCGCCCGCCGCAATCACGATACCTTTCCAGCGTAACTCACCCATTTGAGTTGAACCAAAACTGTTCACGACTTTGCCCGCCACCGGAAAACCATATTGTTTTTTCGGGGTACCTAATCCGGCAGTACTATTCAACAGTTGGCGCTCTTGCGCTGTTGGCTGATAAGGCTTGTGATTTTTCGTTTCTTCCGCCTGTTTTTTCTGCGCTAACGCCTCACGCTCACGTTGTTCTTGCTGACGCGCCGTCTGTTCCGCACGTTGGATTTCTTGGCGCAACGCATTTTCGTTCGCTTTCAGCGCTTCTAATTTATTTTCATCACGCGTTAAGTTTTGATTCAGTTGGTTCAATGTGCTTTGCCGTTCCTTCTGCACTTTTTGCAATTCTTGCTGCTGTTTTTTCTGTCCTGCAAGCTGCGCCTGTTGCGTTTTATGTTGTTCTGCAATGGAAGCCTTTTGTTTTGCTAACTGCTCCTGCGTATTCTTCAGTTCCTCAATTAACCCCATCCGAACTTGATTCAAATGCTCATAGTAAGCTTTCATGCGTTCTGCATTTTGCCCTTTATCGGATAGCATTCGCTCCGCCACTGATGGGTTCGTGCCGGAACGATAGGCAGAATCCAACTGCTTCGCTAGTTTGGCTTTTTGCTCTTTTTCTTGTTTTTGTAACTGTTTGATTTGTCTATCGGTATCGCTGATCGTTTTGCGAATTTCTTTTAAATCCGATTCCGTTTGACGCAATTTACCAATCACGTTATTAATCTGATTTTCTTGAGTTTTTAATGTGCTCTGTAGTTTCTGCTGTTCCCGCTTTTGCTGCTCAATTTTCTGTTTTTGTTGTTGAATTTGCTGATGAATTTTTGATAAATCCTCTTTAGGTGCAGCAAAAGAAAGGGGCGCGCAGAACAAAAGTGCGGTGAAAATCAGACGCATTTTTTGCCTGCCTAATATGTTTTCACCCCGAAGTGGTGACTTATTCATTTGATACTGCATAACCATCATTATTCCTTTCTTGTAACGCCGCACAAATATACCACTATTTTGTACCAGACCTGATTTCTCCTGTTAAAAAAACACTTATTTTTACGATAATTTTTCATCATCGCGATCCGGCTCGCAAAAATACTTTCATGACATTGAGTTGCTATCCAAGATTCCCTATTTTCCTGACATTTTTTACATGGGGAATCATACAATGCGCATTATTTATCAATCACTCTTTCTTTTTATTGGCTTTATCTGCGCCCAAACAAGCTATGCCAATCATCATTTCAGCGCCAATCTAGACAATCTAGATGCTCAACAGCAACAACGCCAACAACAAGCCGAAAAAGAACGAGAAGTGCTGCACCGTGCGGAAAACACCATTCATCTTGCTAAATCGACAGCGGAAAAATGGACGTTACCAAAGACGGAACAGCCCTGCTTTCCCATTACACAAATTGAAATAAACGATGATATCAACGCCACATCTTCCCATAAGGCACATCACCCAAGTCAATTTCAATGGGCTTATCAACAAGCCAAAGACAGCCTAGCGCTCACATTACCTCATTGTTTCGGTACACAAGGGCTCAACAATCTCATGAGACAAATACAAAACAACATCATTGAAAAAGGCTATATCACCACACGGGTCGTCATCACCGAGCAAGATCTCAACGGCGGCAAATTGATGCTCACTGTGATTCCCGGCAGACTACGCCATGTTTTACTTGAAGACCAAAGTGCGGTCAAAAAATTAACACCACTCACTGCCTGGACAGCACTCGTGCCACAACAAGGTGACATTTTAAATCTGCATGACATCGAGCAATCCTTAGAAAATTTCAAACGCCTACCGACAGCAGATGCCAAGCTTGAACTTCTTCCTACGCAAGAGAATGATGCGCTCCCCGGTGAAAGTGATTTATGGGTGCAATACGCACAACGCTTTCCGTTTCGATTAACGCTAGGCTTGGACGATGCCGGCTCCACTGCAACCGGTCGATTACAAGGTTCAGCCACCCTTTCTTTAGATAATCTTTTCACGGCAAATGACCTATTTTATGCAGGGTTTACGCATGCCATGAAACGACCAAATTGGTTAGGTTCAGATGAAAAGGGCCCTAGACGCAGTCAAAATGTTCACTTTTATTATTCTGTTCCATTTCGTTATTGGCAATTAAGTGCCTCCCATAACGTGAATCAATATCACCAACAAGTTGCCGCAGCCTATGGGGCTAAAATGCGCTATTCCGGTCGTAGTGAAACGAGCAAAATCAGTCTTTCTCGTGTGCTATTTCGTCACGCACAACACAAAACCCAACTCTCTTTTTCCCTTTGGGGAAGACAATCTTCCAACGCCATCAATCAGGCAGAAATCGACATTCAGCGTAAACGAACTGCCGGCTGGGAAATGGGATTAACTCATCGTTTTAATTGGCACCATTCCACCTTGGCATTCAATGCAAACTTTAAGCGCGGAACCGGTGCCTATCATGCAAAACGTCATCCGGAAGAACGCTTTAATGAAGGTTCATCACGCATGAAAATCCTCACTACAGAAATCGAGCTCACCCACCCATTCCAATGGGCGACACAATCTTTCCATTTCAACTCGCTCTGGCGAGCGCAATGGAATCGAACCCCGTTGGTCATGCAAGATCGGTTCAGTATTGGCGGGCGTTATACGGTACGAGGAACCGACGGCGAATTAACCCTCTCAGGTGAACGCGGTTGGGTATGGCGTAATGAATTGGCATGGCATATCGCCCAAAGCGGGCAGCAACTTTATTTCACCTTAGATAAAGGTGTTGTGCGTGGTAAAGCAACCGATGAATTACTGGGGCGCTCAATGGTTGGCTCCAGCATTGGCCTGCGTGGCAGATGGAAGGCGTTGAATTACGACATTTTCGCCGGCAAAGCGCTCCATGTACCACAAGGATTTCAACATAAAAGCAAGGTATTAGGCTTCAATTTAAGCCTCACATTTTAATCAGCTCAACCACTTAAGCATGACAACACAATACGTTGACACACATAAAATCAACCGAATAAACCACAAGGATACATTATGAACAAACATCGCTATCGCGTCCTTTTTAGCAAAACCTTACAACGTTTTATCGTTACCTCAGAACTAGCGAAAAAAGCAACCGCAGGAAACACAGAAACAGGCGATCTCAAGTGCGGTCAATATTCGGCGTGTTTTTCATTTTATCCTTCACTGCAATCCCTGACGTTCGCCGTCTTTTGTGCTCTCGGTTTTGTTTCCTTTATCTCACCATCAGCGCATGCCGAGACATTGATGATTCAAGCCGATTCAGCGGCAGCGACAAATCAACGCCCCGTTGTTTTACAAACCGCCAATGGATTACCTCAAGTCAACATTCAAACACCGAATGAGCAAGGACTATCCCATAACCGTTACACCCATTTTGACGTCGATACGCAAGGAGCCATCTTAAATAACAGTCGGAAAAATACGCAGACCCAACAGGGCGGTTGGATTCAAGGCAACCCTTATCTGGCCGGTGGAGAAGCCAAGGTGATCCTGAATGAAGTCAATTCCAATCATCCCAGCCAACTGAAAGGATATGTTGAGGTTGCCGGGAAAAAAGCAGATGTCATTATTGCCAACCCTAACGGTATTCATTGCCAGGGTTGCGGCATCATCAATGCAGAACGCGCGACCTTCACCACCGGGAAACCGGAAATTCATCATGGTTCGCTAGACAGTTTCAAGGTCGAGAAAGGCAAAGTGACCGTAGAAGGGAAAGGACTCGACAACAGCCAAACAGACTACACAGATATCATCAGTCGCAGCGCAGAAATCAATGCCGGTGTTTGGAGTAAACGGAAGGTCAATGTCACCACAGGTAAAAATCGGGTGACGAAAAACAATGATAGCGTGCAAATTATTCATACTACCGAGAAAGAAAAACAGTCAGAAAATCCACCGCACTTTGCATTGGATGTAACCTATCTCGGCGGAATGTATGCAGAAAAAATTCACTTAATCGGCACCGAGCAAGGTCTTGGCGTCAATCATGCCGGGCACATTGGCGCATCTGCCGGCGAAGTCGTCATTGATGCCAAAGGTCATGTTGTGAACCAAGGGTTTATCGGCGCACAAGGGAATATCCAGGTTCAATCAAGTGAAAACATTGAAAACCGCGGCACTATTCACACAAAAGAAAAGCAAGATTTGAAAGCAAAAACCGTAGATAACCGCAAAGGCACCTTGGCAGGCAAACAGATTCAAATCAATGCGACTCATGTTGATAATCGCAAGGTCTCCGAGGAAGGTTCACTCATTGTCGCATCAGATAACATCCATCTTCAAACCCAAACATTGGATAATCGAGGCACAAAGAATACGGCAAATCCAACCCAAGGGATACAAGCAGCTCAAATTACCTTAACCACACAACAGATCAACAACCAGTCCGGTGGTATTTATGCAACCCAACGCGGAACATTGAATGTCGCAACCACATTGAATAATCAGCAAGGCGATATTCTCTCTGCCAATCAGTTAGACGTGAACGGTGATAAATCCCACGCGAATATCAATAACGCGGAAGGGAGAATACATGCGGGGAAACACGTAACCTTAACCGCCAAAACATTGCAAAATGAAGGAACCATTAGCACCACAGGCAATGCAGACATCGCTTTAACCGATAGTATTGAGCTCAATAACGCCTTTCAGGTCAACGGTGATTTACGTTTTACCACCGAGGGAAAATTCACCAATAAGAGCAAATTAAACATTGGCCATCACATCAATATTCGCGCTGCAGAAATAGAAAACACCGAAGCCGCAGAAATTTCATCAAAAACAACGCAAATTTCCACCGCACTTTTCACTAACCGAGGACTCATCGATGGCGAAACGACGCGAATTGAAGGAGAAAGTCTAAATAATGTAGGTACCGGACGTATTTATGGCAATCAACTTTCTTTTGCTGCGACTCATTTAACGAATGCCAAGGAAGCGGATTCATCAGCCACTATCGCTGCACGAAAACGCCTTGATTTTGGCATCAATACGCTGAAAAACCTTGATCAAAGTTTCATTTTTAGCTTGGGTGATTTACATATCGGAGGAAAATTATCGGAAAACGGTGAAGCGATCGGGCAAGCCAAAGAGATCATTAATGGCAGTGGCATCATTGAAGCGATGGGCGATGGAAAAATCAATACCGCCACGTTACTCAATACGGATTTACACCTCAAATTAGGCATCAACGAATCTCGCGAATATTTTCACCAAGTTGCAAAAACAACCGACAGTCAACGTTTTACGGTAGATAAAGACGGTATTTTTGCTTGGAATAAAAAACGCTCAGAAGCGTGGTTTCAATTTTATGATGGTCGCCCAACGCAATATCAAAATGACTGGATTGGCTGGCGCTATAACAGAACAACCAAAACATCCAAAATTGATGTTCAAACACCGGGAAAAATACTGATTGGAGGTCATCTTTCTTTAACCGGTGATCATCTCAAAAACCAATACAGCAAACTGCTGGTCGGCAAAAACTTGATTCTCGGTGAACAACCGATCACACAAAATATCTCCCATCAAACCCTTTCACAGGGCGATGCCACCTTAATTAATGAAGATGTGATCGGCAACATTGATCGTCTTGATCAAGGCACGGTTTTTAAATGGGTCCACTATCGTAGTCGTGGGATCAAGAAATCCCATGGGCATAAAGACACAGACCATAAGCATTATGAAGTCGCCCATCCGACAGAACACTTTAACTTTAATGTGGTTAAAAACCACATTGGTGATCCGGAAGCGGTCAGAAAAGAAAGTGAGAATACCTCCGTTACGGCACGCACACCGGCAAACGCAATAGGCGATGTTGAAAACACGCTACGTTTGCCAAATCAAAGTTTGTATAAAATTAATCCTCATGCTGATAGCCACTATATTGTTGAAACCGATCCGCGTTTCGCCGATAAACGACAATGGCTAAGTAGCGATTATATGTTCCATGCACTGCGTACCGATCCGCAAAATATGCTTAAACGCCTAGGCGATGGATTCTATGAACAACGTTTAATCAACGAACAAATTAATCAACTCACAGGGCGCCGTTTTTTAGAGGGCTATACGTCTGATTATGAACAATATAAAGCCTTAATGGATAACGGCCTATACTATGCCAAGAAGTGGAATTTAACTCCGGGCGTGGCGCTCACGGCAGCGCAAATGAAGGAACTAACAAGTGATTTAGTTTGGTTCGAAAAACGTGAAACACAATTACCTAATGGTGAAAAAATCAATGTTCTCGCGCCGAAAGTTTACCTTTCTCGCAGAAACAGCAAAATTAATGGTGAAGGAAGCCTGATTTCTGCCAATCATGTCATCATTCGTGGTATGAACCAGATCGACAATTCAGGCACGATTTTAGGCCATAACACCCTGTCCATGACTGCCAAAAATATCAAAAACAACGAAGGACGATTACAGGCAAATCACCTTTCTCTTAGTGCGGAGAATGATCTCTTAAATCTGGGGGGAACCTTTGAAGCAAAAGATAACCTGACTGCTCGCGCGAAAAATCTTCGTATTGAAAGTAAGTTATCCGACACAAAAGATACCGGTGACTTTTACAAACAAGATATCAGCAAAATGGCTGAACTTAATCTCACAGACAAAAACGGCAAGCTTCAGGTTCATGCCGATGAAAATATTGTAGTAAAAGGAATACATGCCAATATTGCCGGTGATGCTGCATTTTATGCAAAAGGCGATTTAGAGCTAGGTACGGTGACTCGTATTAACAAAGAACATTACCGTATGAATGCGGATAACTATTATTTGTTGGATCAAGAAAATCAAATCGGTAATCAAATTCAAGTTAAAGGAAACGCACAGTATATTGCCGGTCAAAACATCACCGTCACAGGAAATCAACTACATTCTGACGGTGAAACGACCATTGCAGCACAGGGTAATATCGATATTCACGAAGGACGGGGGAAAGAACACTTAAATAGTGCTATCAAAACAACCGATCGCGGTTTGTTTAGCAAAAAAACGATCACCGCCAAACACCGTCATGATTATGACCTTGCTGAAGCTTCCATGATCGATGCTGATAAAATTCACCTTCAATCCAATAATGGCAATATTAAAGTGCAAGGAAGCAGCCTTGTGGCAGAAAATGGATTCACCGCACAAGGAAAAAATATTGATATTAGAGAAGCGGAGAACCGCATATATTCGGAAGATGTTTACAGCAAGAAAAAATCAGGCATGCTTGGCGGTGGCATTGGTGTCACCTTTGGTAGCCAAAAACAAACGCTAGAAACCGACCAAACCAAACTTTACGCCTCCGGTAGCCAAGTTGGCAGCCTCAATAACGAGACCCGATTCATTGCTGAAAACCGCTACACTCAAACCGCAAGTAGGGTCAGTAGCGCCAAAGGCGATGTTGATATTCTTGCCCAACAAGCCACCATTAAAGCGGCGGATGATAAATACGAAAGCAATATGAAACAAACCTTCGAACAAAAAGGGTTAACGATTGCGATTACCTCCCCTATTTTATCGGCATTACAAGCCGTACAAAGCACCATCAAAAGCGCGCAACAAACAGGCAACAGTAAGAATAATCGAATTAATGCGATGTCTGCGGTTAATACCGGATTTGACGCTTATCGTGCAGGACAAGCTGTCGGTCAAGCACAAAATGCCTTAGGCAACGTCATGAATGGTAGCGAAGGAATGGATTCTATGGTGGGAATTCAAATTACTTACGGACAACAAAAAAGCGAATCGAAAACCCATACAGAAGGCAAAACAGCGGCTACGTCTCAAGTGAATGCAGGCGGCAACGTGAATATCAAAGCAAGTGGTGCCGGAAAAGATTCAAATATTCATATTGAAGGTGCGGATATCTCAGGCAAACAAGGCACTCACCTTGCTGCAGATAACCATATCGATATCAAAGCTGCCGAACAAACCCACCTGGAGCGCAGCACCAATAAATCAAGCGGCTTTAACGTGGGGGTGGCTGTGAAATTTGGTAATGGCGTTGCGGCCGGGATTACTGTGGGTGGAAACCGAGGTAAAGGTTATGGTAACAGCGATGAAACCACTTATGTGGCAAGCCACGTGGGTGACGCCAACAGCCAAACCACAATACAAAGCGGTGGTGATACAAACCTTATTGGGAGCCAAATAAAAGGTAAACGCGTTGAAGTCAATGCCGACAACTTGAATATCAAAAGTTTGCAAGATAAATCTAGCTATGATGGCAAGCAAACGAATGTCAGCGGCAGTGTAACCATCGGTTATGGGTTCTCCGCAGGGGGAAGCTACAATAAATCCAAAGTCAATGCCGACCATGCCAGCGTCAATGAACAAGCCGGCATCTATGCAGGGGATGATGGCTATGATGTGAATGTGGAAAAACATACGGATTTAAAAGGTGCTATCATCACTTCAACTGAGACAGCAGAAAAGGAAGGGAAAAATCGTTTTAGTACAGGAACAATTACACATTCAGATATCGAAAATTACTCTAACCACAATGCGAAAGGATTTGGCGTTGGAGGAGGCGTTACCATCGGTGGTGGAAATGCGCCAAAAGAAATCGGTGGTGTCGAATTACAAAAAATCGGCCAAAATAACGCTGATGGAAGCGGAAAAGTGGAAACCGGAGGAATCGCCGGCATTGGCTCTCAAGGAAACTGGGGATTAGCGAAAGGATTGATCACCGGGCTTTTAGGACAAGTAAGCGATAAAGGTAGTGAACATGGCGTTACAACAAGTTCAATTAACACCAAAAATCTCATTATTAGAGACAAGGAAGTACAAGAGCAATTAACCGGGAAATCTATTAATGAAACGATTGAAACCTTAAATCAGGAAAATCGTCATCAAAAATTAGCTAAAGCGGATATTGAGTCAATTAAATCTGATTTAGAGAGCGATTTAAGTGTGGCAACAAAATTTGTGGAGAATATTAATAGTATGGGTGATGAAATCTATTATCAAATGGAAAAAAATGAGGATTCCGTATTTTCCATTCAAAAGAAAACAGAAAATTGTAATCACATAAGCTGTTTAGATTTTAAATCCGATAATTCACAAGCATTAAAACGTATTATTTATGGTAATGACATCCTTACAGATGAACAAGCACAATTACTCAGTAAAGTTGCAACAGCGGGTATGTTAAATTTAAGCAGAGAAGATAAAGTATCAAGTGCGATTTTATATGATAAAGACTTATCATCGATTAATGAAACGGCTGTCATTTTAAATCGAGGTAGTACCAACTATCTCAATGAGTTTATCTTCACTGGATTTGAGCGTTTTAGGGCATGGGCAAATTTACCAAGTGTGTTTGGTGCATCAAATGCCACGAGGGATCACGCTCAAATTACTAAAAAACTGAATGAATATAATGCACATAGAATCGCCCAAGGAAAAGAGCCGATAAGTGCGAATAATGTGGCACATAGTCTAGGCGTTTCGGGAAATAAAAATATGTTGAATTGGTCGGAATATGTAGGGAATCGGTATGACAATACAAAAGTGAATTTCTTGCATTTAGGAGGTTCCTATCCATCAGAACGGGTAGATAAACAAGCGAAGCAATTGTTTGGAGGTGTCAATACTGAATATCATGGAGTTAAGGGAGATGCGGTCTATTCTGGATTAGGAGGACTATTTATTGGAAATAACCCGAATGCTAAACAAGTAGAGGGGTTATCATTTGGTCAGGCGCATTCAGAGGCTAATCAGAATATAAGAAATATAAAATATATTGAAACTGATTTAAATGAGATTCAAAAGAAAGAAAAGCTTTTGAGATCCTTTTATCCTTATACTAAAGGTGTCAGAGAATTTGAAAATGTAGGAAAAGAAAGATGAAATTTTTAAGTATTGTTATTATTTCTTGTTTTTTATCAGGATGTTGGACAATGTTTACTTATAGGGAAAGTTATACCATAGATAAAATGGCATACTGGGAACACAGAGAAAGTAAAGTTAAAGCATCAGCAGAATTAAAAAATAAATGTTTTGAAAAAATTCACCATATAGATAATAATCAGGATTTATATGCTAAATGCATATATGAAAATGGTTATATATTTAAAACCAACAGTTGGCTTTATTGTTATCATAGACCTAAAGATTGTGCTATATATGATAAATATAGGAAGTAAAAACAGTCTAATTGTAGCAAGGCGTGAGCAAACTGAAGTTATTAATAAAAATAGTGAAGACCTGAATCAAACAAAACGGATGTTTTAGGCACGCGTTAGGAAATGAGTGCAATCGTGAGGATAAATAATGGCTTATCATATTTCTTTAGTTAATACGAATAAAAAAGATATTTCTTCTAAACTCATTATGGATAAAGAAAAGTTTAAAGCGTTTTTATTTAAAGAATTCAACATGAAGGAAGAGATAAATAAAAATGGAACTTTAGAGTTTTATTATGATAAAGATGATCCTTCTTTTACTATTTTTTATACTGAAGGTATTAAAGGTGAATATTACATTAATACTACGGATGATAAGCATATAGAAAAGCTAATAGCTATTGCCAAAAAATTAAATGATGGTACTAGAGTTAGAGGAGATGAGGGGGAGACATATAAATCTTTAGAAGATACATATATCCATTCTGATGATGAATATTTATTTAAAAATACAACAAAGGAAAAATGGTTTTATTTTTTTAGAAATCCTTCTATAAAAATAGGTATTTTTATAGGGATTATTGTTTGTCTTATACAAATTTTATTTTTTAAATAGTAGCCCCCCTAGATAGCGCGCGTCTCCTGACACGTGCTTAAATCTATCTAAAAACAAACAAAATGAAATTGTTAATGAAAATAGTAAAAATCTTAATCAAACGAAATTGATGTTTTAGGCACGCGTTAGGAAACGCGCGCCATCGTGGGGGGAGGTAGTTTCAAAAGCTAATCAAGCAAAGAATAAATATTTCCTAGATTTTGATAAAATTTGGGGAGACACTAATCGAAATTTATCTCTACCTAAATCAGTTAATATTCAAAGAGGGAATAATGAATAATATATCCATTTTATTTTTGTGCTTTATTTTAACCTCGTGTGTTTCTTCTAATAGTTATTTTGTTCGGTTCTGGAATGGGGATGTGATACCTGAAAGGCCATATGAGGAACAAAAAATTTTTGAATCATGTTATGAGAAATATAAAAATCTTCCTGATAAGACAAATGAGGAACGAGAGGTCATAAGTTTGAAAGTTATGGATTGTATGCACACCATGAAAAAATGATAGTGCCAAAAATATCATTAAAATGGTATGTGGATTTCTTTTTAAAGATAGCGGAAATCTATAAAGTGCGGTCAATTTTCAAAGGGTTTTAAAACCTCTCAAAAACTAACCGCACTTTAAATTTACTCTTCTCAACAAATACGTTAATTTAACTTAACCGCCAAAAAAATGTCAAAACTGACCAGCGATATGGTTTGGTTTGTCAATAAAGAGATTACGCTAGCTGACGGACGTAAAGTCACCGCACTTGTGCCGCAAGTATATTTGGTGTCACGCAATAGTGACATTAACAGCCGAGGGGGCGTGGTTTCAGCCAATCAAATTCTCGGCAATGTAGAATAGCGGAGATAAATGATGGCTAATATTATAAAATTAATACCTTTCATAATGATTTTGCAATCTTGTTGCTTAAGTGGTAGTAATTCCTGTTTTATTTATAGGTTTTGGAATGGAAATTATTCTGTGAGGAGTAATGCCGCTGAGCTTGATAAAGAAAGACGAATCTTTTATGAAAACGAACCTCAAGAAACAAAGTTATTGAGGGTTAAAAATGAACAATACTGCAACAAGATAACTAAACCATTGTTTTATGAGAAAAAACATAAATATGGTGATGCTTATAGAGTTAATATGAGTGATATTTTTGTTCATTGTATGAGAGTGAATGGAACGCCTTTATATAAAGATTCTCCTAAAAAGTATGAATGGCTTAATGATGAGGATGTAAGAGTAAAATAATTAATGCGTGATAAAGTTTTATTTATTAAAAGAGCATGGGAGTAAATTGTTATGGTCTGTAGATATATTTAGGAGTTTTATATCAAAAAATAACTCAATATTTCCATTCTAATAGCCTAGAGTAAGCTATATTTAAACTTATACAAAAGAAATTGTTGAATTAAAGTGCGGTCAATTTTCAAAGGGTTTTAAAACCTCTCAAAAAATGACCGCACTTTTCGTATTTTCAACGATGCTTATTGTTAAGCAAATCTTATAATTTTATATTCAACTTCGCGTAAGCACGTTCTACTTTTTCTAATGCTTTTTCTACGGAAATATCACGAGCGAGCAACACCCTTAGATAGCGCGCGTCTCCTGACGCGTGCTTGAATCTAACTAAAATAGACAAACTGAATGAAGTTGTTAATAAAAATAGTGAAAACCTGAATCAAACAAAACGGATGTTTTTGGCACGCGTTAGGAAACGCGCACTATCTGGGGCTTTATCCGATGTAATGTCATCAGATATGTTTGAACTTTTGATGAAAATAGTAGGTAAATAAAATAAGATACTCCTTATTTCTTCTTTGTTTTATATTAAACGGATGTTGGTATTCAAACGGATGTTTTTATACTCCACAAATGGTTAATTGTGTTGATAAGGGGAAAGAATATCCATTAATTGCAGGGTATCAAAAAAAAGAACTACTAGGACACACAAACTCAAAACAACGATGGAAAGATCTTGTTTCTTGTGGAGGAAAGTATGGTGATATAAATCTACACTACTATCCGCAAAACTATCAAATAAATGACAAAAGATATAAAAATCTTGATGAATGTATGAATACTAAGGGGTATATATATCTTTCTCCCGCTGAATGTGGCTATCAAGATCCTAAGTGGGATAAGGGAAAGTGTAACTTATAACGCATTGAATTTATTATTTAAATAGAGTGCGGTCAAAATCTCCCTCGTTTTTAACCGCACTTTCGTAAATTCTCATTGACTTCCCCTCGTCCTCCTCCCCACAATATGCGCCTATTTGTTTCGCTTTAACACAAGGAAAGAAAATGGCGTTTAGCTCATTGTTTACTTTATTGGATGATATTGCATCGTTATTGGATGATGTGTCTGTGATGACCAAAGTGGCTGCCAAGAAAACGGTCGGTGTGGTAGGGGATGATTTGGCGTTGAATGCCAATCAAGTAACCGGCGCCACTGCGGAACGGGAATTGCCGATTGTATGGGCGGTGGCAAAAGGTTCCTTGGTGAATAAGGTGATTTTAATTCCTATCGCACTGTTGTTAGCTGCCTTTTTGCCGGCGCTCATTGTGCCCTTATTAATGCTCGGTGGTGCCTATTTGTGCTTTGAGGGCGTGGAAAAAATCCTGCATAAATTTTTTTCTCATGAACACCATCACGAAAAAAATGCTTTCGATGAAAAAGCCAAAATTCGTGGTGCGGTACGCACAGATTTTATTCTTTCTGCCGAAATTATTATTATCGCCTTAGGCGAACTTGCCGAATCACCGATTTCCGTGCAAATCATCGCCCTTTCACTCATTGGAATTGGCATCACTTTTTTCGTTTACGGCATTGTGGCGCTTATCGTCAAAGCCGATGATTTCGGTTTATTTTTAATGCAAAAAGGTGGTATCGCAAGCCATGTCGGCAAAGGCGTTTTATTTTTAATGCCAAAATTCATGCGCTCATTAAGCTTCATTGGCACCCTGGCGATGTTCTTGGTCGGTGGCGGAATTTTCGTGCATAACGTTGAGGCAATTCACCACTTTTGGGCAAATATTCAGCTTGCTGAAGGCGCTTTAGGACAAATCGCCACACTGGTTACCGGTTTAGCTGTAGGCGCAATTTGTTGTTTGGTGATATTGCCATTAATGAAATTCTTTGAGAAAAAAGCGGCATAAATCCACCGCACTTTCCAAAATAAAACGGTATTCTTAGATAAGAATACCGTTTTTTATTTCTCGTTAGTCGGGCTGATTAGCAATCCTGCTTACCATACGCTTCTTGACGTAAAATCGCGTGAACTGCCGCATCGAATTCCGCCAACACGTGATCGGCATTTTTCGGATCGGTACCACGCGCATCAAGATAGAACTTGATTTTCGGTTCAGTACCGGACGGACGCGCAATAAGGCGGCTGCCGTTTTCCAAGACGAAGACCAAAATGTCGCTTTGACGGTCGGTTTTGGTGTGGTCGATAAATTGTGCCACATTGAAACCACCGATTTGGCTTGGCGGGTTGTTGCGAAGTGCGATCATTAATTTGCCGATTTCAGACAAATCACTCACACGAATAGAAATTTGTCCGCTCACATAGGCGCCAAATTCTTTGGTGAACTCCTCTGCATAATCTGCCAAGGTTTTGCCTTGTTTTTTCAAACTACGGACTAAATCCAAGAACACGATGGCAGCCGAAATGCCGTCTTTATCGCGTACTTTATCCGGATCCACCAAATAGCCCAATGCTTCTTCAAAACCAAA
This sequence comes from Aggregatibacter sp., assembly GCF_057314075.1. Taxonomy (NCBI): domain Bacteria; kingdom Pseudomonadati; phylum Pseudomonadota; class Gammaproteobacteria; order Pasteurellales; family Pasteurellaceae; genus Aggregatibacter; species Aggregatibacter sp. The sequence continues at coordinate 55,498 of NZ_DBHLAR010000001.1, read as the reverse complement.
TAACAAGCCTTGAACTTTACCGATGTATTTAAAGCCGGTAAGAGTTTCTTGGGATTCAAAACCATAACGTTTCGCAATCTCAGCCAAAGCAGGTGAGGACACAAGAGAACAAGCCAATACGCCTTTTTTACCTTGCGCTTGATATTGTTTCGCCAAATACCAACCTAAGAAGCAACCCACCACGTTGCCGTGCAATGGTTTCCAGTTGCCTTCAGCATCCGGCACTGCCACCGCTAAACGGTCAGCATCCGGGTCATTCGCAATAATAAATTCGGCATTGTGTGCTTTTGCCACTTGAATCGCTAAATCTAATGCCCCTTTTTCTTCCGGGTTCGGGAAATTCACGGTTGGGAAAGTGCCGTCCGGCCAGACTTGTTCGGCAACGATGTGCGGTTGTGGCAAGCCCGCTTTTGTCAACGTTTTGCTCAACACTTCATAGCCCACGCCGTGCATGGCGGTGTAAACATAGTTAATGTCGGTTTGTGGTTCTTTCGCAAGTGTGGCTGTTTTCTCAATATAAGCGTCCACCACGGTGTCATCTAACACAACGTAATCTTGGCTGCGCGGTAAATCTTTCACACTGCCTGCCGCAACTTTATCAATTAATGCAGCAATGTCTTTGTCTGCCGGAGATACAATTTGTCCGCCACCGTTGGCTTTGCCTAAATAAACTTTATAGCCGTTATCTTCCGGTGGATTGTGGCTCGCCGTCACCATCACGCCTGCGGTAGTATCAAAATATTGAATAGCATAAGCCAACACCGGCGTTGGTAATTTGCGGGGTAATAAATACGCTTTAATACCGGCGCCAGCCATGATTTCAGCCGTGTCGCGTGCAAATACATCGGAGTTTTTACGACCGTCATAGCCAATCACGATGGAAGGCTGATGATCATACCCTTTTAAATACTCAGCCAACCCGCCGGCGGCTTGTGCCACCAACACACGATTCATCCCCATGGAACCGGCTTGCAGACGACCGCGTAAACCGGCGGTACCGAATTGTAAACGTCCGTCAAAACGGGCAGCCAGTTCAGCTTCCGCTTTTGCATCGCCACGTTTTGCCGCGCTTAAAAGTGCGGCTAATTCTGCGTGCGTTTCAGCGTCCGGATCTTGGTTTAACCAATTTTGTGCAATCTCGAAAAGTGTTGTCATCATGTCTTCCTTCTAGAAAATAAAATATTAAGAATGTCTGTTAGACTATCTAAAAAATACTGAAAGTAAAACGTTTATTTCCGATTAATTCCCTGTATTTTGATCTATTTCACAGATTCTTCAAAAGCAATCAGCAGCCTCTTTTTTTATGAAAGAAACGAGCAGAAAAACGCCCGAAAGACGACCTCTTGACGCAAAAAGTGCGGTGGAAAATAAAAGACTTTTTCCTTTATAAAAAAGCGTTTTTTTGCTATAACTGAGGCAGTTTTTTTAATTAATCTAGGAGACTCATTATGGAATTAGTTTTTATTCGTCACGGTTTCAGTGAATGGAATGCAAAAAACTTATTTACCGGTTGGCGTGATGTCAATTTGACTGAGCGCGGCGTGGAAGAAGCCAAAACCGCAGGTCAAAAATTATTGAATGCCGGTTTTGAATTCGACATTGCTTTCACCTCCGTCCTCACTCGTGCGATCAAAACCTGTAATATCGTGTTAGAAGAATCTCACCAATTATGGATTCCACAAGTGAAAAACTGGCGTTTAAACGAACGTCACTACGGTGAACTACAAGGTTTAGACAAAAAAGCCACCGCCGAAAAATACGGTGATGAGCAAGTTCACATTTGGCGCCGTTCTTACGACACATTACCACCATTATTAGATCCGAAAGACCCGAATTCTGCCCACAATGACCGTCGCTACGCACACTTACCGGCTGATGTCATTCCGGATGGCGAAAACTTAAAAGTCACCTTAGAGCGTGTACTTCCATTCTGGGAAGACCAAATCGCACCGGCATTATTAAGCGGTAAACGCGTTTTAGTGGTTGCACACGGTAACTCTTTGCGCGCACTTGCAAAACATATCGAAGGCATTTCCGATGCGGATATCATGGATTTAGAAATCCCAACCGGTCAGCCGTTGGTGTATAAATTAGATGACAACTTGAAAGTGGTTGAAAAATCTTATTTGTAATCCCCAATAAAATTCACCATAAAAAATAAACCGCACTTTAGTCACTAAAGTGCGGTTTATTTTTGCGGTGTTTTTAAAAATTAAGCGTTCAAGATATTCTGAATTTCCGCCATGCTTAAATGATATTCATGCGGGCATGCTTTCCATGCATCGATCATGCGGGAATATTTGTCTCTCATTGGTGTTTGAGAATCACAACCGTGTTCACAACGCATAAATTCCTGATATTTCCCTTCCACGCTCGTGATGAAACGGAGATAGTTAAGGTATTTTTTCTCACGCACAGCACAGTAACCGACAAACTGTAAGCGGTGTTCACTTAATTCGGATTTATCAGTCAAATTGTTATAGGAAATTTGCAACGCTTTGTACATTTCCAACGTATCCAATACCGTGCGGCATTCTTCTTCCGAAATCACTGAAAACTCATTATCCAATTCACGCAATTCCAAGCTGAACCCACCTTTTACAATGGCTTCTAAACGTTGGTATTTTGCCGCATTGGTCGGATCCAATAACGCCATTAATTTATATTGGTTAACTAAAATTAAACGTTGGGTAGATGACATTTCCATAACCGCTCTCCTATTAATCAATTTGGTTGAGTATATCGTTTGATAAAACCGGATCCGCTTTTTTCTCTTTATCGCCGTTAATGCGTTGTTCCAAATGTTGGAAATAAGCTTCGCGGAAAGTAACATACGGGTCTTGCGCCTGATCTAACAATGCTTCCTTATCCATCAATTTCGCGCGTGTATCAATGCCTTGCAAACCGGCTTTCAAGAAACCCCAAGGACCAAGCAAGGAAAGCATTGGATAGGTTGTATCCACCAGATTACCAATATCTTGACGCGGTGTTGCGGCACCATATAACGGCAACATCACATAAGGACCGGTTCCAACACCATAGCGTCCTAATGTATCACCAAAACGGTTATCGCCTTGTTTTTTCAACGGGTCGCTATAACTTGCCACATCAATTAAACCGCCCAAACCGAAAATCGTGTTAATCCAGAAACGGTTAAAATGAATGAGTGCCTGCTTAAAATCCCCTTGAATCAAACGGTTGGCAAAACTTGCCGGTTCATCAAGGTTATCTGCCACATTGATGACACCGGTACGCACCGGGCTTGGCACATAGTTTTTCCAACCCTTAGCTAACGGTTTTAACACATAAGGGTCAGCAACGTGATAGTTGAAATCCCACATTTTACGGTTAAACCCTTCCAAGGCATCTTTACGTTCACCGGTTTGTGGATCGATGGAAGAGGAACATCCGGTTAATAACACGGAGCCTAATAATAATGCGACAAGGCATTTTTTTATTTGCATAATGACACTCAAGCTGATGAAAAGATGGGCTCATTGTAAACAACTTACCCTGCAACTACAAAAACTTTCTAAAAACCCACCGCACTTAAGAAAACAAAAGGCACGATGTTTATCGTGCCTTCATAACAAAGAAAAAATTACAGAATGAAACGGCTTAAATCTTCATTCTCAATCACCTCACCCAAGGCTTCGGTGACATATGCGGCATCAATGTTCACGGTTTGACCGTCCATATCGCTGGCATTGAAGGAGATTTTATCCATTAAGCGCTCCATCACCGTATGCAAACGGCGAGCACCGATATTTTCGGTTTTTTCATTAACACGAAATGCCGCTTCAGCGATTTTCTTAATGGCATCTTGAGTGAATTCGATATTCACCCCTTCCGTTGCCATTAACGCTTTGTATTGCTCGGTTAAAGAGGCGTTCGGCTCAGTCAGAATACGCTCAAAATCCTCAGCAGTGAGTGCGGAAAGCTCCACGCGAATCGGCAAACGACCTTGTAATTCCGGGATTAAATCCGACGGACGTGCCACTTGGAACGCACCGGAAGCGATAAACAAAATGTGATCGGTTTTGACCATACCGTGTTTGGTGTTAACGGTTGAGCCTTCCACCAACGGCAATAAATCGCGTTGTACGCCCTCACGGGAGACATCTGCGCCACTGTATTCGCCTTTCTTACAAATTTTGTCGATTTCATCGATAAACACGATGCCGTTTTGCTCCACCGCATCAATGGCTTTTTGTTTCAACTCTTCCAGATTCACCAATTTCGCCGCTTCATCGTCAATTAAGGTTTTTAGCGCATCCTTAATTTTCATTTTGCGTTTTTTGGTTTGGCTACCGGAAAGGTTCTCAAACATGGATTGTAATTGACTGGTCATGTCTTCCATGCCCGGAGGTGCCATGATTTCCACGCCCATCGGCACACCGGCCACATCGATTTCCACTTCTTTATCATCTAACTGACCTTCGCGTAATTTCTTACGGAAAATCTGACGGGTGTTGCTTTGACTATCGCGGTTTTCCACTTCACCCCATTGGTTCTTCGCCGCAGGCAATAAGGCATCTAAAATTCGCTCTTCTGCCGCTTCTTCCGCTTTAGCACGATTTTTGACGATTTCCTGTTGGCGTACCAACTTCATGGCGCTGTCGGTTAAATCGCGAATAATGGAATCCACTTCTTTGCCCACATAACCCACTTCGGTAAATTTGGTGGCTTCTACTTTAATGAACGGCGCATTGGCTAATTTTGCCAAACGGCGGGCAATTTCGGTTTTCCCCACGCCGGTCGGCCCAATCATAAGAATATTTTTCGGGGTCACTTCATGGCGCATTGGCTCTTGCAGCTGCATTCTGCGCCAACGGTTTCTTAGGGCAATCGCCACTGCGCGCTTAGCGTCGCTTTGACCGATAATATGTTGATCTAATTCAGAAACTATTTCACGAGGCGTCATTTCAGACATGGTTTATTCCTTATAAATTTTTAATTCGGCAATTCTTCAATAGTGAAATTGGTATTGGTAAACACACAAATTTCACCGGCAATTTTGAGAGATTTTTCCACAATTTCACGCGCCGACAACTCGGTGTTTTCCACTAACGCACGGGCAGCAGATAAAGCGTAGTTGCCGCCGGAACCGATAGCAAGAATCTGATCTTCTTCCGGTTGTACTACATCGCCGATACCGGTAATGATCAGGCTTTCTTTTTCATCCGCCACAATTAGCATCGCTTCCAATTTACGCAACGCACGGTCGGTGCGCCAATCTTTCGCCAATTCCACCGCACTTTTCAGCAAATGCCCTTGGTGCATTTCTAATTTACGCTCAAAAAGCTCAAACAACGTAAAGGCATCTGCCGTGCCGCCCGCAAAACCTGCTAACACTTTGCCGTTATACAAACGACGCACTTTGCGCGCGTTACCTTTCATCACTGTATTGCCAAGGGAAACCTGTCCGTCACCGCCGACAACCACCTTACCGTTGCGACGTACACTTACAATCGTAGTCATAATGCTATCCTTTAAAAATGGAAAATGTGGAGGTTATATTGAGGTAATTTAGGGGGAATTCAAGGGGAAAAATAATATTGGTCATTTATTCACCAATCACATAATAAAAATGTGATCACGGTCAGAATTTTGTATAGCAAACGATTGCTTGAAATTGCGTAATAGAACAAAAAAGGTAGGATTGCCGCCGATATATTCACAATCTCATCAGGAGTCACAATGAAAAATCTTGTTAAACTTTCTCTTGTCGCCCTTTTAACCGCGGCAGCAATTCCCGCCATGGCGACCAAAACCGAACCTTACACCAATCAAGGTACCAATGCCCGTGAAATGCTCGTGGAACAACCAATCCACTGGATTTCCGTTGAGCAACTGAAAAAAGAATTGGAAGGTAAAGCACCGATCAATGTAAGTTTTGATATTGACGATACCGTGCTATTCAGTAGTCCTTGTTTTTATCACGGACAACAAAAATATTCCCCGGGCAAACATGATTACTTAAAAAACCAAGATTTCTGGAATGAAGTGAATGCCGGTTGTGACCAATATTCCATTCCAAAACAAATTGCCATAGATTTAATTAATATGCACCAAGCCCGTGGCGACCAAATTTATTTCATCACCGGACGCACTGCCGGCGATAAAGATGGCGTTACCCCAGTATTACAAAAAGCCTTTAATATTAAAGACATGCACCCGGTAGAATTCATGGGCGGGCGTGAGCTTAGCACCAAATACAACAAAACCCCTGGCATTATTGAACACAAAGTTACTATTCACTACGGCGACAGTGACGACGATATTCTTGCCGCCAAAGAAGCCGGCGTTCGCGGCATCCGCCTCATGCGCGCCGCTAACTCCACTTACCAACCAATGCCAACCCTTGGCGGATATGGTGAAGAAGTGTTAATTAACTCAAGCTATTAATTTTTAAAAAACACATAAAAAATTGACCGCACTTTGAAATGCTCAAAGTGCGGTCTGTTTTTTCAATGAATTTCAGCTTGGATTAGAAGCGAATTTCGACGGAGGCCGAATAGTTACGTCCCGGTGCATAAAAACGTTCAAGACCTACACCATTTCTATCAATATTATTTGTCGTACTGTTTGCATTAATGCCGCGCAATGCATCCCAGGTATGGTATTTTTTATCAAACAAGTTATATACCCCTGCTCTTAATGTAATATCGTCTGTCACTTTATAGAATCCAAATAAATCAACTAAGTAAGCAGATTTATTAAGATATTTATAGTTTTCAACAGATTGATATAACTCTTCTTTTGAACAAATATCTCTATCGAACCAAGGATCATAAGTCCATACTAGACAACGCTTCTTAATTTCAAGGGTCTTGGCATCTTTTGCTTTTTTGCCCCCTAAATAGGTTAATCGGCTAAAAATACCCCATTTACCGTTTGGATCTTCATAATCAAATCCTAAAACAGCTTTTATTGGCTGAATAGAAAGCAGGCTGGTTGAATTTGATAGCTTACCTTTACTATAACCTAGTGCTCCATATAGTTTGAAACCTTTCGGAACAGAAAGAACCGTATCCAAATTCAGACTTCCTTTCACCTCTACACCATTTACTCGTGCATTATCAACATTGACCATTTGTTGCATTGGTGTTTGGTAAGTCCGGCCATATTGGGTTTGTTCAATAATACTTTCTTGCTCAAACAAGAAATTACGATAACGAGTCTGATATAAATGAACGTCAAACATACCTTTTTCATTCTGCGCTTTAGCAAAAAGCGTATGGTTGATGCTACGCTCTGACTTCAATCCAGGATTAGATTTCCATGTACCATAAGCATTGGTAAAACTGAAATATAATTCGGTGGCAGTAGGAATACGATAACCTGTGCTTAACTGATAGCCAAATTTCCAAGTATCTGTTGTTTGAACATCTAAACCGAGAAAACCGCTCCAATTTGAGAAACTACTTTGTGCCGGTTCCCCTTCTGCCAAGCAAGCCTTACTACAAGCAGCATTTAAACCTTGAGGAGAAAGTTTAGCGTAATCATAACGCGTACCAATATTTGCAGAAAATGTTGGTTGCCAGCCGCTTTCAAAATGAGGATTCCATGTAATTTGATCTTTTAGTGAAGCACCGTACATCCTCGTTTTTACCGGTCTTTGAATAGTGTACCATTCGTCTAATCCATATTCGTTGGTATCATGGTTAATATTTTTAAATTCCCGTTCACTTGCATACGTTTTAAAAGAGAAGACATGTTCCCCACCCCAATTAAACGGCATACTTTCTAATTCGGCAGAAATTCGTTTAAATTCGGTTTTCATCCGACGATCAAAAACTTCATCCAATTTCTTCTCGTTTGTTTGCCAATGGCGTAGTCCTTTATAGTTGACCGCTGCCAAATCTGTTTTTTGATAATCAAAATCCAATTTACCAAACGCTAAGTAATTAGATTCCGGTGTATAAAGGTAATACGCATTGATATTGATACGTTTATTTTGATCATCCGCTTCACGCCAGGCACTTCCGAAAGAAGTGTAGCTACGCTCATCCACATATCGGTTTCCTTTCTGCCCATTAACGCCAACACCTACCTTATGATGAGGAGTGATTTGATAGCCAACCTTAGCTAAATAACTATGAAAACGGTGAGTCGCCGGATCAGGATGTTGGCTTTTCGAATAATTAAATTCAGGCCCCTCTCCCTTACTTTTCATTTGATGGCCTGTACGTTGCGAATACATAAAAATAGCATCCACTTTATCACCAACATACCCGGCACCTAGTGTTCTGACCCACTCACTATTTTTGCTGGCATATCCACCACGTAATAAGGCACCAAATTTATTATTGGGTTTAACAATATCTTGTGCATCTAAAGTATGGTAATTAACTCCACCACCTAAAGCACCGCTACCAGAATTAAAGGCATCTGATCCTCGAACAATATCAATATCTCTGACTAACTCAGAATCAATACTCAATCGAGAAGGGTTAAAATTGCCATAACGTGAATACAATGTATTTTCCTCACTATCAGGCAAATTCACCCCATCTACACTAATACCAACTCGGTTTCCTTCCACGCCACGAATAGAAAACCCTTTTAGGAATCGTCCGTTATCACTAATCCCAACATCAGTGGTATAGCGAACTAAATCGCGAGTATCTCGAATGAGTTCTTTTTGAATGGTTTCGGCATTTTTATGAACAACCGCTGATTGCGTTTGGCGAGTCGAATCAACCTCGCCTTGCACTTGAATTTCATTTAATTTTTCATCCGCCAGCGCCACATTTGCTGCTGACAAACCTAGCGTGACCGGTAATAAACCGTAGACTGTGACCCGCATTTTATTTTTTTTCATACTTAACTTTCCCAGTGAGTAAAAAATTGCGGGGGATTATAAAGAAGAAATGAGGAGAAAAATAGATCTACTTGAGAATAATTTGCATTTTTATGATCTGGTACGACTTATTTATTATTGTCTAAAATTCGACTAATTAATTTCAGCCATTGTACCGCCAATTCGCGCTGCATAACGCTCGCGTTAAACACCGGATCTTCGCCCAATACACCGCAAGGCAAGTCAGGTGGAATTTCGCCTTGTTCATAAGCAGCATAATCCTCACGCCAGTCACCGTCAAAATAATAGCGTTCCAACGTTTCCATTTTCGGCAGAAACGCCTGCCATTTTTCCAAAAATGCTTCGGCTTCCGCTAAAAAATCATTGGTTTCATTCAAAATGTCTTCCATTTTCGTGATTTGCTCTAAACGGGCTTTCGATAACATACGACCCCCAAAACATTCAAAAAAATGACCGCACTTTCATTTAAAGTGCGGTCCATTTACAGCGTGTTTTACAAATTACACATCATACGTGGTGGATGCGGTATTTCCGCCGCGTCCCGTCCAGTTCGTGTGGAAGAATTCGCCGCGTGGTTTGTCGGTGCGTTCGTACGTGTGCGCGCCGAAGTAGTCACGCTGCGCTTGCAACAGATTTGCCGGCAAGCGGGCTGAGGTGTAGCCGTCTAAGAAGGTAATCGCAGACGCCATACATGGCATCGGAATACCCACTTGAATGGATCTCGCTACCACTTTGCGCCATTCGCCCATGGCGTTTTCCAAAATGCCTTTGAAGTAGCTGTCGGAACCTAAGAAGATTAAATCCGGGTTCGCTTCGTACGCATCGCGAATGTTACCTAAGAAACGGCTGCGAATAATACAGCCTTCGCGCCATAACAAGGCAGTGTTGCCGTAGTTGATGTTCCAGTTGAAGTTTTCAGAGGCTTCACGAATCAACATAAAGCCTTGTGCGTAAGAAATGATTTTTGATGCCAATAGCGCTTTACGCACCGCTTCAATCCATTCTTTTTTATCGCCTTCCACTTTGCCTACGGTTTTGCCGAATAATTGGCTTGCGGCAACGCGTTGATCTTTAAAAGCAGATACGCAACGTGCGAATACGGACTCGGTGATTAAGGTCAACGGAATACCGAAATCAAGAGCATTGATCCCTGTCCATTTACCGGTGCCTTTTTGCCCAGCGGTGTCTAAAATTTTATCTACTAAGCGGTTACCGTCTTCATCTTTATAGCCAAGAATATCGGCGGTGATGTCGATTAAGTAGCTGTCTAATTCGGTGTTGCGCCATGCTTTAAAGGTGGCTTCCAACTCATCATCAGACAAGCCCACGCCCTCTTTTAAGAATTGGTAGGCTTCGCAAATTAATTGCATGTCGCCGTATTCGATGCCGTTATGCACCATTTTTACGAAATGACCTGCGCCATCTTTGCCCACCCAGTCACAGCACGCTTCGCCTTTGTCAGTTTTGGCGGAAATCGCTTGCAATACCGGTTTCACAAATGGCCATGCTTCTTCGTTACCGCCCGGCATAATAGATGGCCCGTGGCGCGCGCCCTCTTCACCACCGGAAACGCCGGTGCCGATAAAGCGAATGCCTTTTTCGCGTAATGCCGCCACACGACGGTTAGTGTCCGGATAGTTTGAGTTACCGCCATCAATAATGATGTCGCCTTCTTCTAAGTGCGGTAGTAATGCATCAATGAATTGATCAACCACCTCACCCGCGCGCACCATTAACATCACTTTGCGCGGTTTTTCTAATTTAGCGGCCAAATCTTCCAAAGAATAAGCACCGATAATATTGGTGCCTTTTGCCGCACCTTGTAAAAATTCATCCACTTTTGAAGTGGTACGGTTATATGCCACGACTTTAAAGCCATGATCATTCATATTTAAAATGAGGTTTTGCCCCATTACGGCTAAGCCGATAACACCGATGTCGCCTTTTACTGACATTGTTTTCTCCTGTTGGTAGGGTACAAGTTGTTGTACCGATTTGAATACTTTGGTGCAACAACTTGCACTCTACAAAATAAATTCTATTCTTTAATATCTTTAATCAAAGAACCTTTTTCATCATAGACTTGAAATCGAATTATATGTCCATTTTTATAAAGAATTTTTGTTCTTAACTTACCTTCTTGCGTATAACCTTCAGACCATCCTTGAGCTAGTCCTTTTACCAATGGTGTATGAGAGTGCAATTTCCCATTAGGGTGATAAACATCAAAATATTTATCTACATATCCATTTTTTACAACTGTTTTAAAAGTTCGACCATTACTTGCAGTTCCTGTAAATTCACCATCTTTTATATTATCAGGAAGTTGTTTTTTAGGGATGGTTCTCATGCTTTCAGGAATATCACTAATCTGATTAATTTCAGGCTGTGAAGAAGTAGTCTTGTTATTATCTGCCACACATGCGGTCAATATGAGAGATGCAAATAATGTCACTAATATTTTTTTCATATTTTCACCCTAAGAAATAAATGTTATTAAATTAAAAACTAACGCTAACATCTGCTATAGCCAGATCTTACACCCTTTTTACTTTTCGCCCCCCACGACAGGGTACGTTTCCCAACATGGACCTTTATCTACAAGCACACACTATGAAGCGTGCGCTATCAGTAATCCATCTTCTTGCTACACAAAAGTGCGGTCACTTTTCAAAACGTTTTTTAACTCTTCGTCCATGCACTCATGTGCTGTGTAAATCCAATATGCGGATAATAATCCACCGCTTGCGGAGCAGATAAAAGCACGATTTTGGCTTGTGGATGTAACGCCTGTTTGGTGTGTTCAATTAACTGAAAACCGATACCTTGTTTTTGATATTGTTCGTCCACCGCCAAATCAGACAAATAACAGCAGTAGGCAAAATCCGTCACCGAACGGGCGACACCCACCAATAACTCACCATCCCAAGCTGTCACCAATAAATCGGCATGATGTAACATCGCCGCCACACGTTTTTCATCGTCTAATGGACGACGTGCGCCTAAAGTAGTTTTATTGAGCAATTCAATAAATTGTTCTACTGAAATAGGAAAATTGGTTTTGTATTCGATCATATTGTGAAACCCACTATGCCTAATCGCAATCCGTTATAGCAACTTCGCCGCTGCTTTATCCAAATACCACTCCGTCACGCCGTTTTTTGCCTGAATTTTAGCTGCCGGGTAAGGCAGATTTTCCGCCGGTGTGGTTTGAATTTCTTTGAGGATTTCCGCTTTGCCTTCGCCGGTCACCAAATAGGTAATGCGTTTGGCTTGTTCGATTAATTTGGCGGTTTTTGAAATGCGGAGCTGTCCGCTTTCCGGATGTTTAGCGATCACCGCAAGGTTTTCATCCGCAAAATCGGTTTGATTCGGGAACAAAGAAGCCGTGTGCCCGTCTGCGCCCATGCCGAGGATAATCCAATCAAAAACGCCGTCAGAAATGACCGCACTTAATTCTTCTTGAAAGCGTTTAAGCTCTAAGTGCGGTTCATTTTCGCCACGAATTCGGTGAATGTTTTCAGCAGGAATGTTGATGTGATCAAACAAGAGTTTTTGCACTTCGCCATAGTTGCTTTCAGGATCAGATGGCGGCACCATGCGATCATCGCCCCACCAAAAATGAAGGTTTTTCCAGTTAATGGCATCCGCGTAAGGGGCTTGAGCCAAGGTTTTAAACAGTAATTTCGGTGTAGAACCGCCGGACAAGGAAATGTGCACAGGGTGATTTGCTTGACTATAAATCACGAATTCTTGAGCGATTTTATCAACCGCATGTTGAGCAGTTGGAAAGGTAATATAGTTCATTATTTTTCCGTAGGGCGGGCTTTCGCCCACCCTTTTATTCTGTTAAAGGAACGGTGGGCTGAAGCCCACCCTACATGAGATTAACTCAATTAAACTTTTTTCTTCATCAAACCGCTTGGTTTGCGCCATACTTTTCCTTCTTTGGCAATCAGTTTGTCTGCGGCTACCGGGCCCCAACTGCCGGCTTCATAGTCATACACTCGGCCGCCTTGAGCTTTGTAATCCAAAATCGGTTGCACAAATTTCCAAGCGGCGTGTACGGCATCGGTACGGGCAAATAAGGTCGCATCGCCTTTCATGGCATCAAGCAATAAACGCTCGTATGCGGTCATTACAGTCGCGCCCTCTAAATCCGCATAACGGAAATCCATGGACACTTCTTTTGCTTCAAAGCCGGCGCCCGGTTTTTTCAAACCGAAACGCATGGAAATCGCTTCATCCGGCTGAATACGGATGATCAATTTATTTTCCGGCGCATTTTGGCTGAACACCGGGTGCGGTGTGGTTTTAAAGTGAATTACAATTTCGGTAACACGCGCCGGTAAACGCTTGCCGGTACGCACATAAAACGGTACGCCCGCCCAACGCCAGTTTTCAATTTCACAACGCAATGCCATGTAGGTTTCCGTGCGGGAATCTGCCGGCACACCTTTTTCTTCCAAATAGCCTTTCGCCATTTTGCCGTTAATTTCTGCGGCAGTGTATTGTCCGAGCACCAAATGATGTTCCATGTCTTCATGGGTTAATGGGCGTAAGCAGTGCAATACTTTCGCCACTTCATCACGCATGGAATCCGCATTGATAATCGCCGGTGGCTCCATTGCCACCATCGCCAACACTTGCAGTAAATGGTTTTGGAACATATCGCGCATTGCGCCGGAACCGTCGTAATAGCCACCGCGGTCTTCTACGCCAATGGATTCGGCACCGGTGATTTCCACATACTCAATAAAATTGCGGTTCCAAAGCGGCTCAAACCAACCATTAGAAAAACGTAGAACAAGTAGGTTTTGTACGGTTTCTTTACCTAGGTAATGGTCGATACGATAGATTTGGTGTTCCTCAAAGAAGCGGTGAATTTGAACGTCCAACGCTTCTGCCGTTTTACGATCATAACCAAACGGTTTTTCCACAATCAGACGCTTCCAACCTTGTGTTTCTTTGTTTAACCCATGCTCGGCTAAACATTCCGGAATCACGCCGTATAAACTTGGTGGGGTGGATAAATAATATAAGGTGTTGCCGTTAGTTTTATAGTTTTCATGCAAGGCATCAAGGCGCGGAATCAGTTTGGCATAATCCGCTTTGTCTGAGGTGTTGACGGCTTGGTAATATAAGTGGCGACAAAATTGTTCTAAACATTCGCCTTCCGCGCCTTCGTGTTCAATTAGCGTTTGACGCATTTTTTCACGGAAAGAATCGTCGTTTAATTCGGTGCGCGCCACACCCAAAACGGAGAAATCATCGCCTAACCGATCAATTTTATAAAGGTCATACAACGCCGGAATAAGTTTACGATAGGTTAAATCTCCGGACGCGCCGAAGATAACGATACAACAGTTTTCTGTTTTCATTTGGTTACCACATTAATGTTACGATTTAATAAATGCATCGTATGATAAGGAAAATCATCCGGCATTTCTAATCACTCTGATAAATCGGAGCGAAAGATATTATCCCATGGAAAATCTCGCGTCACGCCCATCAAAAAGTTCGGATTCACGAAAGATTCCCGTTGATTGTAAGTCAGCGGTTGATAATTTAAGTCAAAAACCACTCCGCCCATTTCCGCCAGCAAAATCTCTGCGGCAGCCGTATCCCACTCACCGGTGCGGCCTAAGCGAATATAGCAATCACAGATCCCCTCAGCAACCAAGGTACTTTTTAAGCTGCTGGAACCGCAGATGTGAAATACATAATCAAAATTCGGGATTAAAATCGACCGCACTTTTTCCGCCGTTGCTGCAGAACCGACGGCAATGCGCAAAGGTCGGTCTAACGCAATGTCGCGGAATGGCAATTTACAGGGTTTTCCCTCTTGCAGCTTATAGGCACCAAATCCTTTCATGGCGTAATAGGTGTGGCCTAATATCGGCGCATGAATCACACCCAACACCGGTTGATGATTTTTCACTAAGCTAATGAGCACGGAAAATTGATCAGTTCGATTAATAAATTGTTGTGTGCCATCAAGAGGGTCAATTAACCAATAGGACTCCCATGTCTGTCGCTCCGCAAGGGGAATATTGCAATTTTCTTCTGACAAAATGGGAATTTGCGGTGTAAGTGCGGTCAGTTTTTCCGTTAAAAATTGACTGACAAACAAATCCGCTTCCGTCACCGGTGTGTTGTCCGCTTTGATTTGAACAGACACCGAATGTTGATAAAAACGACGTAAATGCTCGCCCGCTTGCCGGGCGATATGAATCACATCCTGTAATAAATGTGTGGTGAGAATTGGCATTGCGTCCTCTCTTATCTTTGCCGGCTTATCTCTCTTTTGGCAACAGCAACGGGAGTGTCAACACGGAATAAAGCGCCATACCGCAACTAAATAATAAGGCAACATCCAACGCACCACTATATAACCAAGTCCCAAAGGTCATCGATGTTTCGAATAAGGTCATGTAAATATACCCGGCAACATTGCTATAACAAAATGCAATAATCGCTGAAATCAACACAATCGCAAACACATTATAACGGGTATAACGGTAGGCCTTCGCCCATAAGGCAATCAGAAACGCCGGAATGGTGGCAATAAAAAATGTGCTGGAGAAATAGAATACGATTAAATCAGCAACGGTAAATGTTTCATTGATATTATCGCTAAGACAAAACCCGATGATCGATCCTAAAATTTGCAGAATAGATGGAAATACAATGAATGCTTTTAAGTAAGGAAATTTAGACGGCATAAGAATTCCTAAGTAAAAAAAATAGGCTATCAGAAGATAGCCTATTGTAGAGGAATTTTAGCGATTACGCAGATTTTTTTGCACGTAACACACGCAAGGTGAAAATGGTCACACCGGCGATAAATACGGCTAAACCAAGCGCCTCACCAATCAGATCCCAATTTTCCAAATTCAAGGCCAATGGCGCTTCAGACCCACCGGAAGTCACGGAAGCCGCAATGATAAATGCCAGCACAACACCCATTAAGCTTTCGCCCACAATCAAGCCTGCTGCGAACAAAGTGCCGAAGCGCTCTGCTCGTTTATTTACGTCTTTATCACCACTACGTGCTGCATATTTAGTAATGTGGCGATTAATTAACCACGCCAAAAATGCACCGGTGACAACCGGCATATTGATAGAAGGCGGTAAATAGATACCAATCCCCACCGCCAATACCGGTAACGCAAAGGCTTTATTGCTCACTTTTTTCAAGAAGCTATCAATAATGATTAATACCGCACCTAAACCTACACCGGTGAGAATATAAGTCCACTCTAATTTATTAGAGAAAATCCCTTGTGAAATGGTGGTCATTATCGTTGCTTGCGGTGCAGATAACGCTTGCGATGGATCCATATCTGGACGCGGTAATGCGCCAGTGAAGCCGTAAGCGTGATAAAGGATTTCCAATACCGGAGCAATCACTAAGGCACCCACGAAACAGCCGATAATTAACGCCACCTGTTGACGCCAAGGCGTCGCTTCGACCAATAAACCGGTTTTTAAATCTTGCAGGTTATCGTTAGAAATGGTCGCCGTGGTTAACACGATAGAGGCAGTAAACAAGGTAAGTGCGGTCAAGAATTTCTGTCCATCGGCGGTTTCAAATAAACCGGACGCATTACCGATAGAAACCAATACCAAAGAAATCACGATCACGGAGATAATCCCGATACCGGAAATTGGACTGGAGGAAGAACCCACAAGCCCCGCCATGTAACCAGAGGCTGCCGCCACGAAGAAACCGATAAATACCGCCAAGAAAGTACAAACAACCACCAACAATAACGCTAATTCCGGAGAAACCGGTGCGGCAGCGATAAAGTGATGTAAGGAAATCACGATTAACGCCACAGTGGCAATTAAAATGTAAATCATGGTTTTTGGTGAAAGGTCGATATCAATACGATGTTCAGACGCACCTTGTGTGCCTTTCAACATACGGAAAGAATGCACCATGCCTTGCACCATTGGTTTCACCAGAATCAATAACGTCCAAATCGCCGCAATCCCGATGGTTCCCACACCGATAAAACGTACTTTCGTTTTCCACATGCTCATGGCGTAACTTACGATAGTTCCATCAGTTGGCATATCACCAGACATGGTAAAGAACGGTACCGCTAAGCCCCAAGCAAAGAAGGTACCCAACAATATCGCAATACCGCCGACGATACCGATTAAATAACCGGCACCTAATAAGGCTAAAGAAAAGCCCATCGGAATTTGGAAAATTGCTTTGCCGCCCGGGCCGGTAAACCACGCGCTGGCACCATCTGCCATCAAGCGTAAACCGTTAGTTAAGAATGCCACGACGCTGGCAAAAATACCGCCATAAGCAATATCTTTCACGCCGCTGTCTGCATCAGAATTGTTACCGGCTTTTAAAATTTCTGCCGCGGCAACGCCTTCCGGATAAGGCAAATCGCTGTTTACCACCATCGCGCGACGTAATGGAATCGTGAACAACACGCCCAATGTACCACCCGCCGCACAAATCAACATGGTTTGCCAGAACGGAAAGTCTTGCCAGTAGCCCATCATCAACAAGCCCGGCAACACGAAAATCACCGAAGAAAGCGTCCCCGCAGAAGATGCTTGAGTTTGTACCATGTTGTTTTCCAAAATACTGGAATCTTTAAAGAATTTCAGTACCGCCATGGAAATGACTGCCGCCGGAATCGACGATGCAAATGTCATCCCCACTTTCAGACCTAAATACACGTTGGACGCGGTGAATAACACCGTAATCAACGCACCGAGTAACATGCCTCGGAAGGTCAATTCTTTTAAGTTTGTAGATTGCATAATATTACCTATTTTTTTAATAAAAACATTGACACCTTGACAAAAAAACGGCTAATAATCAAGTTTCATTTAATATCTTTTCATTTTCATTAGAATTTATTCAAATCACAATACCAATTATTTATGATTATTTAAATAATCCCGAAGTAAATAAAGTGCGGTCAGATTTTTCGTTTCATTGAATTCAGGGTCATACAACAATTCATTGATGTTTGCTAACGGCACGCGTACCACTTGCAACGGCTCCGGTTCATCACCTTCCAGTTTGCTCGGATAAACATTCTGCGCCAATAAAATGTGCATAGGATTATTCATGAAACCAACGGATGAATTAATCGTGCGCAAATGTACCCAAGATGTTGCGCCTAAACCGATTTCTTCTTGCAACTCCCGATTGGCACTTTGTTCCGGCGTTTCACCTGCATCCATTCTGCCCTTAACAAATCCTAACTCATAGCGCTCTGTTCCCATGGCATATTCACGCACTAACAACATATCCTCGCCATCAATCGCCACCACCATCACCGAGGCATATTTGCTGGGGCGAAAACGTTCATAAGTGCGGTACGTTCCGTTGGCGAATTTCAAATCCACCGATTGAATTTCAAATATCGTTGATTTTGCTACTGTTTTTATATTGAGGATGGTTGGTTTTTGTAACATTGCTCTCTTCTTCCCTTGTTTTACAAACCACTGAAATAGCGATACCATACCCCACTATTTTTACAAAGAAAAGGGACCACAACAGGGATGGCGCAACAAAAATTTGACTGGCAAGCAATCGACACCGTGATTCTGGATTTAGACGGCACGCTAATCGATCTGTATTTCGATCATCGTTTCTGGAAAAAGGTGGTGCCGCAGGCATATGCCGACAAATTCAAGCTTTCTGTGGAACAAAGCCGCGAACTGATCCATCGCCGTTATCAACAGGTGGAATTCAGTATGCAATGGTATTGCATTGATTTTTGGGCGAAGAATTTAGATTTACCGTTGCGCGAATTGTTACAACAACAGCGCGATTACATCAAAGTGCGGTCAGATGTTTATCCGTTTTTACAAGCCGCCCGCGAGCGCCGCAAAAAATTAATTTTGCTCACCGACAGCCATCCGTTCAGTTTGGCCGAAAAACTAAAACACTGCGATTTAGCACCGCACTTTGACCTGTTGCTTTCCAGCCACCAGTTTAATGCGCCAAAAGTAGAGCAATCCCTGTGGCAACGTTTGCAACAATTCACGCCATTCGATCCGAGCCGAACCCTTTTTATTGACGACACAGAACCGGTGTTAGATAGCGCTAAAAAATTTGGCATCGCCTACACCATCGGTGTGGAAAATCCGGACAGTACATTGGCGGACAAATCCTTCGAGCGTCATTTCTCCGTCAAAAACTACCGCACTTTACTGTAAGGACGCTGCAACATGGCAAAACATTCTCAAGTAGAAGAAGAAAAAGAAGCAGTGCGTTTGGACAAATGGCTGTGGGCAGCGCGTTTTTACAAAACCCGCACACTCGCCAAAGAAATGATTGACGGAGGCAAAGTCCATTACAACGGGCAACGCAGCAAACCGAATAAAATCGTGGAAGTGGGCGCCACCCTAAAAGTACGCCAAGGCAGTGACGAAAAGGAAATCGTTGTGTTGGCACTTTCCACTCAACGACGAGGCGCGCCGGAAGCGCAACTGCTTTACCGAGAAACGGAACAAAGCATTGCCAATCGAGAAAAACTTGCCATGGCACGCAAAATGAACGCACTGTCCATGCCTCACCCTGATCGCCGCCCGGACAAAAAAGAACGTCGCGATTTACTTAAATTCAAACATCAAAACCAAGCATAAGCGCCACCTTGTAATCAAGGGAAACGCCCTTATATTTGGCGAACAACATTCAATTAGGAATAAAAGATGACCACTTATACTAAAGACAACGACCAACTTTATCGTTACCTGTTCAAAGACCGCGCAGTGCGTGGCGAATGGGTACGCTTAAATCAAACGTTCAACGACACCTTAAACACCCATCATTACCCGCAAGCCGTGCGCAATTTATTAGGCGAAATGATGGTCGCCACCAGTTTGCTGACCGCCACCTTAAAATTTAACGGTGATATCACCGTGCAAATTCAAGGCGATGGCCCATTAAAACTGGCGTTAGTCAACGGCAACGATCAGCAACAAATCCGTGCGCTTGCCCGTTTGCAAGGCGATATTGATAACAACATGACCCTGCACCAAATGATCGGTAAAGGCGTGTTGGTGATCACCATTGCGCCAAAAGAAGGCGAACGTTATCAAGGTATCGTGCCACTGGACAAACCCACCATCAGCGAATGTTTGGAAGACTATTTCGTCCGTTCCGAACAACTCCAAACGCAACTGATTATCCGTAGCGGTGAATATGACGGCAAACCGGTCGCCGCCGGTGTGTTATTGCAAATCGTCCCGGATGGTTCAGGTTCACCGGAGGATTTCGAGCATCTGGCCACGTTAACCGCCACCATTAAAGACGACGAGATTTTTGGTTTAAGCGCAGAAGAATTGTTGTACCGCTTATACCACGAAGAAACCGTTGAACTCTTCGCACCGCAATCGGTGACCTTCCACTGTGGCTGTTCGCAAGAACGTTCAGGCGCTGCCTTGTTGTTAATTTCGGAAGAAGAAATTGACCATATCCTCGCCGAACACCAAGGCACTATCGATATGCAATGCGAATGCTGTGGCACGCATTATTTCTTCAATAAAGAAACGATTGAGAAATTAAAAGCAGGTTCGCAAGCTTAACCGCAAACCTATCTCATCTAAGGCGTGCATTTTTAGTGCACGCCTTTTTCTTTTACCCCAATTATCACAGGCAAAAAGTCTGCTCAGTTAAGTGCGGTGCTTTTTTCATTTGTTTTTACAATAAATTCATGCTGATGACTATTGCGTAAAGCCTTATCCACCAAGGCATTAACCCAATATGAACTAAATCAAGAAATACAAAAATAATCCTGCCTAGCTATTGTTCAAACTGCGTAAAACGGGTATAGTTTCGCACGTTTTTTATTTATTACTTTTATAGAATGACGAGGTTTTTATGGGCGGTATTAGCATTTGGCAATTAGCGATTTTAGTCTTAATTATCGTGTTACTGTTCGGTACAAAAAAATTACGTACTTTAGGTACTGATTTAGGTGAATCAGTAAAAGGCTTCAAAAAAGCTATGAACGAAGAAGCCAAACCGGCTGATGCAAGTTTCGACAAAGTGGAACAAAAACAAAGCGCACAACCGGAACAAGAAAAAAACAAAGAAAAAGAACAGGCATAATCCGTGTTTGATATTGGTTTTTCCGAGATTGTATTAGTTTGCATTGTGGGCTTAGTAGTACTAGGCCCACAACGTTTACCGGTGGCGATTCGTACCGTAATGGGTTGGGTGCGCACAATTCGCGGCCTAGCAACGAACGTCCAAAACGAACTAAAACAAGAGCTGAAATTGCAGGAGTTACAAGACAGCATCAAAAAAGCGGAAAGTTTAAACCTCAAGGCGTTGTCGCCGGAATTAGGCAAAACCGTGGAAGAACTTAAAGCTTCCGCTGACAAGCTACGCTCTGAGCTAGAACAAAAAGCCAATGAGACCAACACAACACTTCAAGATCAAATCAATGAATTGAAGCAGGTGCAGGCGGATAAAAGTGCGGTAGAAAATCTCACCGAATCGCTACAAACAGAAACGCCCGCATTGGAAACTGTCGCTTTAGAAACACCAAAAGAAGAAACAACGGAAAATATAACCGCACTTTCTCCGGCAGAACAGGCGGAGCAAGAAGAAATTGAATTAGACGAGAAACTCGCCTACTACATCAATCAATATGATCCGGACAACCCGCTACCAGCTCACACGGAATCGGACACGTCAGACAAAGCCTCAGACAAAAGTTAACCGTGCTTTGCGGGACCGTCTCACATCAGGATAACTTATGACCAGCGTTGACGATACTCAGCCCCTTATCACTCACCTAGTAGAACTGCGCAACCGTTTATTACGCAGCATTATTTTCGTTGCTGTGGTATTTGTGGCGTTAGTTTATTTTTCTAACGAAATTTATAACTTTGTGGCCGCACCGTTAACCGCAAACTTGCCAAACGGTTCTAGCATGATTGCCACCAACATCGCCACGCC
Source organism: Aggregatibacter sp. (assembly GCF_057314075.1). Classification (NCBI taxonomy): domain Bacteria; kingdom Pseudomonadati; phylum Pseudomonadota; class Gammaproteobacteria; order Pasteurellales; family Pasteurellaceae; genus Aggregatibacter; species Aggregatibacter sp. The sequence goes on along the minus strand of NZ_DBHLAR010000001.1, from coordinate 33,713 downwards.
ATTTTTCACCCCAATTAAACTGACCGGCGTTGTCGCCATTTTTATTTCTGTGCCGTTTTTGCTTTACCAAATTTGGGCGTTTGTGGCACCGGCATTATATCAACATGAAAAACGCCTGATTTATCCACTGCTATTTTCCAGTACACTGTTGTTCTATTTGGGTGTGGCTTTTGCTTACTATGTAGTATTCCCGTTAGTGTTCAGCTTTTTAACTAAAACGGCACCGGAAGGGGTGGCAATTGCAACCGACATCAGTAGCTACTTAGATTTTGTGCTGACCTTATTCTTAGCTTTCGGTGTTTGCTTTGAAGTGCCGGTGGCCATCATATTGCTGTGCTGGACAGGTGTCACTACGCCGGAAGATTTAAAAGCTAAACGTCCTTATATTATTGTCGGTGCGTTCTTTATCGGCATGCTTTTAACTCCGCCGGATGTGTTCTCACAAACCTTGCTTGCTATTCCAATGTGTTTGTTATTTGAAGTGGGCGTATTCTTTGCACGATTTTATCATCCGCGTGAAGAAGACAAGGCCAATCAAGATGAAAACAATACAGCTAATCACTAATTCAATTCGGGAGATAATATGACACAACAAATTTTTACCGGTTTTCCAACCCGCCGTTTACGCCGTATGCGTAAACAGGATTTTAGTCGCCGCTTAATGGCGGAACATAAACTGACTGTTGATGATCTGATTTATCCCGTATTTATCATTGAAGGCGAAAATCATCGTGAAGCGGTGCCTTCCATGCCAAACGTAGAACGTTTAACCATCGACCAACTGTTAATTGAAGCCGGTTTATTGGTGAAATACGGCGTACCGGTGATTGCGTTATTTCCTGTGGTGGAACAGGCGAAAAAATCCTTAATGGCGGAAGAAGCCTATAACCCGAATGGCTTGGTGCAACGCGCAGTGAAAGCACTGAAATCCGCCTATCCTGACCTTGGCGTGTTAACCGATGTGGCACTTGACCCTTACACCCTACACGGACAAGATGGCATTATCGATGAAGAAGGCTATGTGCTGAACGACATCACCACCGACGTATTAATCAAACAAGCCCTGTCCCACGCAGAAGCCGGCGCAGATGTGGTCGCGCCAAGCGATATGATGGACGGTCGCATCGGCAGAATCCGTAGTGCCTTGGAAGAAAAAGGCTTTATTAACACCCTCATCATGGCTTACTCAGCTAAATATGCCTCAAACTATTACGGTCCGTTCCGTGACGCTGTGGGCTCTTCCGGCAACTTAAAAGGCGGTGATAAAAAGACCTATCAATTAGATCCGGCCAACAGCGACGAAGGCTTACAAGAAGTGGCATTAGACTTGGAAGAAGGCGCCGATATGGTGATGGTGAAACCGGGTATGCCATATTTAGACTTAGTCTATCGCGTAAAACAACAATTCGGCGTACCAACCTTTGCCTACCAAGTTTCCGGTGAATACGCCATGCACATGGCGGCCATTCAAAACGGCTGGTTAAAAGAAAAAGAATGTATCATGGAATCTTTACTTTGCTTCAAACGTGCCGGTGCTGACGGCATTTTGACTTACTTCGCCAAACAAGTGGCAGAGTGGTTGTATTTGGAAGGAAAGAATAAATAATTTCTTGATAGAAGATCTAAAGAAAAAGCCGAATAATCCTATTCGGCTTTTTTTATACGGAAAGTGCGGTGGAAAAAACACATGATTTTGTAACCGCACTTTTATCTTTTATTGCAACAACGAAATATCCGCCACCTGTAAGAATAACCCTTGCAACGTGTTCAAAATGGCTAGGCGGTTTTGACGCAATTTTGCATCTTCCGCATTCACCATCACATTATCAAAGAAGTTATCCACCGGTTGACGCAAGCCGGCGAGTTTATCCAACACTGCCGTGTATTCGCCTTGTGCGATTAACGGCTGAACCTCTTTTGCCAAACTTAACACGCTTTGAGCGAGTACTTGTTCTGCCGGCTCAACACATAACGCCACATCAATTGCGCCAATGTCGCCTTCCGCTTTTGCCAAAATATTCGCCACGCGTTTATTGGCGGCAGCCAAGGCTTCCGCAGAATCCAGTGTACGGAAATGTGAAACCGCACGCACGCGTGCATCAAAATCCGCCGGACGGGTTGGACGACGCGCCAATACCGCTTGAATCACATCCACCGCAATGCCTTCATCTTGATACCACGCACGGAAACGACCAAGCATGAAGTCCACCACATCAGAAACCACGTTTGAATTAGTGAGTTTATCACCGAAAAGTGCGGCTGATTTTTTCACTAAATCTTCTAAATCTAGAGGTAAGTTTTTCTCAACGATAATACGCAATGCACCTAATGCTGCACGACGCAATGCAAATGGGTCTGCACTGCCTTTTGGTGCTTGTCCAATGCCAAAGATACCCGTTAATGTGTCAAATTTATCGGCTAAAGCAACCGCACTTGCAACGAGTGATTTAGGTAATTCATCACCCGCAAAGCGTGGCATATATTGCTCATTTAATGCTACTGCGACTTCTTCATCTTCACCGTCATGACGCGCATAGTGCATCCCCATTACGCCTTGGGTGTCAGTGAATTCAAATACCATGTTGGTCATCAAGTCACATTTTGACAATAAGCCGGCACGTTTTGCTTTCGCTTCGTCTGCACCGATTTGTTTTGCAATTTCGCCTGCCAGTTGCTCAATACGGTCAGTTTTGTCTTTCAATGTACCGAGTTGTTGTTGGAACAACACGGTTTCTAAACGCGGTAAACGATCGACCAGTTTTTGTTTTAAGTCGGTTTTGAAGAAGAATTCCGCATCGGTTAAACGTGGGCGAACCACTTTTTCGTTCCCTTCGATAATCGCGGTTGGATCTTCTGGGTTGATGTTCGATACAAAAATAAAGTGCGGTAATAATTTGCCGTCTTTGTCATAAATCGGGAAATATTTTTGGTCGCCTTTCATGGTGTAAACCAAAGCTTCCGCAGGCACCGCTAAGAAGCGTTCTTCGAATTTCGCCGCTAACACGTTTGGATATTCCACCAATGAAGTCACTTCTTCAAGCAAACTTTCCTCAATGTCAGCCACGCCGCCAAGTGCGGTCGCTTTTGCTTGAGATTTTGCCAAAATTTCTGCTTTACGCTCGTTGAAATCTGCTACCACAGACCCTTTTTCACGCAATAATTGTGGATATTGGTCTGCATGTTGAATCTCAAATTCTTTTTCACCTAAGAAACGGTGACCGCGAATGGTGCGCGCGCTTGCCACACCTAAAATTTCGCCTTCGATTAACTCATCACCTAACAACATAGTCACGGTGTGAACCGGACGAATAAATTGCACGGTTTTATCTGCCCAACGCATTGGTTTTGGAATTGGCAATTTCGCCAACGCATTAGCCACAATGTCGTTCAGCAAGTTTTTAGTCGGTTGACCTTCAATTTTCGCACGGTGAACTAACCATTCGCCTTTATCAGTCACAATGCGCTCTGCTTGCTCAACAGTAATCCCACAACCACGCGCCCAGCCTTCAGCCGCTTTAGTTGGTTTACCTTCCGCATCAAAGGCAGCAGACACTGCCGGTCCGCGTTTTTCGATTTCTTTGCTTGGTTGCTGTGTGGCTAAGTTCAACACTTTCACCGCCAAACGACGCGGCGCCGCAAACCATTCGATCTTGTCGAAGGTTAAGCCCGCTTGGTTCAATTCCGCTTCAACGTTATCCGCAAAAGAGGTTGCTAATGTTTTGAGAGCTTTTGGTGGCAGCTCTTCTGTGCCGATTTCTACTAGGAAGTTTTGGGTTGTCATTTTGTTTTCTCTGGTAAGGTGCAACTTGCGCACCATTTTATTTTAATTTAATCTTTTTCAATCAGGGCTTCACATTTCACCGGAAAATTAAGTGAATTTGCGATAAAACATGCCTGATGCGCATTTTCATGTAATGCCAATGCCTTAACGGCATCCGACTCACTTGAAATTCTCACATGAGGATTTAATGTTGCCGAAATGAAGCGTCCTGCATGCTCAGAACTGCCTTCATCCATAATCGCTATTGCTTCATCACGGTATTCTTGCACAATAATGTTATTAACAGCACAAAAATGTAAATACCATAATTTATGGCAAGCAGAAATAGAGGCTAATAACATATCTTCTGGATTCCAACGTGTTTTATCACCACGAAAAGCTGGATCAGAAGAACCTAAAATATTAGGTTTATTCAATGCCGAAGCAATAAAATCCCGCTCATACGCAGTATAAGAAGAAGTGCCCCGCCCTAAATTTCCAACCCACTCTACGGTAGTTTGATAAATATGTTGCTTCATTATATTTTCCGTTATCTCTTATAGCGTATGTAAATTAAGAAATTCATGTCCTATTTGATTATTTTCTTCGTTTTCACTTCTGCCAAATCTCCCCTACCCCTCTTTGCTAAAGAGGGGATTGGATCTTTGCGGAGTTAAATATCTATGTTTTACTTTAACGTTTTTTGAAAGCAGATAATTTAATCTCTATTGAAATTAAAATGTAAATGAGCCAGTTACAATCAATTTACTCAAAAAATCCCCCTCTTTAGCAAAGAGGGGTAGGGGAGATTTGGCAGAAATTAATCCGACCTCATACTCAATCAGCCCTTACATTCTCCAAAAACAAATAAATCTGCTCGACTACCGCTTCAATTTCACGTATGACTTCATCATTGCTAAATCTCATCACCGTAAAACCAAGTGAATTTAATTCTGCATCTCGCAATGCATCTTTTTCCTGATAATCAGGTTCATAGTGCTGACTACCGTCCAATTCGATAATCAGCTTTGCTTTCGCACAATAAAAATCAACGATATAACTTAAAAGTGGCTTTTGTCGATTAAATCGAAATCCTAATAATTGATCTCGATTGATGCGTTGCCATAGCTTTCTTTCCGCATCCGTTTGATCCACTCGCAATTTCTGCGAATTCTCTTTTAAGTATTTTTCATAGGGTTGCATGAAAGCTACTTCTTGCCGTTCTCAATCCCTTCACTCAACACCTGTTGAAACCGCTCATAATCACAAAAACCATGTTCATCTTTCTCACAGCCTTTGAGGGTTAATGCTGTTTGGTTTGGTGGTGTCGCTAAACTTAATGGCGTGATGTTAATCAGCTGTTCGGTGGTTTGATACACATAATCCAACTTAAATTTGAGCTTGCCACTTGGTTTGTGTTTCCACACTTCAAAAATCAGTTTTCCGCCAATTGGGATATTTTCCAATGAATCATCCAATTCATAAGGCTCAACGCCTAGTGCCGCAAGCAGAGCGACAATATTAGAATCGTGTCCAACCAACAAGCTAATTTTGTTTTCACTATTTAGCTGTTGCTGAATAAATGCTAACAACGGATATGAGGCATTTTGTGCCAACGCTTCGTTGTTTTTAAATAACGTGCGGTAATATTCGTTTTTAATTTCGTTAATTGCACGCCATTTTTCTTGACTATCCACGCTGCCGTTTGCGATTTCTGCATCAGGTTTACCCACATAATGGGCGAGCAATAATGCACTGACAATTTTCTTCCCTGTGCTGATAGCACCGGTAATTTTAACCGATTTGCCGTCTTTAATACTGTATTCACCGACTTTTCCACCTAAATCACATTCGCCTTTTTGCAGGCAGTTTGGTGAATTTTTATAATCGATGATCTCACTTAATAGTGCATAATTTGGCGCCAATTTTTGCTGTAAAGCGGTTAAATCAACGTTATTTTTTGCCGATTTAATCAAGGCTTGACTTGGATTGTGCGCCTGCGTGTTAAAAATCGGATCTTTTTCTGAACCAATTTTACCATGATGTTGCAGTTGAACATTACAGCCCGCAAATGCACCAGACACAATGGCTTGCCCCGTTGCAATGGTGCGTTGTACCCCATTGGCATAAGCGAAAATACCTTCGCCCGATGCACAACGTTCTGTCGTTAATAATCCTTTATCCGCAAGCCATTGCCCTAAATATTGCCCGAAATAGGTTTCTAGCACCGTGCCTTTTGCCGTGAGATAACCTGATGGTACATCCCATTTCGCCCACGCATAGGGGGAATATTTCGCCATTTCCTGTGGATCTTTTTCCACCGGCGAGCGCAACCCATGACGACTAAAAATCAAGACTTTCTCAAGCTCATACTCTGCACTCGATGTATTTGGGCGATGTTCCTCGGCAAATACACCGCTCGCAAAGGCAGACCCCAGCAAAAGTGCAGTCAGAATTTGAGGTGTTTTTTTCATCTTTTTTACCTTTCTAAATAAGAATAATTCGATAACCGCACAATGCTATCCTCTTTCATGTTTGTATTTGTCGGGTTCAACGGCTTTACCAACGATACCCGACTTTCAAACCAAACTGATGTTGTTTATCCAACTGTTTGCCGAGAGATTGGGCAGCATAGGTGCTAACCTGCCAACCGTCTAAATCAGCACTTAAGCCAATTTCTTGCTGCCAATAACGGTCAAAACGTTGCATCAATGGTGCCTGATTTAACTGCACAGTGAGTTTGGAATCGGAAGCATCCACATAATTTACGCTAAGTGATGGACGAAGGGTTACGCCTTGCCATGGCATAAATGAATAATCCACCGTCACGCCCGCTTGGTAAACATTAAAATTCGCCGCCGGCACATGAATTTCTGATCGCTCGTATTGGTAATTTTCACCGGAAATGTGGTAGCGATGAAGACTCATATTTGGTTTAACGGCAAGCTTGCCTAAATTGATTTGATACCCCACCCCTGCGCCTAAAGCGACAATATGGCGTTGAATATGCGCATCTTGCAATTCACCTCGAATTTCACCCGCACTTGAGCCATAACTCATGTCTGCTGTGATGTTCAAGCCGTTAGCAAAATCATATTTGCCGAAAGCCGATAGCATCATCAGGCGATTTTTGTTTCGGATATTGTCATCAAAAGTATTCTTCGCTCGGGCATGAGAAAACAATAAACCGACGCGGTAGTTGTCACCAATATGTTGTGTCCCTAACTGGGTTAAATAGCTTTCTTGCTTGTAACCACGGAATTCATCTGCCTCATAACGACGAGAAGCACGAACCATATTTGCCCATACATGAGATTGGCTCTCTCCAACAAGATGTTTACTTAATTCATCAATAATGAGCAAAGCGCCATTCACACTTGCAGATAACTCGGATAAGGCGCTATTTGAATAACGGCTGATCATCTCTTTTTGCTTTTGCGCATCTGCTTTGCGTTTTTGTTCGGCTTTACGTTTGTCTGCCTCAATTCGTGCAGCTTCCTCTGCCTTACGTTTATTTTCAGCAATTCGAGCTTCTTCTGCTTTACGCTTTTCTTCCGCGATTCGAAGTGCTTCCTCTAGCTTACGTTTCTCTTCAGCAGTTTTTGCCGCTTCTTCTGCCTTGCGTCTCTCCTCAGCAAGTCGTTTTTCTTCTGCTTTACGTTTCTCTTCGGCGATTCGTGCTTCTTCCGCTTTGCGCTTCTCTTCCTCTAAACGAGCCTGTTCTGCCAATTCCAGTTCTTTTTTCGGATTGTATAAACGGTAATCGTGATTATCATTTTTTAGCTCATAGCGGTATGTCCCTACATCGACTTTGCCATTTGCCAAAGAAACCTTAACGTTATCGGTTTGAGCAGCATTTGTCAGCGTCAATAAACTGAGCTGCTGCAAGGTTTGAGGCTCTACGCCGGTATTGCGTACGTTTAACACAAAATCACCCGTTGCCAAGCCATTCACTGTCACATGTGCGCCTTTATTTTCTTGCAAATGAGTAGGGTAACTAAACGTTCCCTTTCCGCTTAAATCACCTAGCACCGTAAGTGTCTTAAATATTTGATCATTCGCTTGAGATGCCATATCCGTACCAAGGGTCACTTGCCCGTTATTGAGGCTTAAATTCCCTATTGTTGTACTGTTCGGTAAAATCCAGTTTGCATTGTCTGACAAAGAAACCAACGTCTCTTTGCTTCCCTGAATTTGATGATCGAAACGAGCATTAACGAAGTTTAATTTTGCTAGGTCAGAAAGCGTTGCGTTGCCCGTCAAAGTCGCATTTTCAACCGTTGCTGAGGCTTGGTTATTAAGTGAAAGGGCACCGGTTTGGGTAGCTTTATGTGCCAAGTGATATTGACTTTGTCCGTTTAACACCACATTACCCATAACATCTGCAAGTCCTACAACCGATAATTTCGCACTGTCGTTAAGGACAAAATTACCATTGATTTTGCTGCGTTCAATGCCGGCAAAGACTTTATCGGATAAGGTTTGGTTGGCGCATTTCGTCAGCCCCGTCCAGTCAGAACGCGCACAAATGAAATTCGCTTGTTTGTCGGTCACACCTAATGTGGCATTGGCGTTGTTGCTTAATTGCCAATCGCCGTTTATCGCAGAAACATTTCGAGAAACGACCGCACTTCCACCGTTAATAATGTATTTTTCCGCTTTAAAGGTACGGCTTAGCCAGTCATCGTCAATCACCACTTCCCCTTGCGGGCGACCAATTAATGCCGGTCGGTTTTGATGGTTATAGGCGTGAGGTGTTGGGCGACCACTAAAGACCAAAGTACCGTTTTCTTGCGTAATATTGCCGTTTAAATTAGAGCCACCCGACAATAAAAAGACACTGTCTGCGTGCGTAGGTTGATAATCGATATTTAATCGACCGTTATGAAGTCCGGTATTGGTTTCACCAAACCAACCGTTAAATGCTGTCGCTTTGGATTGATTAATGTCTTTTTCATTATCAATTTGCGTATTACCCAAAATCGTGACTGTGGCGTCTTTATCTTTGTTGTGGTTGACAATTTGTGCGCCTTCATCGGTATTTTGAATGCGATTAAAGGTAAGCGAATAACCGTTGAGATCTAAACGACCACCGCGGAAGCCGAAATAAATATTATTTGGATTGACTTGATCGGCACTTTCTAATTTCACCGTTGGGCGACCGCTCACAATACCTAATTGCTTGAAGGCTTGTTTTTTACCTTGTTCATCCGCTTGTTGATTTAATACGACAACACCATCCCCTACACTGATATCACCAAGGTTTTCGCCTTTACCGTTGACCAATAACGTGCCTTGCCCAATTTTAGACAAACGATCGCCTGCCGGATTTTTGACTTTCCACGTCACCGTACTACCTTCACTTACTGAAACACCAGCACCTTTCCAGGTTTCATCGGTGGTAGGCTGCACTACAAAATCCCCTTCAAAGGTCAGCCCGCCAGCCCCCTGATCAATATTATTTTTCAGGGTTATCGTGCCACTTTGCATATTTCCAAAGTAAATGTTCTTACCGTGATGCTGTGCAGGCATATAAGGGTTTGGACCACCATATCCAAAAAATTCATCTCTATCGGAAGACGGCAGGTTGTAGTTAGCAAGTGGCGTAGTCGCAACAACACGATTTCCTTTGGTTAGAGTGCCACTGCCATTGCCGCCTGCAACCCAGTCATAAGACGCTGCTGTAGGTTCAAATACTGTGACCAAATCTCTTGCAATGATTTCATCCAAATAATTCTTACGTGCAATTTGGTAGGTATTCTCTTTGCCTTGATAAGGATGCCCGCTACGCAATACGCCATTTAACAGCCATTTCCTCGCAGTTTTATCGTAAATAAACATCGGGGAACCACTGTCACCGCTAGAACCGGAAATCGGTAACGGACCATATTGATTCGGATGACGTACATCACCACTTAAACTAACCTCACCATTGTTCGCCCAACCTTGCATAAAGGTATTGCCTGCGGTGAGATAGTTATACGCCATGGCAATATGATTGCCATTGTCATTATCATCACGCAAAAATTGCCAACCGCTACCAATTCGCACCCGCATTGGATACTTGTCTAAATCGCTATAGGTGCTGCCCTGCATATTTGACACCATTTCTATAGGGGCTGCTTCTGTGACAAATTTGGTTAATCGAGGGGTATGGTAGTCCGTCATGTAAGGGTGAGTGGGATCGTTTTTATAATTATTTCGTTTTACGATGTTATAACTGAATCGATGCTGATCGGGGTTATTGCCTTCCATGCCGAAATCAACATTTCGATAGCCCACGTTATGTGCCACGCTGACGATATATTGATCGCCCACTAGCGCCGCCACACCATTACGGCTAACCACCGAGAAATCTATCATCGGTGCATTTTGCACCATGGTGCCGATAGATTCGCCTTTTTTATTCACCACCGCAATATTTTGCGCGCCAGGCGTAAACTTACCTTTATTCTCAGCAAAATCACGAAAATACTGATAATCCACACCGGAATAGACATGTCCGGCAAAAGCCGCCGGGGTTACGTTTAACGCCACAAACAGCGCAATGAATGTAGGTTGAGAATATCTCTTTTTCATAAAATGGATTTAATAAAATTGAACGAGGTTTATCAAAATAAAGCGAGTTTAAGCATGGTGCTCATATCAAGCAAAAACGGTTTTTAATTGGGTTTGATCCAAGATAACACGATCATCGTCCAACAATAACGCAGGGAAGCCGGCATAACCTTGTGCTTTCGCCTCATCAAATGCAGGATGACGATCACGTAAACGCAACCATTGTTTCAAATTAGGGATAGAAGACAATACTTCTACTTCCTCATATTCCACATCCAAACGTTTTAACTCTGCCACAAACGGTGCAGTATCAGGGCATTGCTCAGCATAATAAAGAATAGGTTTCATCACAGCTCCTTATCCTTTATTTTCCACAGCAAGTGCGGTCGGATTTGGTGTCGGTTCGCCGATTTTGGTTAGGCGGTTACGATCGCGATGCTCAAAAGGTTCGTCGTAATTTGGGATAATCATTGTGGTAATTTGATCGTAAGACCACGTGCCATCCTCATGAATTTTCACCGTAATCTCATAGCTTTCTGTGGTGAAAGATTGTTCAATAAACGGATTTGAGATAATGCCGTTTGTCAGCGAGCCACGCACGGCTTTTAGCGTAAATTCTTTCGCATCCGGTGCGGCATGGCCGGTGGCAATGAGGCTTTGTCCACGTGGAATACTTAACGACAAAGAAATCGTGCCGGTTGCCGGTTCCCATAACCAATAGCCCACTTGATCGTGAAAGGTTTCCACCTCATCAGGCTGCACAATCCGCGTGTGATAACGCAAGCCGTAATACAGTTGTGGGCCATTAGTTTGTGCATCAATCGGTTGCAACTCATAATGTTCGATATAAGGATCTTTCTCCGGCCCTTCCGCCTTTGGATTGATATCCAAACCGCGCTTGCCCTCCCAAATGCCAGCCATCGGCGCTAAAGGCCCTAAATTTACCAGCGTGTTTACATCCGGTTCCGCTTCGGTGTAAATATCGTCCGGATATTGAAAATCGGTCATGATGCTCTCCTTATATCGTTGTGTTGAAACATAAAGTGCGGTGACTTTTCGCTTTATTTTTTACAGCCCGGGAAACCTAAGGCTTCACGGCTGGCATAATAAGCTTCCGCCACGCCTTTGGTTAACGCACGAATGCGTAAAATGTAGCGTTGGCGTTCAGTAACGGAAATGGCTTTGCGTGCGTCTAACAAGTTAAAGCTGTGTGCCGCTTTTAAAATGCGCTCGTAAGCCGGCAACGGCAACGGACGTTCTAATGCCAATAAACTTTTGGCTTCTTTTTCATATTGATCGAAGCACTGGAATAAGAAATCGGTATCCGCATATTCAAAGTTATAGGTGGATTGTTCCACTTCGTTTTGATGGAATACATCGCCGTAGGTGGTTTTGCCAAGCGGACCATCAGACCAAACTAAGTCATACACGCTGTTCACGCCTTGAATGTACATCGCCAAACGCTCTAAACCGTAGGTCACTTCACCGGTAACCGGTTTACATTCTAAGCCGCCCACTTGTTGGAAATAGGTAAATTGGGTCACTTCCATGCCGTTTAACCACACTTCCCAGCCCAAGCCCCAAGCACCTAAGGTTGGGTTTTCCCAGTTATCTTCCACAAAACGAATGTCGTTTTTGGTCGGGTCAAAGCCAAGCATTTCAAGGGAACCTAAATACAACTCTTGAATATTGTCCGGAGAAGGTTTAATCACCACTTGGAATTGGTAGTAATGCTGTAAACGGTTCGGGTTTTCGCCATAGCGACCATCGGTCGGACGGCGGGAAGGTTGTACATAAGCAAATGCCATCGGCTCAGGGCCTAACGCGCGTAATGCGGTCATCGGGTGAGAAGTCCCCGCGCCCACTTCCATATCAAAGGGTTGCACAATAGTGCAGCCTTGGTTCGCCCAGTATTCTTGTAAGGCAAGAATCATGCCTTGGAAAGTTTTTACATTAAATTTTGTCATCATATGTTCTGTCTATTTAGGTGGAGAAAATGTGTGCCATTATACTGAAAACACGAGGCAGGATAAAGGAAAGGCGGAAAAAAGTGCGGTGGAAAAAACATGTCGATTTTTCACCGCGCTTTGGGAATCATCGTGTAGTAAATCCTACGGATTAGCCGCCTGCTTTTTTGCCAAAATTCCGTCAAGATTTGTTTCCAACCAATCCACCAACTCAAACATTTTATTGGACGCCTGCGAGCCGAATTCCGTCAAGGTGTAATCCACTTGTGGCGGCACGGTGTTGTAGGATTTACGAATTAACATGCCGTCCGCTTCCAGTTCCTGCAAGGTTTTTGTCAACATACGTTCACTCACACCATCAATGGCTCGGCGAAGTTCACTAAAACGCTTGGTGCCGGAATGCAAACTCACTAATACTAATGCGCCCCAACGACTGGTTAAATGCTGCAAAATTTGCCGGGAAGGACAGGCAGAAGCCAATACATTACCACGTTCAATACTTTTTTCCATTTTTATTTCCTTAAAAATCAATAGATTAAAAATTATTTTCAAAAAATTTCAAAGCTTACGTTTATGTAAGTACTTCTCAAAAGTAAGTATTGAAATATAATACGTCACATCAAGCGAACAATCAAATGTTCAAACATCATTTCAACTTAACGAGAAGGAAAACATCATGACAAACAAAACTATCGCAATTACCGGTGCAACAGGTCAATTCGGCGCAATCGCTTTAAATTTATTAAAAGCAAAACACGCAAACCTCATCGCGCTTGTACGTTCCCCGGAAAAAATTTCCGGCGTAGAAGCCCGCAAATTTGATTATTCAAAAACAGAAGGGCAAGTAGAGGCATTACAAGGCGTGGATACGTTAATTTTGGTGTCAAGTAATGAAATCGGTCAGCGTTTTGTACAACATAACAACGTGATTGAAGCCGCGAAAAAAGCAGGCGTGAAACACATTATTTACACCAGCTTACTCGGCGCCACCAACGACAATACCGTGAAATCCCTTGCCGGTGAACACGTTGAAACCGAAGCCGCATTAAAAGCCTCCGGTATCACTTATACGATTTTACGCAATGGTTGGTACACCGAAAACTACACGGCTTCAATTCCGGCAGCATTAGAAAACAATGCATTCTACGGTTCGGCAAAAACAGGCAGAATTTCATCCGCACTTCGTGCAGAACTTGCTGAAGCTGCAGTCAATGTCGCACTGGGTGAAGGCCATGAAAACCAAATTTACGAACTCGCCGGATCAACCAGCTGGACGTTAGCCGACCTTGCAGCAGAAATCAGCAAACAAACAGGTAAAGATATCCCTTACGTGGATATTCCGGCAGAAGATTACGCTGCTGCGCTTGTTCAAGCAGGCTTAGACGCGGGCTTTGCAGGCTTAATTGCACAATGGGATGTAGATGCGTCAAACGGTGCATTATTCTACGAAGACAAAACCCTTGAGAAATTGCTTGGCCGTCCAACAGCAGGATTGGATGTGGCGGTGAAACAGGCGCTTTAATTGTTCATTTAATTTGCTTCATAGATTATGGCGATTTATCAAAAACTATTGGCAAGATAATCAAGAAAGTGCGGTTGATTTTAAAAATGTTTTACACCAACCGCACTTTTTATTTTCAAATACTCCCCGCCTTTTCAATCACCAAAATCCGTGCTTCGCCTTGTGGGTGGGCGACGTGTTCGGTGCCGATGCCAGCGTAGAAAATATCGCCGGTTTCTAGCAATACGCTTTTGGCTTCGCCGCGCTCTTTGTAGTGCATTTCCACCACGCCGTCCATCACCGCAAAGACTTCCTCGCCATCATTGATATGCCATTTGTAAGGCTCATTTGTCCAATGCAAACGCACGCTGATGCCATTCATTTCGGTAATATCCAAACCGCCCCACGCACAGGTAGCGGTGAAATCTGCACTACGGATAATTTTGTGTGCCATGCTCTCTCCTTAACGTTAGTGGGCTTCGTCCCAATTTTCGCCCACGCCAACATCCACAATCAGTGGTACCACAAGCTCAGCAGCCGCTTCCATGTGTTGTTTGATGAGATCGCTAAAAAACGCGATTTTTTCTGACCGCACTTCAAACACCAATTCGTCATGCACCTGCATGATCATGTGAATATCCGGATCGTCGCGCGTAATTTCATCTAGCTTAATCATAGCGCGTTTGATGATGTCGGCGGCGGTGCCTTGCATCGGCGCGTTAATCGCCACCCGTTCCGCGCCTTTACGACGCATGGCGTTGGAAGAATTGATTTCCGGCAAATACAAACGGCGGCCGAACAAGGTTTCCACATAGCCTTGCGCTTTCGCCTTTTCACGGATGTCGTGCATAAAGGTTTGCACGCCCGGGTAACGTTGGAAATACAAATCCATGTAACGTTGCGCATCCGCGCGGGAAATCCCAAGCTGACGGGAAAGCCCGAAAGAGGACATACCGTAAATCAGACCGAAGTTAATGGCTTTCGCGTTGCGGCGTTGTTCGCTCGTCACCTGTTCCAACGGCAAACCGAAAATCTCCGCCGCGGTGGAGCGGTGAATGTCTTTGCCTTGTGCAAACGCGTTAATCAAACCTGCGTCGTTGGACAAATACGCCATAATACGAAGCTCAATTTGGGAATAGTCGGCAGCGATAATTTTATAACCGTCGCGCGCAATAAAGGCTTGACGAATGCGGCGCCCTTCCTCGTTACGAATCGGAATATTCTGCAAATTCGGATCACTGGAAGAAAGCCGCCCGGTTGCCGTCACAGCTTGATGATAAGAGGTGTGCACGCGCCCGGTTTGCGGGTTCACCATTTGCGGCAATTTGTCGGTGTAAGTGGATTTCAGTTTGCTCAAACCGCGATGTTCCACCAACACTTTCGGCAATTCGTGGCTGTACGCCAATTCCTCCAACACTTCTTCATTGGTGGACGGCGCGCCTTTCGGGGTTTTTTGCAGCACCGGCAAGCCGAGTTTATCGAACAGAATTTCTTGCAACTGTTTCGTGGACGCCAAATTGAACGGTTGTCCTGCCAATTCATGCGCCTGCATTTCAAGTGCGGTCAATCTTTCGGTAATTTCGTTGGACTGCAAGAACAGCGCATCAGAATCAATCAGCACGCCACAACGCTCCATGCGCGACAATACGCCGAGCAACGGCAACTCGATGGATTGATAAAGTTCTACCAAACTGGGTTGCGACTGAAGTTTTTCCCACAACACTTGTTGCAATTTCATGGTCACGTCGGCATCTTCCGCCGCGTATTCGCCTGCTTGCTCTAGCGGGATTTGATTGAACGTCAGCTGATTTTTCCCTTTCCCGGCAATGTCCTCAAAGCCGATGGTTTGGTGCCCGAGATATCGTTTCGCTAAGTCGTCCATGTTGTGCCGACCGGTGCTGTCCAAGGTGTAAGAAAGCAACATGGTGTCGAATTCAATGCCCTGCAATGCAATGCCGTTACGGGCAAAAATGGTCATATCAAACTTGAGATTCTGCCCAATTTTACCGATATTCGGGTTCTCTAAAATGGGTTTGAGAGCGGCAAGTGCGGTGCTTTTTTCGAGCGTTTTTGGCGCGCCGAGATAATCCAAATGCAACGGTAAATACGCCGCTTCACCATTTTCTAACGCAAAAGACACGCCAACCAAATTAGCGGACATATAATCCAGCCCGTCGGTTTCCGTATCCACCGCAATCAGTTTCTCGGCACGTAATTTTTCCACCCAGCGGGCTAAATCCGCTTCAGTCAGAATATTTTCATAGCGGCTACGGTCAATCTTAAATTTAACGGAATTTTCAACCGCGCTTTCATCGGTTTTGACCGCCGGCGTCGCTTGATAAGGATTCATTTTCACCGATTGCGTCGGTTGCGTTACGGAACTGGTGCCGTTCATCACCTCGCCTAGCCAGCGTTTAAATTCATACCGCCCGAAATATTCGATTAATGCATCATTATTGCTGTCACCGAGGGCGAGTTCTTGTGGGGAAAATGCCAATGCCACGTCGGTTTTGATGGTTGCCAACGCGTAGGACAAATCCGCCATGTCTTTTTCAGCAAGCAATTTTTCACCGAGTTTCTTCGCCCCACGAATCGGCAGTTCGGCGACTTTATCCAGATTGGCATAAATTTGTGCCATACTGCCGATGCCCTGTAAAAGCCCTAATGCTGTTTTTTCACCTACGCCCGATACGCCCGGAATGTTGTCAGCGCTATCGCCCATCAACGCCAAATAATCAATAATTAACTCCGGCGGAATGCCGTACTTTTCAATCACGCCATCACGATCCAGCAGGCTGTTGTTCATGGTGTTAATCAACATAATATTGTCGTCCACCAGCTGCGCCATGTCTTTGTCGCCGGTACTGATCAGCACCTTCTGCCCATTTTGCGACGCCTGGCATGCCAATGTGCCGATCACATCGTCCGCTTCCACACCTTCCACCACCAACAGCGGAATCCCCAACGCGCGGATCATGTCATGCAAGGGCTGGATTTGTTTACGTAGATCGTCCGGCATCGGCGGACGATGAGATTTATATTGCTCAAACATTTCATCGCGGAAGGTTTTCCCTTTGGCATCAAACACTACCGCAATGTGGCTTGGCTGAACCTGTGAAATCAAGCTTTTCAACATATTCAGCACACCATACATGGCGCCTGTCGGTTCACCGTTGGAGTTGGTAAGCGGAGGGAAAGCGTGAAAGGCACGGTATAAATAAGAAGAACCGTCCACGAGGACAAGGGGATTTGCAGCAATTTGAGCCATAATCATCTCATGATGTTGATAAAATGTTGTCGCATTATAGCGAAAATCGCGCAAGGGCGCATGGGGAATCCCTCTGAAAAAAGGGATTAAAAAATACCGAAAAAACGTACCGCACTTTGTCTTGAAGGATCCGAGAAATTGCCAAAGGATCTTGATCCTTATAGAAAAAATGCCTATACTCAAGCCGTTTTTTAACTCAATCAGACAGAGGGTCTCATGAAAAAATTAACACTTTTAGCACTTAGCGCGGTTGTTCTTGCTTCAACTTCAGCAGTCGCATCTGATTTCACCGGTTTCGGTGTAGGTGTTGGCGTAGGTACAACCAAATACGAAGATGCAAAACGCATCTCAAACGTAGATTTAATTGCGGACTATGGTTTCAACCATGGCCAAAACGTTGTGGGTATCATTGAAGGTAAGTTCAAACCACACAATTCAACATTAGTCGACAACGCTGACACTAAAGTACAACAAAAAGGCCGTTTAGGTGTGGGCTATTTGCTTGGCTACCGTGCGACCCCATCAGTGTTGCCTTATGCAAAAGTAAGTGCTGAAATCGTAAAATTTGATGCAACAGATCACTACGATGGACTAGTAATCAAAACTACCGAAACAAAAGCCGGTTATGGTTTAGGTGCAGGTGTAAAAGCGAACTTAGCACCAAATTTTGAATTAGGTTTGGAATATTTACGTACTAGTCACAAATTTGATGGTGAAAATGTTAAAGGTAATACCTTCAGCACCAATGCATCTTACCGTTTCTAATGTAATGTAACTTAAATTTTATTGCGCCGAAGGAAAACCAACGGCGCAATTTTTTTGCCCGAATAATCTTGTGCAAACCTTTCCACATCTTTTCTTATTTGGTGTAAAATCCGCCCGCTTATGAAATTTCAACTCTTAAAAACACTGCTTTTTTCGACCGCACTTTTCACCACAAGCGCCTGTGGTACCGTGGTAAAGCTGGTGGATCCAACGGAACCTTATAGTGCCTATGCCGGCACGAAATATGATGTCGAGATGGCAACGCGCTGGGGCTTGCCAATTTTGGATGTGCCGTTGTCTTTTCTATTGGATACAGCACTACTGCCTTATGCGTGGTCGCAAAGTGAATAATCAATGACTATGAAACTCAATCCGCAACAACAACAAGCCGTGGAATATGTGTCCGGCCCCTGCCTCGTTTTGGCGGGTGCAGGCTCTGGAAAAACGCGCGTCATCATCAACAAAATCGCTCACCTCATTGGTAAGTGCGGTTATCTTCCAAAGCAAATCGCCGCTGTCACTTTCACCAATAAAGCCGCACGCGAAATGAAAGAACGTGTGGCGCATTCTATTGGTAAGGAATCCTCCAAAGGGCTAATTGTATCCACCTTTCACACTCTCGGGTTTGACATTATTAAACGTGAATACAAGCACTTAGGTTTAAAAGCGAACATGACGCTGTTTGATGAACATGATCAAATGGCATTGTTAAAAGAGCTCACCGCTGATCTATTGCAAGAAGACAAAGAGTTACTACGCGCGCTAATTAATCGTATTTCTAATTGGAAGAATGACTTATGTAGTCCACAACAAGCGTTGACATTGGCATGTGATAATCAAGAAAAAACCTTCGCGCATTGTTATGACCGCTATAACAAGCAACTACGTGCTTACAATGCTTTGGATTTTGATGATTTGATTATGTTGCCGACCCTACTGTTCAAACAGAACGAAGAAGTGCGGTCAAAATGGCAGGAGAAAATTCGCTATCTGTTGGTCGATGAATACCAAGACACCAATACCAGTCAATATGAGTTGATTAAGTTGTTAGTGGGCGATCGTGCACGTTTCACCGTGGTAGGTGACGACGATCAATCCATTTATTCTTGGCGTGGCGCACGACCACAGAATATGGTGCGATTACGCGATGATTTTCCGGCGTTACGGGTGATTAAACTGGAACAAAATTACCGTTCTAGCCAACGCATTTTACATTGCGCCAATATCCTCATCGATAACAATGATCATGTTTTCGACAAAAAACTCTTTTCCAATTTAGGCGAAGGGGAAAAGTTACAAATTATTGAAGCGAAAAACGAAGAACATGAGGCGGAACGAGTGGTAGGTGAGTTGATTGCTCACCGGTTTATCGCTAAAACCCATTATCGTGATTATGCCATTTTGTATCGTGGTAATCACCAATCGCGCTTGCTGGAAAAAATTCTGATGCAAAACCGTATTCCATACAAAATCTCCGGTGGCACATCCTTTTTCTCCCGCGCGGAAATTAAGGACATGATGGCGTATTTGCGTTTGGTGGTGAATCAAGATGATGATGCGGCATTTTTGCGCATTGTGAATACGCCAAAACGGGAAATCGGTACGGCAACACTGGAAAAATTGGGTTCACTGGCACAAGAAAAACATGTCAGCTTATTTGAAGCGATTTTTGATTTTGAGCTGATTCAACGGGTTACCCCAAAAGCCTATGATGCCTTGCAAAAATTCGCCCGTTGGATTGTGGAATTGAATGACGAAATACAACGTTCCGAACCTGAACGCGCCGTGCGCGCCATGCTGGCTTCGTTACATTATGAAGAATATTTGTATGAATACGCCACCAGCCCAAAAGCGGCAGAAATGCAGAGCAAAAACGTGGCAACGCTGTTTGATTGGGTTGCTGATATGCTCAAAGGCGATGAATTTAACGAGCCAATGAATCTGAACCAAATCGTCACCCGCTTAACGTTGCGCGATATGTTAGAACGGGGCGAAGAGGAAGATGATAGCGATCAGGTACAATTAATGACGCTCCATGCCTCTAAGGGGCTGGAATTTCCGTATGTGTTTTTAATCGGCATGGAAGAAGGTATTTTGCCGCATCAAACCAGCATTGATGAAGACAATGTGGAAGAAGAACGCCGTTTGGCGTATGTGGGTATTACTCGTGCGCAGCAGAATCTGTGGTTTTCTCTGTGCAAAGAGCGACGCCAGTTCGGCGAATTGATTCGCCCGGAACCAAGTCGATTCTTGCTAGAATTACCGGAAGATGATTTGCAATGGGAACGGGATAAACCGCCATTAAGTGCCGAACAGCAACAGGCAAAAACGCAAAACCATATCGCCAATTTACGGGCAATTTTACGCGGGAAATAATCTGTGAATACGAAACTTGGAGTTGTCGAGAAATCGCACAACTAACTTGATTTCAAGCACTTTTCGGAAAAAATAATTTGACTTATTGTCATAAACCCGTATTATACCGCCCACAAACCGATTGTGGTGAGATGGCCGAGTAGGCTGAAGGCGCTCCCCTGCTAAGGGAGTATGGGGTCAAAAACTCCATCGAGGGTTCGAATCCCTCTCTCACCGCCATTTGTTTAATTTGTCTCGCACCCGTAGCTCAGCTGGATAGAGTACTCGGCTACGAACCGAGCGGTCAGAGGTTCGAATCCTCTCGGGTGCGCCATTTTAAATCGACTCTATTGTTTAAAATGGTCTGAGCAAATTAAACGTCAACTACGCACCCGTAGCTCAGCTGGATAGAGTACTCGGCTACGAACCGAGCGGTCAAAGGTTCGAATCCTTTCGGGTGCGCCATTTCACTTATTTATAATTTCCAACTCATTTTCTAGAACAACCAAAAGTGCAGTCATTTTTTCGTGTATTTTTAACGAAACCGTTCTAACACGTGTGGCTGATCCAATACTAATCCATATACATTTGCCAGAAAATACGTTTGTTCTTCTTCAGGAATCGCCAACGGAATTAATTTCAATATCTTTTGGTGAATCTGTAAAACTTGCGGAAAAACCACCGCACTTTGAATTTCTGCCAAAAAATCGTCATACAACGGCGAAGCTCGATGGCCACGTTGAATCCGCCCCAAGGCACTGGCAATATGCACCAACATCATTTTTACCTGCTCGGTTTCAACATCCACCTGCCAGCGTTGTTGCAAATGCCAACGTACATTCAATACCGTTTGCACAATATGTTCGTCAATTAATTCTCGGACCTGAAATGCCCAAAGTCGTTGTTGAAGATCCATTCGCTCACTCTCAAAAAAGTTGCCCAAGTATAACTGAATCGCCATGAATTAAACGGTGCATTGATCACAAAATTGTAGCAAAATAACTCCCCCTCTCATTTTATTAAAGTAATTCGGAAAGCAACATGTTAGATAATGAAGTAATAAATCAGTATGACGGTTTAATTTTTGATATGGATGGCACGGTCATCGACACCATGCCCAGCCACGCCAAAGCATGGGAAATGGTCGGACAACATTTCGGTTATCCTTTTGATGGCAACTTATTATATGAAATGAGTGGTGCGCCGGTGAAAGAGATTGCTGTAGAAATGATGAAACGCTATGCCATGCCGCTAGATAAATTAGACGATGTCATTGAATTAAAAAGAGAATATGGCAAAAAGCTGATTATGCAACATGCCACATTGTTGCCCGCCGCCAATATTGTTCGCGCCTTTTATAATAAAAAACCGTTGGCATTAGGCACGGGCTCTCACCGCCCTATTGCAAAGATTTTGCTAGACAAATTCGATTTTGAGAAATATTTCTCCGCTATTGTAACCGCCGAAGACATTCAACATCATAAACCGGCACCGGATACGTTTTTACGTTGTGCAGAACTGATTCAAGCTAAACCGCAACGTTGCTTAGTATTTGAAGACGGCGATTTTGGCATCCAAGCCGGATTAAGCGCAGGAATGGACGTGTTTGATGTGAGGGTCAACAAATTAATACGAGGTAATTAGTGATTAAAGACAGGCAATCAAGAAAGATCATGAAAATGACCTATGCACTTATTTTTCACGCATTTCGTCATGTTTGATCTTTTTAGTTGGGAGGGATGGCTTGCACTGCTAGACGAGCATCGACTATGGATGATGTTCGCCAGCGCTTTTCTCAGCGCTACTGTGCTTCCAGGCAATTCTGAAATTATTTTTCTCACCCTCGTCACACCACGCTTATGGACGGGTTCCCATTATTTTTCTTTGGATATTCAAAGCCTATTATGGATTGCTGTTATCGGAAACACGCTGGGCAGTCTGACTACCTATGCGCTTGGGCGCTGGCTTCCTACTTTTAATACACCGCTACAAAATGCAAAACTCACTTGGGTATTAGCAAAAACACAACGTTACGGCAGTGTGGTGTTATTTTTTAGCTGGTTACCGATCATCGGTGATTTATTTTGCGCCGTGGCAGGGTGGTTGCGATTAAATTGGCTACGCTGTTTAATCTTTATGACAGTGGGCAAAATAGTGCGGTACGTTTTTTTGCTATTTTTTGGCGTCGCTATTCTGTAACGCTGGGATTTTCCTGTAGAATGGCAAAAAAAAATGCCTCTCACAAGGAGAGGCGAATAACCTAAGGAACCAATTTTATTAAAACAACTGCAAGTTGCTTGTTAACTCTGACAGCAGTATAACGGAAAAAGTTCGGGAATAATTTGCAAAAATCTCAAAAAAAGTCTCAATTGACTATTTTATAAACAAAAATCACTCCATTTGAGGAAAATAAAATGCCATTACTTGATAGTTTTAAAGTAGATCACACTCGTATGAATGCGCCCGCAGTGCGAATCGCCAAAATAATGCAAACTCCAAAAGGAGATAACATCACGGTTTTTGATTTGCGTTTTACCATTCCCAATAAGGAAAATTTGCCACCGAAAGGCATTCACACACTAGAACATTTATTTGCCGGCTTCATGCGTGATCATCTTAATAGTCAAGATGTCGAAATTATTGATATTTCGCCGATGGGCTGCCGCACCGGTTTTTATATGTCCTTAATCGGTAATCCGAATGAAACCCAAGTGGCACAAGCGTGGGCGGCCTCCATGCAAGATATTCTCAATGTAAAAAATCAACGAGAAATCCCTGAGCTCAATGAATACCAATGTGGTACATACACCGAACATTCTTTGGACGAAGCACATCAAATCGCGCAAAACGTATTAGCGCGCGGTATCGGTGTGAATAAAAACGAAGATTTAACCTTGGATGAAAGCTTACTAAAACAATAAGGAGCCCTTATGACCACCATCGGCACGCCATTAACCCCAAAAGCACTGAAAGTAATGATGCTTGGTGCAGGGGAATTGGGCAAAGAAGTTGTCATTGAATTACAACGTTTAGGTGTTGAAGTGATTGCAGTCGATCGCTATGAAAACGCGCCTGCACAGCAAGTGGCACACCGTGCTTACACCCTTTCCATGTTGGATGGCGCGGCATTACGCGCCGTTGTGGAAAAGGAACGTCCTGATTTTATCGTACCGGAAGTGGAAGCTATCGCCACCGATACTTTACTTGAACTGGAACAAGAAGGGTTCACCGTTATCCCGACCGCCAAAGCCACGAAACTGACCATGAACCGTGAAGGCATTCGTCGTTTAGCCTCGGAAGAATTAGGCTTGCCAACCTCACCTTATGAATTCGTAGATAACTTTGACGACTTCAAAAGTGCGGTCGAAAAAATCGGTGTTCCTTGCGTGGTTAAACCGATTATGTCCTCCTCCGGTCATGGGCAAAGCGTCATTCGCACCCTCGCTCAAATCCAATCGGCATGGGATTACGCTCAAGAAGGCGGACGTGCCGGTGCAGGGCGCGTCATTGTGGAAGGGTTCATTCAATTTGATTACGAAATTACCCAGCTCACGGTGCGCCATGTGAATGGCACCTCATTCCTTGCCCCTATCGGGCATATTCAAATCGATGGCGATTACCGTGAATCTTGGCAACCTCAAGCCATGTCGGAAACCGCATTGAAAAAAGCGCAGGACATCGCGGAGAAAATCACCGGTGCATTGGGTGGTCGTGGGATTTTCGGGGTAGAAATGTTCGTGCGTGGCGATGACGTGATTTTTAACGAAGTCTCCCCTCGCCCACATGATACCGGTATGGTGACCATGATCTCACAAGAATTATCTCAGTTCGCCTTGCACGCGCGCGCCATTTTAGGCTTGCCGATTCCAAGCATCGATTTCATCAGCCCGTCCTCCTCCAAAGCCATTGTGGTAGAAGGTAAATCCAACCAAGTACAATTTGCTAACTTAGAACAAGTACTTGCCGAACCGCAAACCAACTTGCGCATTTTTGGTAAAGGTGAAGTGAATGGTCATCGTCGTTTAGGGGTAATTTTGGCGCGCGACATCAGTGTTGAAAAAGCCTTAGAAAAAGCCCGTCGTGCTTATGACAAATTAGACGTGATTTTATAAGCTCAGCTTATCGTTGAATCCAATTAAAGTGCGGTGAAAAAATACTTTATTTTTTCACCGCACTTTTTTTATTAAAAACCGACCGGTGCGGTGAATTCCATCGTTTCTCCGGTAATCGGATGTTGAATCTGCAGGCTTTCCGCGTGCAAGCAGAGGCGAGGAGACAAGGCCTTGGCTTGCGGATGTGCGTAGAATTTATCACCTAAAATCGGATGCCCAAGTGCCAGCATGTGTAGGCGTAATTGATGGGAACGCCCTGTAATCGGCGTAAGCTTTACGCGTGTCGTATTATTGGGGTAACGTTGTAAAACATCGTAAAAAGTGACCGCTCTTTTGCCTCGTTCAAAGCAAATTTTTTGGCGAGGGCGATTTTCCCAGTCGCAAATCAGCGGCAACTCCACAACCCCATGATCTTGTTCCACATGCCCCCAAACCAGCGCTTGATAATATTTTTTCGGTTCACGTTCACGAAATTGGCGTTTTAACTCGCGATCTGCCGCTTTACTCAAAGCAAACAACAAAATGCCGCTGGTGGCCATGTCGAGTCGATGTGCCGGTTCACAAAAACCGTACTTTTCTTTCACTCGCGACATTGCGCTGTCGTAATATTGCGGCTGATTGCCCGGCACTGAAAGCAAGCCGCTCGGCTTATTCACTACGGCGATGTAATCATCGCGATACACTAAATCCAGCCAAGGTTCTTGCGGCGGATTATATTCAATCAGGGCCATGTTTATTCCTTATTGCTCACAATCACACGCAAGCAATCTAAACGCCAGGTTGCCTGTTGTAACAGCTGTAAAATTTGGGTGCGTTGACGTTCTAACGTGTGAATTTCATCGGTGCGAATGTTTTTATTCACTTTTTGTAACGCGATTAATCGGTTGAGTTCTGCATCCAATTGCTGCTCGGCTTCTTGCTGTGCGGCATTAATAATCTGCTCACTTTGCGCCACCACCAAACGCTCCCCTTGGGCAATCAGCCCTTCAATGCTCGGACGCAGCATTTTCACAATTTTATTCGCCACATTGCGTTCCATCGGCTTCAATTTGCGTTGTAATGTGTCAAATGCCACCTGCGGTGCCAAATCATTACCGCGATTATCCAGCAACAGGCGAATTGGTGTCGGCGGTAAGAATCGGGTTAATTGTAACCCTTGTGGCGCTTGGCTTTCTACCACATAAACCAACTCCAGTAACAGCGTGCCTGATGGCAGATTTTTATTCATCAACAACGCCACGGCGCTTTTTCCAATATCACCGGATGTAATTAAATCAATGCCGTGGTAAATCATCGGATGATCCCAAGTGAGGAACTCCAACTCCTCACGCGCCAACGCCAGTTGACGGTCGAAAGTGACCGTGCCCCCTTCCTCTTTCAAGCCCGGGAAATCCGGCATAAGCATCGTACCTGTGGGCGTAATGACAATGGATTGCTCACCTAAATCTTCCTGTTCCACACCGATAACATCAAACAGATTCAAGGCGAAATTGACCAACTCTTGACTGCCGTCTTGCTCGGCAATGTCTTTTGCCAGCTGCTTCGCCGCCTCGCCACCGTTAGAGTTGAGCTCCAACAACAAATCACGCCCTTGCTCCAACAGCTGTTTCAGACGTAGCCGTTCCTCTTGAGTACGCTCAATTAAGTCCTGACGAGCGTCAAGTGCGATCGGATTTTTCAATGTTTTTTGCAATACTTCGGCAAACTGTTCGAATAATAAAGCGCCCATCGGGCACGTTTCATTGAAGGCATTCAAGCCTAAATGATACCAGTCTGCCAACACGGCTTGCGCACTGTCGGCAAAATACAGCTGATAAATTTGAATTTCTCGCGTTTGTCCAATGCGATCCAAACGCCCGATGCACTGCTCTAACAAATCAGGATTTTCCGGCAAATTAAACAGCACCAAATGACAAGCAAATTGGAAGTTTCGCCCCTCAGAGCCGATTCCGGAACTGAGTAGCACCTGTGCACCATTTTCTTGTTGGGTAAAATATGCCGCCGCACGATCGCGTTCCACAATAGACATTTTTTCGTGGAATACCGCACTACGAATGCCTTCTTTTTCACGCAAAATTTGTTCCAGCTGAATTGCCGTTTCGGCATAACGACAAATCACCAACACTTTTTCCTGTCGATGTTGTTTTAAAAAATCGATGAGCCATTGCACGCGCGGATCAAATTCCCACCATGCCATATTAGCGTTAAGTTCTCGCAGAAAATGTTCAGGATAAAGCGCACATTGCAACGGATTTTCGCCAAAGGCGAGGAGCGCTTTCACTGCATTTTCATATTGCTTCGGTTGAGATAAGGTAATAGGGTGATACACCCTTTTCGGGAAGCCCTGCACGCTTTGACGGGTATTTCGGAAAAATACACGCCCTGTGCCGTGACGGTCAATAAGCTGTTGAATTAACTTCGCCTTGCCGGTTTCAAAATTAATCGACTTCTCCAACAACAAGGAAATCGTGCGCTTTTCATCCACATTTAATGGGCGATTCTCCAGTAATGTCTTTGTGGCTTCAGCAATAGGCTGATAATTTTGCTGTTCCCTTAAAAAGGCCTGATAGTCGTGGAAACGATGTGGGTCCAATAAATTTAAACGGGCAAAATGGCTTTGTTGCCCAAGTTGTTCCGGCGTCGCAGTGAGCAATAACACGGCAGGAATTTGTTGCGTGAGTTGTTGCACCAGTTGATATTCCAAACTTGGATTCACTTCGTCATACACCAAATGATGCACTTCATCGGCAATTAACATATCAAATTCAGCCGCCAAGAGTTGTTGTACACGTTGTGGATGCTGTACCAACCAATCCAAGGCACAAATAATCAGTGATTCGGTCGTAAAGGGATTCACTTCTTCCCGCTCTTCTGCTGCGGCAAAATCAGCGCAACGTTCTTCATCAAACAACGAAAAGTGCAAATTAAAACGACGCAGCATTTCCACCAACCATTGATGTTGTAGTGTTTCCGGCACGATAATCAACACTCGGCGCACTTTCTCGGCAAATAATTGCTGCTGCAAAATCATGCCGGCTTCAATGGTTTTACCTAAACCCACCTCATCGGCCAACAACACACGTGGCGCAATGCGCTGCCCGATTTCTTTCGCAATGTGTAATTGATGAGGAATTAACCCGGCGCGGATACCGCGTAAGCCGCGTAAGGGCGACTGAAATTGTGCTTTTTGGTATTGCAACGCTTGGTAACGCAACACGAAATGGTCATTACGATCAATCTGTGCGGAAAACAAGCGCTCTTGCGGTCGACAAAAAGAAATGCGATGAGCCAATTCCATTTCACTGACAACACGGTCTTCCTTGTCCTCTTGTTGCACCAAATAAAACAGCAAGCCATTATTTTCTGCCACATTGAGCACTTCACCATGCCAGCCTTCCACATGCTGAATCAAATCACCGATACGAAATTGCACACGATTTAACGGCGCATTTTGTACCGAATAAATACGTTGTTCTTGTGCTGCTGGGAAATCAATTGTCACTTGCCGAAAATCCACGGCACGAATGACTCCCAAGCCTAAATTATTTTCCGTTTCACTGATCCAACGCTGCCCAACCACAAAAGTCATGATGTTCTCTCTACTGATAAAAAGGCGTTATTTTAGCCCTGTTACGATGAAAAAGAAATGATACGGCCCATTCATGTTTAACGTAACAACATCTTTTTTGTGATAAACAACACAAAAAAGTAGCAAATCCTTTACATTCTAAAAAATACTTTCTAATATGACCGCACTTTATCCCATTTGTGAGGTAACTATGAATCTACAACCGTATTTACATCAAGTAAAACAAGAACTTTTTTCCGATTGGAAACCTTTTGAAGTGTTTTGGCTATTTCTCTTTATTGCCGCACAAATTGTTGCTTTCATATTAGATCCACAATCGCCCCTAGCTATGATTTCCGGTATTGCCGGCGTAATTTGCGTGGTGTTTGTCAGTAAAGGAAAAATCAGTAACTACTTTTTTGGTTTGATTTTCGCCTACACCTATTTTTATGTAGCATGGGGCGCTAATTTTATTGGGGAAATGAATACAGTACTTTATGTGTATTTGCCGGCGCAATTTATTGGTTACTTCATGTGGAAAACCCACATGCAACAAGAAAAGAGCGGTGCAGAAAGCGTTATTGCGAAATCACTGACGCTGCAAGGCTGGCTCATCCTTGCCACCACAGTGATTGTCGGTACGTTATTGTTCGTGCAAGCCCTTAATGCGGCAGGCGGCAGCTCCACCGGATTAGACGGTTTAACCACCGTGATTACAGTTTCAGCCCAATTATTGATGATTTTACGCTACCGTGAACAATGGCTTTTATGGATTTTGTTAAATATCCTTTCCATTGCCTTATGGGCGGAAACCCCAGCCATGTATTTAATGTATAGTGCCTATTTATTGAACTCGTTATACGGTTATTACAACTGGACGAAATTAATGAAACAGGCCTAAGAAACAAAGAAAAACACCGCACTTTCTTTAAAAGTGCGGTGTTTTTTTATGATGTTTTTAGAAGTTCAAATAAAAATCCTGCGTCAATGTAACAAAATCGGCGTGATATTGATTCTGGGTGTCGTAGATAATCAATTTGTCATGTCGCAATGTTTGCGGTTGTGTAGCAAAGGTCAG
This sequence comes from Aggregatibacter sp., assembly GCF_057314075.1. Classification (NCBI taxonomy): domain Bacteria; kingdom Pseudomonadati; phylum Pseudomonadota; class Gammaproteobacteria; order Pasteurellales; family Pasteurellaceae; genus Aggregatibacter; species Aggregatibacter sp. The sequence goes on along the minus strand of NZ_DBHLAR010000001.1, from coordinate 4,781 downwards.
CAACATACGTTGTGGCACTTTACCTTGCTTAGTAATGACATCACAACGCGCAACACAATAAAGTGCGGTGCTTTTTAGCAAAGTTTTTCCTGCGTCAAAAGGTAACACAAAACTGATTTTTCCCTTTGGAGCCAAGCAAGCAGCAGCGGTCTCTAACCAATGTAAATGACTCTGTGAGGCAAAATAACGGGCTGTATTCCGCTCCTCGTTACGACAATCTACCCCTGTTTGAAAATAGGGCGGGTTGGCGACAATCAAGTCGAAGCGCTTTGCTGTTTGAGTACAAAAACTATCTATATCCTGCTGATATACCTGAATTTTATTCTTCCACGGTGAAATTAATACATTTTCACAGGCTTGTTGTGCCGCCGCGTGATCAATTTCCACGGCACAAATTCGGCTTTCGGCACAACTGCGTTGGGCCAACATTAAGGCGATTAAGCCGCTGCCGCTACCTAAATCCAATATCTGTTTTGCCTGCACCACATCCGCCCACGCGCCCAATAAAATACCGTCCGTCCCCACTTTCATGGCACAGCGATCGTGATTCACCTGAAATTGTTTAAAACAAAAAGCCGTATTACTCATCGAAAACACCGTCAAAAAGGACCGCACTTTAACGGTAAAGTGCGGTATAATTCGGCGCAATTTTAATGCTAATGAACAACAAATACCAATGACAAACCTCACTCAATTTGCAGATTTTGATCTCGAGCCTGAATTACTCAACGCCCTCCAGAAAAAAGGCTACCAACGTCCTACTACCATCCAACAGGAAACCATTCCTGTCGCGATGGAGGGCTTTGATGTCCTCGGGTCGGCACCAACCGGCACCGGAAAAACAGCCGCGTTTTTGCTACCGGCGATTCAACACCTATTGGATTATCGACGCCGTAAACCGGGCGCACCGCGTGTGTTGATTCTTACACCAACCCGTGAACTTGCCATGCAGGTGGCGGAACAGGCGGAAGAACTTTCCTGCTTCACCAAGCTCAGCATTGCAACCATCACCGGTGGGGTGGCGTATCAAAATCACGGCGAGATTTTCAATAAAAATCAAGACATCGTGGTGGCGACCCCGGGGCGTTTGTTGCAATACATTAAAGAAGAAAATTTTGATTGTCGCGCAGTAGAAATTCTGATTTTTGACGAAGCGGACAGAATGTTGCAAATGGGTTTTGGACAAGATGCGGAAAAAATCTCGGCAGAAACCCGTTGGCGTAAGCAAACGTTGTTGTTCTCTGCGACCCTTGAAGGCGATTTATTGGAAGATTTTGCCAACCGCACATTAAACGAGCCGGTAAAAATTGATGCGGAACCGAGCCGTCGTGAACGGAAGAAAATTCAGCAATGGTATTATCACGCTGACAGCAATGCGCATAAATTCAAATTATTGGCGCGTTTCATTGAGCAAGAGCAAGTCAGTAAGGGCATTGTATTCGTACGCCGTCGGGAAGATGTGCGCGAACTGGCGGAAAATCTACGCAAACGCGGTATTCGCAGCACGTATTTGGAAGGCGAAATGGCGCAAACCCAACGCAATAATGCGATTGATAAACTGAAAAATGGCATAGTAACAGTGTTGGTCTCCACGGATGTCTCCGCGCGTGGTATCGATATTGATGACGTTAGCCACATTATGAATTTTGATTTGCCGTACAGCGCCGATACTTATTTGCACCGCATTGGGCGTACCGCGCGTGCCGGCAAAAAAGGCACTGCAGTGTCTTTCGTGGAAGCGCACGATTATCGTCTGCTGGGCAAAATTAAGCGTTATACCCAAGAAATGCTGAAAGCCCGTGTGATTGAAGGTTTGGAACCGCGCACCAAAGCGCCGAAAGACGGCGAAGTCAAAACCGTCAGCAAAAAACAAAAAGCGAAAAAATTAGAAAAACGCGAAGCGCAAAAGAAAGCAACTAAAAAAGCTAAAGAACGTCATCAAGATCGTAAAAATATTGGCAAACGCCGTAAACCAAGTGCTTCAACAACAGAAATCGCCCAATAATCGCCGGAATAAGATAACGCCATGATGTCAAAAGAGAATTTCGAACAGCATACGCCGATGATGAAACAATATCTGCAACTCAAAGCGGAGAATCCGGATATTTTGTTATTTTATCGCATGGGCGATTTTTACGAGCTGTTTTACGACGATGCAAAACGCGCCTCCGCACTGTTGGATATTTCGCTGACCAAACGCGGACAATCTGCAGGGCAACCAATTCCCATGGCAGGCGTGCCTTATCATGCAGTGGAAGGCTATTTAGCGAAGTTGGTGCAGTTAGGGGAGTCTGTCGCCATTTGTGAACAAATCGGTGATCCGAATACGGCGAAAGGCCCCGTTGAACGCCAAATTGTGCGCATTGTCACGCCGGGCACGGTGAGCGATGAAGCGCTGTTACCGGAACGGCAAGACAACCTCATTGCCGCGGTGTATCAGGAAAAAGATCATTTTGGTTTGGCGACCTTAGACATGACATCCGGTCGTTTTCAGCTATGCGAACCGCAATCCAAAGCGGATTTGCAAACGGAATTACAACGCATCTCGCCGGTAGAATTGCTTTATTGTGAGGATTTTGCTGATTTTCAGCTAATCGAACACGCTAAAGGTTTGCGTCGTCGCCCTATTTGGGAATTCGAGCTAAAAACCGCCATTCAACAGCTTTGCCATCAATTTAACACCAAAGACTTGTGCGGATTCGGTGTGGAAAAAGCGATTCTGGGTTTATGTGCCGCCGGTTGTTTATTGCAATACGCGCGCGAAACGCAACGCACCGCCTTGCCCCATATTCAAAGCATTCATCTCATTCAACACAGCGAAAATATTCAGTTGGACGCCGCAACCCGTCGCAATCTGGAGCTCACTCAAAATCTGGCGGGGGGGACGGAAAACACGTTGGCGGCGGTATTGGATAAATGCGTCACCCCGATGGGCAGTCGCTTGCTCAAACGCTGGATTCACCAACCGATTTGCGATGTAGAAAAACTCACTCAACGTCAACAAGCCATTGGTGCAATTTTAGAACAGGATTTAGTGGCGGATTTACAACCTTATTTGCAACAAGTGGGTGACATGGAACGCATTTTGGCACGCGTGGCATTACGCACCGCCCGTCCGCGTGATTTAACCCGTTTGCGTACCGCATTGGAGCAGATTCCTTATATAAAAAATCAGTTGGCTGAAAAAACGTCCGCCAAAATGACCGCACTTTACCAGCAACTAGGTGATTTTTCGGCACAATTTGACCTGTTACAACGGGCGATTATTGACAGCCCACCGGTGTTAATTCGTGATGGTGGTGTCATTGCGACAGGCTACAATGCCGAATTGGATGAGTGGCGTGAATTAGCCGACGGTGCCACCCGTTATTTGGAAGATCTGGAACAGCGGGAACGGGAAAACACCGGCATTGATACCTTAAAAATCGGTTTTAATGCGGTGCACGGTTATTATATTCAAATTAGCCAGGGGCAAGCCCATAAAGCACCGATTCATTATGTGCGTCGTCAAACCTTAAAAAATGCCGAACGTTATATCATTCCTGAATTGAAAACCTATGAAGATAAGGTGTTGAAAGCAAAAGGCGCTTCTTTGGCGCTGGAAAAGCAGCTATACGATGAAATTTTCGACCAATTATTACCGCACTTGGGTGACTTACAGCTTGCCGGTTTGGCATTAGCCGAATTGGATGTGCTCACCAATTTAGCGGAGAGGGCGGAAAGCCTGAATTATGTGGCGCCGACCTTCTTGGAAAAAACAGGTATTCATATTCAAAACGGCCGTCACCCTGTGGTGGAACAAGTATTGAAGGAACCGTTTATTGCTAACCCAACAGAGCTTACCGAACAGCAACATTTCCTCATTATCACCGGCCCGAATATGGGTGGTAAAAGTACCTATATGCGCCAAACGGCATTGATTACCTTAATGGCGTACATGGGCAGTTTTGTGCCGGCAGACAGTGCGATAATTGGCCCTGTTGATCGTATTTTTACCCGTATCGGTGCTTCTGATGATCTCGCTTCAGGGCGCTCAACCTTTATGGTGGAAATGACGGAAATGGCGAATATTCTGCATCAAGCAACAGACAAAAGTTTGGTGTTAATTGATGAAATCGGCCGTGGAACCTCCACTTACGACGGTTTGTCCCTTGCTTGGGCTTGTGCCGAATGGTTAGCGAAGAAAATCCGTTCTTTAACCTTATTCGCCACCCACTATTTTGAGCTCACTGTGCTACCGGAACAGGTACAAGGCATCGGCAATATTCACTTAGATGCCATTGAGCATAATGACACTATCGCTTTCATGCATGCCGTACAAAAGGGTGCTGCCAGTAAAAGCTACGGTCTTGCGGTTGCTGCTTTGGCGGGTGTGCCACAACAAGTCATCAAGATCGCTAAACAAAGATTGGCACAATTAGAAAAACTGTCACAGCAAAACGCCAACCAACAGATTCTGGATCTTCGTTTATTAAATCAACGCCAAGGTGAATTAGCATTTGATCAGGCAGAAGATGAAAATAAGGAGATGTTATTGAATATGTTACAAGAATTAGATCCGGATGAATTAAGTCCAAAACAGGCGTTAGCCTATTTGTATCAGTTAAAGAAAATGGTAAAGCAGTAAAATAGGAAAGAAAAAAACCGCACTTTAGATAAAAAATCTAAGTGCGGTTTTTCTTATCTTTTATCTCTAACCTTTATGCTAACTTAGGTTCCACTCTAAAATATTCCGCTTTACTTTATTTTTTCCCACACACCCCAAAAGCAAAAACCCCCAA